>NZ_JBFBBA010000002.1:117424-284157 GCF_040682455.1 Streptomyces sp. NPDC051183
GGGCGGACCCGGAGGCGCGGGCGGCTGACCCGTAACGGCAGGACCCGCCAGCATCGTCGCAGCATGGTCCAGCCCACCACCGAGCGAACCCGGCGAACCGGGGGGCGCGGGCGGGTGGGGTGCGCCGGACACACCGGGAGCCGGAGCCGGAGCCGGAGCCGGGGCCGGGGCAGCAACGGGCGGGCCGGGGGGCGCCGGCTGGGCAGCCGGGCCCGGGCGGCCGACCTGGGCCTTGCTCGTCGGCGCGTCGGCGATGTCGCCGCTCAGCGCCGGCGATACGGCGGTCTTCGGCAGCTGGCTGCCGCCCGCCATCAGGGTCGTCTTCGCCTCCGGGGCCACCCCGGGGCGCGGCGCGTCCTCCAGGTCGGAACCGGACAGCGGCGGCGCGAACACCGTCGCGGGCAGCGGTACGGACACGTCGTCCGCGCCGGAGTTCACATCGGTCCCGGCCCACGGCGTGGCCCCGGCCGGCACCCCGTCGTTGGCGGTCGGCTCGTACGGGATCTCGCCCCCGCGACGCAGCGGCACCGGCGCCGGCCCGGCCGCCTCGGCCGCACCGTCGGCGGCGGCAACCACCGCGGGAGCCGGAGCCCCGGCGACCGGCTCCGGAACAGGGGCCGCAGCCGGCACGGATGCCGGCGCGGGCGCCGCAGCCGGGGCCGGGGTCGGGGCCGGCGGGATCCCCGCCCGGTCCGCGGCCTCCTGCAACCACTCCGGCGGGCTCAGCATGAACGAGGTCTGCTCCGAGTCGATCCGCGGCGGCGGGACCGAGGCCTCCGAAGCCGCGGCCGCGGCCGAGGCCCCGTACTCCTCCTCGTACCGGCGGATCACCTCACCCACCGGCAGCCCGGGCCACAGCGTCACCTCCCCGCTGTCACGCGCGATGACCAGCCGCTGCCGGCCCCCGCCCGAGACCGGGCCCGCCGCGCGGTCCTCGGCCCACAGCACGAACCCGAGCCCGAACTCCCGCACCCGCACCTCGCGGTGCTGGTAGGCGGGCACGTCCCCGTTGATCCACTCTTCGGCGCGCTCCTGCGCCTGTGCGAACGTCACCATCGCGCCGTCACCCCTCCACCGGCGTCGCCGCCGGACCCGCGACGGGAACCGAGCGCGCGAATCCGCCGTCCACCATCAGACCGGCCACCGTCTCCAGCTCCGGCGGATTACCCGCCAACCGCTCAAGGAAGGCATCGAAATCGGCACCGCACGGCAGCAACAGCCGCTCCACGCGCTCCTGCACCGACCAGCCGTCCCGGTCGCGCGCGTCGTCGTACGGGGAGAACCAGACGGAGCCGATCCCCTCGCCCTTCACCTTCACCGCGAGCAGCCCGCCCTGGGCGAAGGCCACGCACAGGTAGTCCTTCGTCAGGTGGTCCCGCAGACACTTGTTGACGTAGACGAGGTCGTTGACCGCCGCCTCCTCGCGCACCGTGAAGAACGGCTGGTCCACCAGCAGCCCCAGGTCCACGTCGAGGCCCGCGCCCACCGGCGCGCAGCCGCCCGCCGCCTTCAGGAAGGCGCGGTACGCCTCCGGCAGCCGGTAGCCGAGGTCCTCCTCGACGCCCTGCACCTGCTGCTCGGACACCGAGACCACCGACTTCGGCAGCCCCATGTGCACCGGGCGCACCTCCTGCAACGGCCGCGTACCGCGCTTGTCGTGGTCCACGGGCGCCGTCGCCAGCCCCGCGTGGTGCCGCAGCAGCGCCTTCACCTCGACCGGGACCAGCTCCATCCGGCGGCTGCCGGCCACGTGGTGCCAGGTCCAGCCGTGCGGGGTCGCCACCGGACCGACGGTGTCCCACAGTTCGTGGCCGGCCGCCTGCATGGCGGCGTTCGCGGAGACGCAGTCCGTCAGCCGCAGCTCGTCCACGCCGAAGCCCTCCGGCGGGTCTGCGATCTCCACCGCCGCGCGGGCGTACGGGGAGAAGTCGGGATGCCCGCCCCCGTCGATGCGTACTCCGTGGGGATGCCGAGCAGCCCGGACCGGGTCCGGGAAATGCACGACCTGCCCCGAGTAAGCGGCGTTGGGTGGCGCGGCCTGCTGCCCGAGCCGACCTGTCGTCATGGCGGTAGCCCCCTGCTGGATCTGGCTGGTTCACCACAGCCTATGCGGTTCGGCAAGAGCGTCACCCGCCTGCGAGGCGGGCACCGGCACGACGGCCGGGAAGATCCGAATTGATACGAATATTCGACCCCGCTTCCACACGACAGGGGACATTTGACAGGCTGTCCCCGCAGCACGGGGGCGTGCGCGACAGCGGCGACCACCGCGGGCACGGGAGGGAAAGCGCGACCATGCAGAACACGGCAACACGCACAGAACCGGCCGACGCCGCCTCAGGAGGCGCAGGAGGCACGGGCACCACAGCAGCCACGGCGACCCCGGGCCCCGCGGGACCCCCGGGCCCGCTCGGCGCGGCCACCGGCCACCCCGGCGCCGCCACCGGTGACCCCCGCCTGCGCTGGAGCAGCACCGACGGCCGCCCCGCCGCGCCCACGCTCCGCTTCCGCCGCGACGGCATCCTCCCCACGGTCGCCGCCGCACTCTCCGTACGCGGTGAAACCCTCACCGGCACCGCCGGCAAGGCCGACCAGCCGCCCGTGCTCCACCCCCTGGTCCAGGACTTCCTCGACACCCTCACCAGCGGCCAGCGGGAACGCTTCACCGGCCGATGTCCGGAGGCGATCCTGCTCTCCCGCCACCTCGCCGCCGTCGAGGGCGCCCGCAGCAAGCGCGCGTCCCGCAAACCGCTCACCCCGAGCGAGGCCCGCCGCTCCCTGAAGCACGCCAAGATCACCGCCCGCCGCATCCGCGAGGACGGCGACCCGCTGCACGGCAGCTACGCGCCGCCGTGCCGCTCCTGCGACGCCCTCCTCGCCCACTTCGGCGTACGCCCCGTCGACCTCTCCCATTCCGAGTAGCCGCCATGACCGCCACCTCAGCCTCCTACGACCGCTCCTCGACCACCCGCTTCCCGGTCGCCGTGGACTCCGCCCTGCGCACCGCCGGCTGGGAGCCCGGCCGCTGGGACATCAAGCAGGCCGAGTACTGGGCCGACGCGCTCCGGGACCACACCACCCGGGCCGGACACCAGCACACCGTCTTCCCCGCAGCCGTCGAAGCCTGGGCCGAATTCGGCGGCCTCACGGTCACCGCCCCCGGCCCGGGGCGGCAGATAGCCCCCGCCGTGGTGCGCCTCGACCCGCTGACCGGCCTCCACCTCGCCCGCACCTTCGCCGACCTCGGCCGCGCCCTGTCCACGCAGCTGTGCCCGCTGGGCGTGGAGGCCGACGGCGGCTCCCACCTGGCCCTGGACCGCGAGGGCCGCGTCTACGGCATCGACCACACCGGCGACTGGTACCTCGGCGCGGGCCTCGACGAAGCCCTCACCCTCCTCCTGACCGGCCTCCAGCCGATCCGCCTCACGACAGCCTGACGGGCCGGGCCCGCGCCGCCGCTGCCGCTGCCGCTGCCGGGGACTGTCCCGTACCGGCCGAGCCCCGGCCCCGCGCGCCGCCCGCCGCGCTGCGCGGCAGCCACGGGCGGAGCGGCCCCGTGCAGCCGCGGCCCCGCTGCGGGGGCCGGCCCCCGGACCCCCGCGCCTCAAACGCCGGCGGGGCTGGATTTCCCTGCGAGCGCCAAGAGATCGCACCAGCCACAATCCAGCCCCGCCGGCGATTGAGGCGCGGCCCCGGCCCGATCCCGAGCCGGGCGCCGGTCGCGCTCGGGGCGGTCACACCCGGCCGAACGCGCGGCTAGCCGACCGGCAGCACCGCCGAGACCTTGAAGCCGCCCTCGTCCGTCGGCCCGGACACGAACACCCCGCCCAGGCCGAGCACCCGCTCGCGCATCCCGACCAGCCCGTTCCCGCCGCTCGGCAGGCCCGGCTCGGCGGCCTTGCCGTCGCACGGCCCGTTCTCCACCTGCATGGCCACCTCCCCGTCGCGATGGGCCAGGCGTACGACGACCCTCGCACCCGGGGCGTGCTTGTGGCAGTTGGTCAGCGCCTCCTGCACCACCCGGTACGCCGTCTGCTCCACCTCGGCCGGATACCCAGCCCCCGCGCCCCGGACGTCCAGCTCGACGGCCATCCCCGCAGCCCGCGACTGCCCGACCAGCGCCTCCAGCTCCCCCAGCGAGGGCCCGTCCTCGAAACTCCCCACGAGCGCCACGGGCGCCACCGCCGCCGGAACCGCCTTGGGCGGCTCGGCCCGCAGCACCCCGAGCATCTCCCGGAGCTCCGTCAGCGCCTGGCGCCCCATGTCACCCACCAGCGCGGCGTTCTTCACCGCCTTCGCCGGATCCTTGACCGCCACCGCCTGCAGCGCCGCCGCATGGACCACCATGAGCGACACCCGGTGCGCCACTACGTCGTGCATCTCCCGCGCGATCCGCGTGCGCTCCTCCGTACGGGCCCACTCGGCCCGCTCCTCCGCGCGGTCCGCCAGCAGCGACAGCTCCCGCTCCAGCGAGTCCGCCCGCTCCTGCAGGCTCTCCATGAGCCGCCTGCGGGCCCCTATGTAGAGGCCCAGGAGCACCGGCGGCACGGTCAGCGCCACCGCGATGAAGACGGAGAGCACGATCACGAGCGTGCGGTCGGCCTCCACGTCCCCCTGGGTCCGCACGTACATCACCACGAAGGTCGCGGCCAGCGACATCGAGGTGAGGGTGGCGGTGATCCGCCGCGGCACCTCGGAGGTGGCGAGCGTGTACAGCCCCACCACGCCGAGCAGGAACCCCATGGCGGCCGGCGAGACCGCGATCCCGATGAGCACCACGGCGATCGGCCAGCGCCGCCGCAGCGTGAGCGCGGCCCCGACCACGATCCCGAACAGCACCCCGACGGCCACGGGCACCGCGGCCTCGTGGGCGAACGACACCCCCTCCAGGGCGCACTCGACGGCGGAGACCCCGCCGAGCCCCACGTCCAGCGCGGCCCCCCGCCGCCTCTCCCACCACAGTGGCCCGTCCCGCCCTGCCCCTTGCTCTTCCCCCGTACCGGTCATGCCGACCAGCGTACGCAGGGGTGCCTGCACAGCCGCGACCGAAATTCCGGTAAACCCGGGGTAATCGCACATACGACTGAATAGACCATTCGGCGAGACCTGAATCTCGCATTCCGGACGATATTGGCGACATGACCGAAATCCCACGTCGCCCCGGCGACGGCACCGGCGGCCTCCGCTCCGGAACCGCGACCTTCGAATCCCTACGCGAGCAGGCCATCGTCTTGCGACGCGAGGGCCTCAGCCTGCGCCAGATCCGTGACCGCCTCGGCGTCCACAACAACAACATCCTCAACGCTCTGGTGAAGGGCGAGCCCCCACCCGAATGGACGAAGCGTCCGAACGCGAAGGACGACCTCCGCGAACGCGCTCGCGAGCTCCGCCTCGAGGGGATGACCTACGACGAGATCCAAGTCGAGCTCGGCTGCTCGAAGAGCTCCATCTCCCTCTGGGTCCGCGACCTCCCGAAACCGCAGCCCCGCTACACGGAGGAGCAGCATCGGGCCCTCATGAATGCCGGGTTGAAAAAGCTGCGCCAGTCCCAGGACGATGCCCGCCAGGCAACCAAGAAGTCCGCACATGACGAGGTCGGCACCATGACCGACCGCGAGCTCTTCCTCGTCGGCGTCGGCCTCTATTGGGCGGAAGGCCAGAAGAGCAAGTCGTACGCCCGGCGCGAGCGAGTGATCTTCGTCAACAGCGATTCGGACATGATCCACCTCTTCCTCGCCTGGCTGGAACTCCTCGGGGTGACCCCCCATCGCATCCGGTACCGCGTGATGATCCACGAGACGGCAGACGTCACCGGTGCCGAGCATTACTGGGCTGACCAGGTACGAGTGGATCATTGTGAGCTCCAGAGGACGACCGTGAAGAGGCACAACCCGAAGACGGTCCGCAAGAACGTCGGCGAGGACTACCGGGGTTGCCTGGTGATCGGAGTACTGGACAGCGCCGATCTCTACTGCCGTATCGAGGGGTGGTGGTCACGCATGGCAGTGGAGGCGCGCCGCAGAAACGCGTAGGCTGACGGCGGCCAATCCCGGGTTGCTCTGTCGGTAGGGGCGACCAGACTTTGAATCTGGGTACGACGCAGGTTCGACTCCTGCCCCGGGAGCCAATCAAGTTCGGGTCCTGACCGCCACGGTCGGGACCCGGCTTCGTTTTCGGCGTGCGACCCACCGGTATCCTTCACGGGTCCACCACCCGAAGCCGAAGGGCACACCCGTGAGCGCCAACCGCCCGGCAGCCGTCGTCGTACTCGCAGCGGGTGAAGGCACCCGCATGAAGTCGGCCACACCCAAGGTTCTGCACGAGATCAGCGGGCGCTCGCTCGTCGGTCACGTCGTCGCCGCCTCCCGTGAGCTGGACCCCTCCCACCTGGTCGTCGTCGTCGGACACGCCCGCGACCAGGTCGTCGCGCACCTCGCCGGGATCGACGCCGAGGTCCGCACCGCCGTCCAGCACGAGCAGAACGGCACCGGGCACGCCGTCCGCATGGCTCTCGAAGAGCTCGGCGGCACCGTCGACGGCACCGTCGTGGTCGTCTGCGGCGACACCCCGCTGCTCACCGGGCAGACCCTCGGCGCCCTCGTCGCCACGCACGCCGCCGACGGCAATGCCGTCACCGTGCTCACCGCCGAGGTGCCGGACTCCACCGGGTACGGACGCATCGTGCGCGCCGCCGACGGGGCGGTCACCGCCATCGTCGAGCACAAGGACGCCACCGACGCCCAGCGCGCCATCCGCGAGATCAACTCCGGGGTCTTCGCCTTCGACGGCAGCCTGCTGAGCGAGGCCCTCGGCAAGGTCCGCACCGACAACAGCCAGGGCGAGGAGTACCTCACGGACGTACTCGGCATCCTGCGCGAGGCCGGCCACCGCGTCGGCGCGGCCGTCGGCGCCGACCACCGCCAGATCCTCGGCATCAACAACCGCGTCCAGCTCGCCGAGGCCCGCGCGCTGCTCAACGCACGCCTGCTGGAGCGCGCGATGCTCGCGGGCGTGACGGTCGTCGACCCGGCCAGCACGCTCGTCGACGTGACGGTCACCTTCGGCCAGGACGCCGTCGTGCACCCGGGCACCCAGCTCCTCGGCGCGACCCACATCGGCGAAGGGGCCGAGGTCGGCCCGAACAGCCGCCTGAAGGACACCCGCGTCGGGCCGCGCGCCACCGTGGTCAACACGGTGGCCGACAACGCCGTGATCGGCGAGTCGGCGTCGGTCGGGCCCTTCGCGTACCTGCGTCCGGGGACGAACCTGGGAGCCAAGTCCAAGGCCGGCACGTACGTGGAGATGAAGAACGCGACGATCGGCGAGGGCACCAAGGTGCCCCACCTGTCGTACGTGGGCGACGCGACGATCGGCGAGTACACGAACATCGGTGCGGCGAGCGTCTTCGTGAACTACGACGGCGAGCACAAGCACCACACGACCGTCGGCTCACACTGCAAGACGGGCTCGGACAACATGTTTGTGGCTCCCGTCACCATCGGGGACGGCGCCTACACGGCCGCCGGCTCGGTGATCACGAAGGATGTGCCGCCCGGCGCGCTGGCCGTGGCCCGTGGCCAGCAGCGGAATATCGAGGGCTGGGTGGCCCGCAAGCGTCCGGGAAGTGCCGCCGCGACGGCGGCTCAGTCGGCGGTCCACGAGGACTCCGGCGAACGCTGAGGTGAACTGACCGGAAACGGGTACGCCGGAGACGGCGTACCGTGATAGGTGCACGCAATTCGGCTGGCTCACCGTGTGCGGGACGGACGCACATGGGGGCGAGCAGCTTTCCCACGTCTGAGGAGACAGTGCTGTGACCGGGATCAAGACGACCGGCGAGAAGAAGCTCATGCTCTTCTCCGGCCGCGCCCACCCCGAGCTGGCCGAGGAGGTCGCACACCAGCTGGGAGTCGGCCTCGTGCCGACCAAGGCTTTCGATTTCGCGAACGGTGAGATCTACGTCCGCTTCCAGGAGTCGGCTCGTGGCGCGGACTGCTTCCTGATCCAGAGCCACACGGCTCCGATCAACAAGTGGATCATGGAGCAGCTGATCATGATCGACGCGCTCAAGCGCGCGTCGGCGCGCTCCATCACCGTGATCGTCCCGTCCTACGGGTACGCCCGCCAGGACAAGAAGCACAAGGGCCGCGAGCCGATCTCGGCGCGTCTGGTCGCGGACCTGCTGAAGACCGCGGGTGCCGACCGCATCCTCACGGTCGACCTGCACACGGACCAGATCCAGGGCTTCTTCGACGGCCCGGTGGACCACCTCTCGGCCCTGACGGTCCTCGCGGACTACGTCGGCGCCAAGGTGGACCGCACCAAGCTGACGATCGTCTCCCCGGACGCCGGCCGCGTGCGCGTGGCCGACCGCTGGTGCGACCGCCTGGACGCGCCGCTGGCCATCGTGCACAAGCGCCGTGACAAGGACGTCGCCAACCAGGTGACCGTCCACGAGGTCGTCGGTGAGGTCAAGGGCCGCGTCTGCGTCCTGGTCGACGACATGATCGACACCGGTGGCACCATCTGCGCCGCCGCCGACGCGCTCTTCGCGCACGGCGCGGAGGACGTCATCGTGACGGCCACGCACGGCATCCTGTCGGGCCCGGCGGCCGACCGCCTGAAGAACTCCAAGGTCAGCGAGTTCGTGTTCACGAACACCCTGCCGGACCCGTCCGACCTGGAGCTCGACAAGATCACGGTCCTGTCGATCGCCCCGATGATCGCCCGCGCGGTGCGCGAGGTGTTCGAGGACGGTTCGGTCACCAGCCTGTTCGAAGAGCAGCAGTAAGATCCTTTTGAAGTACGGCCTCCCCGCCGGGTAGACTCTGCGAGTTGCTCGGCGAGGGAGGCCGTACCTTTTGGGTACCGGCTCTCCGTTATCGACGCGCTCTTCGTAGCAGGCCGTTCCGGCCGGGTGACTCGTCCGTTTTCCGTCACCCCACGAGGAGTGAGCATGTCCGAGGTCAAGCTTTCCGCCCAGCTCCGCACCACCTTCGGCAAGGGCTCCGCCCGCCAGGCCCGTCGCGACGCGCTGGTTCCCGGTGTCATCTACGGCCACGGCCAGGACCCGAAGCACGTCAACGTCGAGGGCCACGGCCTGCAGCTGGCGCTCCGCACCCCGAACGTGCTGATCACCCTGGACATCGCGGGCGACGGCACCGAGCTGGTCATCCCGAAGGCCGTGCAGAAGCACCCGCTGAAGCGCTCCATCTCGCACGTCGACTACCTGATCGTCAAGAAGGGCGAGAAGGTCACCGTCGACGTCGCGATCGTCACCGAGGGCGAGCTGGCCGCCGGCGGCAACATGCTGGAGACCCTCCAGAACACCATCTCCGTCGAGGCCGAGGCCACCCACATCCCGACCGAGGTCACCGTCTCCATCGCGGGCCTCGAGGCCGGCGCCACCATCCACGCCAAGGACCTGGTCCTGCCGGCCGGCACCACGCTGGCCGTCGACGGTGACATCGCCGTCCTGCAGGTCGTCGCCCCGCAGGCCGAGGAGCCGGCCGCCGAGGAAGAGGGCGCCGAGGCCTGAGCCTCGCCCTTCCCCCTCAGCACTTGCTGACCGACCGCCGTCCGGCTCCACTGGAGCGGGACGGCGGTCGTTCTCGTATAAGGAGCTTTTGATGTCGGACGCGGACGACGCGGCGCCCTGGCTGATCGTCGGTCTCGGGAACCCCGGGCCGGAGTACGCGGGCAACCGCCACAACATCGGGTTCATGGTGGCGGACCTGCTGGCGGAGCGGATGCGCGGGAAGTTCAAGGCGCACAAGGCCCGTGCGCAGGTGGTGGAGGGGCGCATCGGCCCGCCCGGCCCCGCGAACCGCCGGGTGGTGCTGGCCAAGCCGATGTCCTTCATGAACCTGTCCGGCGGCCCGGTGACGGCACTGCGCGATTTCTACAAGGTGCCGCTGGACCGGATCGTGGCGGTCCATGACGAGCTGGACATCGACTACCCGACGCTGCGCCTGAAGCTGGGCGGCGGGGACAACGGCCACAACGGGCTGAAGTCGATGACGAAGTCGATGGGTCCGGACTACCACCGGGTCCGGTGCGGCATCGGCCGTCCGCCGGGCCGCATGCAGGTGGCGGACTTCGTGCTGAAGGACTTCTCCTCCACGGAGCGCAAGGAGCTGGAGTGGTTCGTGGACCGGGCGGCCGACTCCGTGGAATGCCTGATCACGGAGGGTCTGGAGCGCGCCCAGTCGGCGTACAACTCCTGACCGGTGTGCCGATCGCCACTTCGGACAAACCCGATCACGAGCCCCCAAGGCCGTACGAATACTGACGAGTACCTCTTGACCGGGGCGGCGCACTGTCACGAAGCTGAGCGCCGGCGCGTCGGCCTCCCCCTCGGCCTCGGTTTCGGCCAGCACCTCCGCCTCGGTTTCGCCGAGCGCGTCGCCGTCCGGCTCGGCCTCTTCCCCGGCTCCGGCCGGTTCGGCCCCCGCGACGGGCGGTTCCACCGGTGGGGGTGACCTGGCGAAGACCGGTTCCGACGCCCCGGTCGGCCTGATCGCCGCGATGGCCGCCGCGCTGATCGGTGCGGGCGCCGTGCTGGTGACCCGCCGCCGCAAGGCGGGCGCCGCGGGCTGAGCCCCGTAGCTCCGCGACGACAGGGCCCCCGCACCTTCGTGGTGCGGGGGCCCTGTCGTGCGTACGCCGTGCCGTCAGCCGGTGTTGCGCAGGCCGGCGGCGACGCCGTTGACGGTGAGGAGCAGGGCGCGGGAGAGGATCGGGTCCGCTTCCTCGCCGCGCTCGGCCGCGGCCCGCTGGCGGGCCAGCAGGGAGACCTGGAGGTAGGAGATCGGGTCCAGGTAGGCGTCGCGGACGGCGAAGGTCTGCTGGAGGACCGGGTTGGAGTCCAGGAGCTTCTCGCCGCCGGTGATGCGCAGGACCTCGCGGACGGTGAGCTCGTGCTCGGCCTCGATCCGGGCGAAGACGTGCTTGAGGTTCTCGGGCACGAGGGTGTCGACGTAGTGGCGGGCGATCCGCAGGTCGGTCTTGGCCAGTGTCATCTCGACGTTGGACAGGAAGTTGCGGAAGAAGTGCCAGCGCTTGCCCATCTCGGTGAGCGAGTCGCCCTGGCCGGCTTCGCGCAGGGCCTTGAGGCCCGAGCCGACTCCGTACCAGCCGGGGACGATCTGGCGGGACTGGGTCCAGCCGAACACCCAGGGGATGGCGCGCAGGCCGTCGAGGCCGGCGCCGGAGTCGGGGCGGCGCGAGGGGCGCGAGCCGAGGTGCAGGTCGGCGAGCTGGTCGACCGGGGTGGCGGCGAAGAAGTACGCCGGCAGGTCCGGGTCCTCGACGAGTTCCCGGTACGCGGCGTGGGCGGCGTCGGAGACGATGTCCATGCCCGCGTCCCAGCGGGCCAGGTCGTCCTCGGACTGGCGCGGGGAGGTGTGCAGGGCCGAGGCCTGCAGGGTCGCCGCGACGGTCAGTTCGAGGTTCTCGCGGGCCAGCGAGGGCACGAGGTACTTGTCGGAGATGACCTCGCCCTGCTCGGTGACCTTGATCTCGCCCTCCAGAGTGCCCCAGGGCTGGGCGAGGATCGCGTCGTGCGAGGGGCCGCCGCCGCGGCCGACGGTGCCGCCACGGCCGTGGAAGAGGCGCAGGCGTACGCCGTAGCGGTGGGCGACGTCGCGCAGCCGGCGCTGGGCGCGGTGGATCTCCCACTGGGAGGTGGTGATGCCGCCGAACTTGGAGGAGTCGGAGTAGCCGAGCATGACCTCCTGGACGTCGCCGCGCAGGGAGACCAGGCGCCGGTAGGAGGGGTCGGCGAGCATCTCGTCGAGAATGACGTCGGCGGCGCGCAGCTCGTCGGTGGTCTCCAGGAGCGGGACGATGCCGATCTTGGCCCAGCCGGCGTGCAGGTCGATGAGTCCGGCTTCGCGGGCCAGGACGGCGGCGGCGAAGACGTCGTCGGCGCCCTGGCACATCGAGATGATGTAGGACTCGATGACCTCGGGGCCGAACTTCTCGAAGGCGTCCTTGATGGCGCCGAAGACGCCGAGGGTCTTCTGCCCGGCGGCGTCGAGGGGTGCCGGGGTGGGGGCCAGGGGGCGGCGCGAGCGCAGTTCCTTGGCGAGCAGCTTGCCGCGGTAGTCGCGGGGCATGTCGGCGTAGCGCCAGGATTCCTCGCCGAGCCGGTCGAAGAGCTGGCCGAGCGCGTGGTGGTGGGCGTCGGCGTGCTCGCGTACGTCCATGGTGGCGAGCTGGAGGCCGAAGGCGGCGAGCGTGCGGATGGTGCGGTCCATGCGGCCGTCGGCGAAGAGTGCGCCGCGGTGCTCGCGCAGGGAGCTCTGGATGAGGGTGAGGTCGGTGAGGAGTTCGGCGGTGCCGAGGTAGTCGCGGCCCTCTTCGTGGGGGATGCCCTTGGCGAGGCGCTCGCGGGTGTTGACGAGCTTCTGCCGGATGCAGGTGGCCTTGAGGCGGTAGGGCTCCTCGGCGTTCAGCCGCTTGTAGCGCGGGCTGATCTCGGGGAGGCGCTCCAGGTCGGCCTGGAGGGAGGAGAGGAGCTCTTCGGTGGCTCCGGTGTAGCGGATGGAGTTCGACAGCAGTCCGCGCAGGAAGTCGATGAGTTCGAGGGCGTCGGTGATGCCGTGTTCGTGCTGGAGGATCAGCACGTCCCGGGTGACGTCGGGGGTGACGTTGGGGTTGCCGTCGCGGTCGCCGCCGATCCAGGTGCCGAAGGTGAGCGGGCGGGTGCCGGGGGGCAGCTCGACGCCGACGCGCTGGAGCTCGGCGGCGAGGTCCTCCAGGACGTCGCCGACGGCGCCGGCATGCAGCTCGTCGAGGTAGTAGATGGCGTTGCGGGCTTCGTCGGCGGGCTCGGGACGGACCACGCGCAGTTCGTCGGTCTGCCAGACGAGGTCGATGTTCTCGGCGAGCCGCAGGTCGTGGCGGCGGCGCTCGCCGGCGCCGGTGACGGGCTCCTCCAGCAGGGCGGCGATGCGGCGCAGCTTGTTCAGGACGCTGCGACGGGCGGCCTCGGTGGGGTGTGCGGTGAAGACGGGGCGGACGTTGAGGTTCTTGACCGTCTCGCGCAGGTGCTCGGGGTCGGCGTCCTTGAGCATGTCGGCGGTGCGGGCGAGGAGCCCGCCTTCGGCGGCCCGGTGGGCGCGCAGTTCCTTGCCGCGGTGCACCTGCTCGGTGACGTTGGCGAGGTGGAAGTAGGTGGAGAAGGCGCGCACCAGCTTGGCGGCGGTCTCCAGGTCGGTGTCGCCGAGCAGCGCGGCGGCTGCGATGCCGTCGGTGCGTGTGAGGGCGCGGACGCGTTCGACGAGGTCGAGGAGTTCCTGGCCCTCCTGGCGTACGAGGGTCTCGCCGAGGAGGTCGCCGAGGCGGCGGATGTCCGCGCGCAGCTCTGCGTTCGCGGCGGCTTCCGTGGTGCGGGCGGGGGCCTGGTCAGCACTGCTCACAGGTGCGGCTCCTTGCAGTGTTCGAGCGCTACTGGGAGGTGGGCGCCCGGGTGCGCGCGGCGTAGCCGCTCCTGATGCGCAGCTCGGGACTGCCCGTGCGGACCGCGCTGTCCGACGACACCAGGATAGGTGTCCCGTCCTCGTGCCTCGGTATACGTGTCACCAGGCGGACGGAGGGCGGCCCTGTCGGCGGGGTCGCGGTCGTGCTCCCCTTGCCGCGGGGCGGAGCTTTGCCATACTTACGTTGCCGTAGGTTACGGGTCCGTAGGGTCCGTGATCCGACGCCTGCCGACCTCACCCCCAGGGGAAAAAACGCCCATGACCACCAGCCCCGATTTGATCGAGGGTGCCTCCGCGCCCTCCGATTCGCCGGAGTCGTCCGCGACCCTCGGCGGCGAGAACAAGCGGTCCATCGAGCAGATCGCGCTCCTGCTGTTCATCACCGTTCCCTTCCTGGCGCTGCTGGCGGCGATCCCGCTGGCCTGGGGTTGGGGGGTGAGCTGGCTGGACCTCGGCCTGATGGTGTTCATGTACTTCCTGGCCTGCCACGGGATCACCATCGGCTTCCACCGCTACTTCACGCACGGTTCCTTCAAGGCGAAGCGCCCGCTGCGGATCGTGCTGGCCGTGATGGGGTCGATGGCGGTGGAGGGGCCGCTGGTGCGCTGGGTGGCCGACCACCGCAAGCACCACAAGTACTCCGACCACGAGGGCGACCCGCATTCGCCGTGGCGGTTCGGGGAGACGCTCCCGGCGCTGGTGAAGGGTCTGTGGTGGGCGCACATCGGCTGGCTCTTCGACGAGGAGCAGACCGATCAGCAGAAGTACGCCCCGGATCTGGTCAAGGACCCGGCGATCCGGCGGATCTCGCGGGACTTCATCTTCTGGACGATGCTGTCGCTGGCGATCCCGCCGCTGGTGGGCGGTCTGGTGACGATGTCCTGGTGGGGCGCGTTCACGGCGTTCTTCTGGGGTTCCCTGGTGCGGGTCGCGCTGCTGCACCACGTGACGTGGTCCATCAATTCGATCTGCCACGCGGTGGGCAAGCGGCCGTTCAAGTCGCGTGACCGCTCCGGCAACGTGTGGTGGCTCGCGGTGCTGTCGTGCGGGGAGTCCTGGCACAACCTGCACCACGCGGACCCGACCTCGGCGCGTCACGGTGTGCTGCGCGGCCAGGTCGACTCCAGTGCGCGGCTGATCCGTTGGTTCGAGCAGGCCGGCTGGGCCTCCGACGTGCGGTGGCCGTCCGCGGCCCGCATCGACGCCCGGCGCAGGGAAAACGAGTCGAACGCGGCATGATGGGGGGCGTGGCGATCGACGGCGGTACCTCCAGCAGCGACAAGCCCAGGCGCGGCCGCCGGGTTCGGATGACGGGCGCCGAACGGCGCCAGCAACTGCTGGACATCGGTCGGACCCTGTTCGCCGAGAAGGGCTTCGAGGGCACCTCGGTGGAGGAGATCGCGGCGAAGGCCGGGGTGTCCAAGCCGGTGGTGTACGAGCACTTCGGCGGCAAGGAGGGTCTGTACGCGGTCGTCGTGGACCGGGAGATGCGGCAGTTGCTGGACGGTGTGACGGGCGCGCTGACGGCCGGGCACCCGCGGGAGCTGCTGGAGCAGGCGGCGTTCGCGCTGCTGGACTACATCGAGTCGTACACGGACGGTTTCCGGATCCTGGTGCGGGACTCCCCCGTCGCCCAGTCCACGGGCACCTTCGCCTCGCTGATCAGCGACATCGCCACGCAGGTCGAGGACATCCTGGGCCTGGAGTTCAAGGCGCGGGGCTTCGACCCGAAGCTGGCGCCGCTGTACGCGCAGGCGCTGGTCGGGATGGTGGCGCTGACCGGGCAGTGGTGGCTGGACGTCCGCAAGCCGAAGAAGGCGGAGGTCGCCGCGCATCTGGTGAACCTGGCCTGGCACGGGCTGGACGGGCTGGAGTCCAAGCCGCGGCTGGTGGGCCACCGCAAGAGCTGAGGCCCGTACGAGCGGGTGTGTACGCGACGGCGCCCCGTCACCCGGTCCGGGTGGCGGGGCGCCGTCGCGTCGCGCGGTGGGCTCACACCGCGTGCGGTTCCAGGAATTCGAGCCGGTTGCCCACGGGGTCCTCGGAGTAGAAGCGGCGGTGGCCGGGGAGGTTGTCGTCCCAGACGACCTTGGCGCCCCGCTCCTCCAGTCTGCCGGCGTACGCCTCGATGCCGGTGACGCGGAGTCCCGGGTGTGCCTTGAGGGCGGGCCGGAAGTCGTCCTCGATGCCCAGGTGGAGCTGGACGGGTCCGGCGGCGAGCCAGCAGCCGCCGCGGGCCGCGAGGACGGGCGGCTTGGGGATCTCCGTCATGCCGAGGACGTCCTGGTAGTAGGCCCGGAGTCTGTCCTCCGAACCGGGTGGCGCGGCCAGTTGTATGTGGTCGACGGCGCTGAGCACGGTCATGCCTCCTTGCGGGCGACGGCGAAGATGCGGCGGAACGGGAACACAGTGCCACGCGGCCCGGGCGGGTAGGCCCCGCGCAGGAGATCGCGGTATTCGGCGAGGAATGCGGCTACGGCCTCGTGGTCGTCGCCGAGGGCGGTGAGCACCGGCCGCAGCGCGGTGCCCTTGACCCAGTCCAGGACGGGGTCGGGGCCTTCGAGGAGCTGGTAGTACGTCGTCTCCCACACCTCGACGGTGCAGCCGAGCTCGGTCAACCGTTCCAGGTACTCGGCGGGTTCGAGGAGGTGGATGTAGCGGGCCCCGTGTCCGGCGAGCCGGGCCCGCCAGTGCGGGGTGTCGCAGAGGTCGGCGAGGAGCCGGTGGCTGGGGGCGCCGTAGTTGCCGGGGATCTGGAAGGCGAAGGTTCCGCCGGGGCGCAGGCCGTTGGTCCAGGCGGCGAAGGATCCGGGGTGGCTGGGGACCCACTGGAGGGCGGCGTTGGAGACGATCAGGTCGTACGGCTCCTCGGGGAGCCAGTCGGCGAGGTCTCCCCGGCGGAAGTCGAGGCTGCCGCCGCCGCGGGTGGGGCCGGCGTACTCCTTGTCGGCGCGGTGGAGCATCTCGGGGGAGAGGTCGAAGCCGGTGATGCGGGCCTCGGGCCAGCGGTCGGCGAGCAGGGTGGTGACGTTGCCGGGGCCGCAGCCCAGGTCGGCGATCCGGGCGGTCCGGGTGGGCAGCTCGGGTATCCGGGTCAGGAGGTCCAGGAAGGGCCGGGTTCGGTGGCCGGCGTGTCGGAGGTACTGCTGCGGGTCCCAGGTCGGTGCGGATGGCGCGGTGGAGGTGGATGAGGACGTGGGGGCGGGGATCCGGGCCGAGGCGGTATCGGAATGCATGTTCGAGCCTCCCTACTGGTGGGGCGGGCGGAAGCGGAAGCCGTTCCGGCCACCTCCATGCCCCATGGTCGCGCAGAATATATCTCGACGTCAAGAAACATGATCACGAGATACTTGACGTGAAGAGACTTCACATCGACAGACCCCTTACACTGATCGACATGGAGGACGAGGTCGACCGACTGGTCGCGGCATGGCGGCGGGAACGCCCTGACCTCGACGTGGAACCGCTGGAGGTGCTGAGCCGCGTGAGCAGGCTCGCGCGCCACCTCGACCGCGCGCGCAGACTGGCCTTCTCCGAGCACGGCCTGGAGCCGTGGGAGTTCGACGTGCTGACCTCGCTGCGGCGGGCCGGGGCGCCGTACCAGCTCTCCCCGGGCCAGCTGCTGACCCAGACCCTGGTCACCTCGGGCACCATGACCAACCGCATCGACCGCCTCGCGAAGAAGAGCCTCGTCGAGCGGCTGCCCGACCCCAGCGACCGGCGCGGGGTCCTGGTCCGGCTGACGCCCGAGGGCCGCGACCGCGCCGATCAGGCGCTGGCGGGACTGCTGGCCCAGGAGAGGGCGATCCTGGCCCAGCTCTCGCGTACCCAGCGCGGCGACCTCGCCGCGCTGCTACGCCAGTTGACCGCTCCGTTCGACAACATCCCCGGCTAGGTCCGCCGGCCGTACGCCGGCCCGCCGGGCCAGCGCCACCGCCGCCAGCGTGGAGTGCACGCCGAGCTTGCCCAGCACGTTCTGCATGTGGGTGCGGACGGTGTGCGGGGACAGGAACAGCCGCGCGGCCACGTCCTTGCGGCCCAGCCCCGCCACCATGCAGCGCAGCACCTCGTGTTCGCGCGGGGTGAGGGACTCCACGAGCCGCTCGCTGTCCGTACGGTGCTTGCGTGCGGCGGTCAGCTCCCGGAGCACTCCGGTGAGCAGCGCGGGCGGCAGGTGCGTCTCCTCGCGCAGCACCCCGCGGATGACGGCCAGCAGCCGGGAGAGCGAGCAGTCCTTCGCCACCCAGCCGGAGGCCCCCGCCTGGAGCGCGAGGGCGGCCCGGCGGGGGTCGTCGCGCTCGGCCAGGACGACGGTGCGGACCCCGGGATGGGACACCCGTACGCCCGCCACCAGTGCGATCCCGTCGGAGCTCGGCGGCGGGCCGGCGCCCGGGCCGGAGCCGGACTCCCGCTGCGCGGGCACGGCGCCGACGACGGCGCCGAGATCGGCGTCGACCAGCAGGACGTCGAAGCGGCGGCCCTCGGCCACCGCGCGTTCGAGGCAGCGCAGGGCGGCGGGACCGCTGCCGGCCGCGGACACGTCCACGTCCGGCTCGGCCGCGAGTGCGGCGGCCAGGGATTCGGCGAAGATGCGGTGATCGTCGACGACGAGAACACGGATACGAACCACAAAACCCCCAAGGGTCGGGGAACGGACGGCGGCGGGTACGGCGCCCGGACCGGGTGGTCCGCAGCCGCCGCGGCCGCCGCCGTGACACCTCTGCAACTACCCCGGACCGGACGTCGTACCCGACTTGTCTCGACCCCTGAATCAACACCGGCCCCCACCGGTGTCACGCATCAGCGTAGGGCCGGGGGTCGCACACGGTTGGCCGAATAGCAGAAGTTTTCCCAGGGATTTTCCGGCGGGGCGGTCCCGAACAGGCTTTGTGGTGGCTTGAATTCGACTGTCCGGAAGGCCCGGAAGGCCGATTCCGGCAGGGCCCGTGCCACGGGCAGTTGCACGCTGCGCGTTTCACCCGGCGTGTGCACGCCGGGCGCCCGCGCACAGCGCCCCCGAGCGGCGCGCACCGAACACACGCGCGCCCCCGGCGCCGAGTTGCGCCGGGGGCGGGTGGAACAGGAGGCGATGCGCGCGGGCAAGGCCGTCAGGAGTGCTCGGGAGCAGTCGCGAGTGGTCAGGAGCGGTGGCTGCGCGCGAAGTTCCAGGCGTCCGTGACGATGCCGTTGAGGTCCGAGCGGGTCGGGGTCCAGCCGAGCTTCACGCGGGCCGTCTCCGCGGAGGCCACGAGCACCGCGGGGTCGCCGGGGCGGCGCGGGGAGACGATCTCGGGGATCTCGCGCCCGGTGACCCGGCGGACGGTCTCGATGACCTCCCGGACCGAGAAGCCGCTGCCGTTGCCGAGGTTGCAGATCAGGTGCTCCCCCTCGGCGGCGACCCGCAGCGCGGCCAGGTGCGCCTGCGCCAGGTCGGCGACGTGGATGTAGTCGCGGACGCAGGTGCCGTCCGGGGTCGGGTAGTCCTCGCCGAACACCGAGATCGACTCCCGCTCGCCCAGCGCCACTTGCAGCACCAGCGGGATCAGGTGGGTCTCGGGGTCGTGCCGCTCCCCGAACTCCCCGTACGCGCCCGCCACGTTGAAGTAGCGCAGGGACACCGCGGCCAGGCCGTGCGCCGCGCACTCCCCCGCGATCATCTGGTCGACGGCCAGCTTGGAGGCCCCGTACGGGTTCGACGGCTCGGTCACCGAGGTCTCGGTGAGCAGCCCCCCGGCCGGCTCGCCGTACGTGGCGGCGGTCGAGGAGAACACCAGCCTGCGCACCCCCGCCGCGCGCATCGCGGTGAGCAGGGCCAGGGTGCCGCCGACGTTGTTGTCCCAGTACTTGCCGGGGTTGGCCACGGACTCGGCGACCTGCGAGGAGGCCGCGAAGTGCAGGACGGCGTCGTAGGAGGAGTCCAGGTACTCGGCCGCGTCCTGGATCCGGCCGTTGATGAACTCGGCGCCTGCGGGGATCCCGGTCCGGAAGCCGGTGGTGAGGTTGTCGACGATCGTGACCGCGTGGCCCGCCTCCAGGAGGTGCGCAGCGACGACGCTGCCCACATAGCCGGCGCCGCCGGTCACCAGGTATTTGCTCAACGCTCCACTGCCTCTCGCACGGGGGCGCACGCGGATCGCGCGTGCTGGAACTGGGATACCCGATTCGCCCCCGCCGGGGAAATCCGGGGAGATCCTCAGAGCTGCGCGGCCCCGGGCACCGGCCCCGCCCGGTCCAGCAGGCCCGTGCGGGCGGCCAGTGCGGCCGCCTCCAGCCGCGAGCCCACGCCCAGCTTCATCAGCACCCGCTGCACGTGCGTACGGGCGGTGCTCGGCGCGATGGCCATGCCCGCGGCGATGAGCCGGGTGTCCTCGCCCTCGGCGACCCTGACCAGCACCTCGACCTCCCGCGGGGTGAGCAGCCGTAGCAGCCTGCTGCCCTCGTCGTCGGGCTGGGCGGTGGGGTTGAGCAGCTCGGCGAAGGCCCCTTGCAGCAACTGCGGGGCGATCGCGACCTCTCCGGCGCGGGCCTTGGCCAGGGCCCGCTCGACGCCCTCGATGCGCTCGTCGTGCCGTACGTAGCCCGATGCCCCGGCGGCGAAGGCCGCGGCGATCCCGCGCGGGCTCGGCACCGGGCCGAGCACGACCACGGCGATCTGCGGACGCTCCCGCTTGATCCGCACGATCGGCTCGAAGACCCCCGGCTCGGCCGGGGTCGCGGTGCCCAGGAGGCAGACCTCCGGGGCGCGGCTGATGACCAGTTCGGCGGCGCCCGCGGCCGGGGCGGCCGCCGCGAGGACCCGGTGTCCGCGCAGTTTCAGGGCCGAGGCGAGCGCCTCGGCCAGCAGCCGGTGCTCGTCGACCACCATGACCCGTACGCCCATTAAGGCACCCACCCCCGACCCTTCTGACCCGGCAAGCTACACGCTTGTTCGACGGTGCGAGGCGGATACCGACGAGAAGCCCCCGATCGGTACGGACCGTTCGGGGGCTTCTCGATGTGCGCGGTGCGGGTCAGCTGGCGGTGAAGGAGACGAACAGGTACTCCGGGTCGCCGCTGTCGTAGGAGGACTTGCGCACCGACGGGCGGGCGATGAACAGCTTGCCGTTGTGGTACCGGTACTCGGCGCTCTCCGTCGGGTACTGGGTCTCGGCGCGCTGCGAGGCCTTGTCCGCCGGGTTCACCATGAGGACGGTCTCCTTCATCGTCGCCGTGTCGATGGAGACGATCTGGCCGCCCTTGTCGTACGGGGGGATCTTGTACGCGATGATGTTCGACCCGTCCATGCGCAGCGGCATGATCTTGTACCGCTCACCGGCGTCCGCGCGGTCGGTGGTCTGCTTGCCGGTCTCCAGGTCGAAGGAGACGATCTCGTTGGTCTTGCCGACCTCCGCCGAGCCCTGGTGCTCGTACGACGGCATGTAGATCTTGCCGTTGCCGACCACCATGTTGACGCACTTCTCGACCTCGGTGCCGCCGCACTTGGGGTTGAAGTTGCCGGAGGTGAGCGGGATGCGCGCCTTCAGCTGACCCGCGTCGTCGACGACGAAGAGGTCGCTGACGCCAGTGGCGTTCTTGGCCGTGTTGTTGATGTTGGCCGAGACGACCAGCGGCTTGGTGGAGACGATGCTCGCCCACTCGATGCCCGGGGAGAGCTTGTACGAGAACTTCGGCGCGCCCGTCGCCGGGTCGAGCGCCTGCGCGTACAGGGTCTGGTTCGGGCTGCGGCCGCACTTGCGGATCACCGCGAGGGAGGGGCCGCCGCCGTAGCCGAGGTCGTAGCAGCCCTCGCCGTCGACCTTGGGCGTCCACAGGGGCTTGCCGTCGGCGAGGTTCCAGGCGGCGCCGCCGTAGAGGCCGCCCGCGGCGACGGTCTGGCCGCTGAGGGTCACCTCGGTGAAGACCACGTTCTTGTCGCCGCCGGTCTGGGACTTGGCGGTGGCGGACCACAGGAGCTTGCCGGTGTTCAGGTCGATCACGCCGACCTGGGTGCACTGCGGGTACTTCCGCTCGGCGGTCGGCATCGCCTCGTCGAACATGATGGCGGTCTTGTTGTCGGAGACGAACGAGGTGGCCGCGCAGACGTTGGCCGGGAGCGGCGTCTCCCACTTCTTGCCGCCGTCGACCAGGTTGTACCCGACGACCTTCGCCATGTCGGACTTGATGTACGTCGTGTCCGTGATCCAGGAGCCGCGGACCGTGACCATGTCCTCGGGCTTGGGCATCGGGGCGTTGAACAGCGTCTTCGACTTGGGGTTGGCCGGCGGCTTCTCGCTGCCGAGGGCGGCGGGCTGGCCGTCCTTGCCCTTGTTGCCGCCGGGAGAGGTGTTCTGGCCGCCGTCGGCGCCGACGCTCGTGGAGCCGCCCTTGTCGTCCTCCGAGACGTACCAGAAGCCGCCGCCCACGATGAGGACGATGGCCAGCAGGGCCGCTCCGACGATCATCAGCTGCGTGCGCACGGCGTTGCCGCCCGCCGCCCCGGCCGGGGCCTGGGCCGCGTGCATGGGCGCGGTCGTCGCGCCGAACGGCTGCGGGCCGCCGGGCTGCTGCGGGTAGCCGTAACCGCCCTGCGGGTAGCCGTACGCGGCCTGGGCAGGGGCCGTCGGCGGCTGCATCGGGGCGGTCGGCGGCTGCGCCGGGGCGGCCGGGGGCTGCGCCGGCGGCTGCGGGGCCGTCGGCGGTACGGGCGGCGCGGAAGGCGGCGTGGGTGCGCCGAAACCGCCGGGCGGGGGATCCTGCGGCGCGCCGAATCCGCCGGAGGGCGGCTGGTTGGGCGGCGGCGGGGTACTCGGGGTACTCATCTGGGGGGTCTACTGCCTCTCGGTGGGCGCTCGGTGGACTCGTTCACTTGCCGAAGACCATCAGGAACTTCTCGTCCTTGCCCTGGGCCAGCAGGCGCGAGGCGGAGAGGAAGAACCGCCCGTCCGCGTAGTCGATCCTCGGGGAGTGGAAGGAGCTCTCGATCGGAGCGGCGGGGCCGGACGGGTGGCGCAGGACCGCGGTGGGGGTACCCCCGCCGGCCGGGATGGTGAGGACCTCGCCGCCCTTGTCGTACTCGGCCTGGCGGTAGACGACCACCTGGCCGCCGGCGGCCTTGATCGGGACGAGGGTGCGGCCCTGGCCCGCCGGGGTGCGCCACTTCTCCTTGCCGGTGCCGAGGTCGAAGGCGACGAGCTCGTTGCCCTTGGTCCCGTCGGCCGAAGTGCGCAGGTACAGGGTGTTGGAGTCGACGGAGGAGGTGCCGCAGGCCTGGAGGGAGCGGTCGAAGCCGCTGCCGCAGTTGACCGCGAAGCTGCCCTGGCCGGAGACGGTGGCGCGCTGCTTGCCGTCGGGGCCGAGGACGATGATCGAGCGTTCCTTCTTCTCGTCGTTGCCGAGGTCGAGGACGATCGGGTCCACCGAGTACACGCTGGTGACCCTGAAGCCCTTGGGGAGCCGGTAGCTCCAGGTCTTCTTCCCGGTGACCGGGTCGGCGTCCTGGACCTCGACCGTGCGGTCGCCGTCCTGGCAGCCCGCGATGGCGATCATCTTGCCGTTGCCGGCGGCGTAGTCGTTGGGCTTGCAGCCCTCGAACTGGTTGGAGCCGAAGAGCTTGTCGCCGGTGCTGACCTTGAAGGCGCTGCTCTGCCCGAGCCGGTTGACGGCGACGGTGTCGCCGGTGATGGCGAGGTTCGGGGAGGTGAAGATGTCGAAGAGGCCTTCCTTGGGCACCTCGTGCGACCATCCCTCCTTGCCCGTCTTGAGGTCGACCAGCCGCATCTGGTTGCAGTTGGCGGAGTCGGACTCGCCGTCCTTGTACATGACGACGGTCTTGCCGTCCGCCGTGGTCTGGCCCGTGAGGGCGCAGATCACGGTCGGGAAGGCAAGGGTCCACTTCTCCTTGCCGTCGGCCACCGCGTAGCCGGTGAGGGACTTCCATGCGGACTTGACGACGGTGTCGCCGACGACCCACTGGCCCTTGGTCTCGACGCCCGAGCCGGGGCCGTCGATCTTGTTGGTCTTGAGCCAGAGGACCTTGTCCTCGCCCTGCTTGCGGCCGGCGTTGAGGTCGCCCTGCGCACCCGCGCCGTTGCCGCTGCCGTCGCCGCCGTCCACGGACGCCGAGGCGGAAGGCTTGTCGTCGGCGGGCGTGGAGCCCTGCGCGACGGGCTGGTCGGTGCCCTTGTCGTCGCCCTTGAGGAAGGCGAAGTACGCGCCGGTGCCGAGTACGAGCACGCCGGCGACGGCGGCCGCGATCAGCACGGCCGCACGCTTCTTCGGCGGCATCCCGGGGGCGCCGGGCGCCATGTGCGGGGGCGGCGGGAAGCCGTAGCCGCCGCCCGGGGGCTGCTGGCCGTACGGCGGCTGCTGCGGGGGCTGCTGGGCGTACGGATTCTGGCCGCCGGCCGGCGGGTAGCCGTATCCGGGCTGCGGCGGGCCGGGCAGGTGGCCGTAACCGGAAGGTGTCGGCGGCTGGTTCGGCGGCTGGGGCGGCTCGGTCATCAGCGCTTACCTTCGGCGTCGGGTGGTGGGGAGGATGACCTTTCTATCACTCACGGCGCCCATACATCGGGCCGGTCCGCCCCCTGTTCCCAAGGGAGGACCGGCCCGTGACGCCGCCGTTATCCGGCCAGTTGGCTGGGCCGGGCAAGATCCGGTCGCCCTACGCCTCCTCGGCCAGTTCGAGCCAGCGCATCTCCAACTCGTCCCGGTCCGAGATGAGTTCGCGCAGCTCGGCGTCGAGCTTGGCGACCTTGTCGAAGTCGGTGGAGTTCTCGGCGATCTGGGCGTGCAGGCCGCTCTCCCGGTCCGCCATCTTGTTGAGCTGCCGCTCGATCTTCTGCAGCTCCTTCTTCGCCGCGCGGGAGTCGCCCGAGGAAGTCGACTTCGCGGCGGCGGCGACGGGCGCCGGGGCCGCGGCCTCGATCATCCGCCGGCGGCGCTCCAGGTACTCGTCCAGGCCGCGCGGCAGCATCCGCAGGCTCGCGTCGCCGAGCAGCGCCATCACCGTGTCGGTGGTGCGCTCGATGAAGAACCGGTCGTGGGAGATCACGATCATCGAGCCGGGCCAGCCGTCGAGGAGGTCCTCCAGCTGGGTCAGGGTCTCGATGTCGAGGTCGTTGGTGGGCTCGTCGAGGAAGAGGACGTTGGGCTCGTCCATCAGGAGGCGCAGGATCTGCAGCCGGCGCCGCTCGCCGCCGGAGAGGTCGCCGACCGGCGTCCACTGCTTCTCCTTGGTGAAGCCGAACTGCTCGCACAGCTGCCCCGCAGTCATCTCGCGGCCCTTGCCGAGGTCGACCCGGTCGCGCACGCGCTGGACGGCTTCCAGGACCCGCAGCGAGGGGTCGAGCTCGCCGACCTCCTGGGAGAGGTAGGCGAGCCGGACGGTCTTGCCGACCGTGACGGAACCGGCCGCGGGCTGGACCTCGCCCTGCGTGCGGGCGGCCTCGGCGAGGGCGCGCAGCAGGGAGGTCTTGCCGGCGCCGTTGACGCCGACGAGACCCACGCGGTCGCCGGGGCCCAGGTGCCAGGTGAGGTGCTTGAGCAGCGTCTTGGGTCCGGCCTGGACGGTGACGTCCTCTAGGTCGAAGACGGTCTTGCCCAGGCGGGCGTTGGCGAACCTCATCAGCTCGGAGGTGTCGCGCGGCGGCGGCACGTCGGCGATGAGCTCGTTGGCGGCCTCGATGCGGTAGCGCGGCTTGGAGGTGCGGGCGGGGGCGCCGCGACGCAGCCAGGCCAGCTCCTTGCGCATCAGGTTCTGCCGCTTCGACTCCTCGGTGGCGGCGATCCGCTCGCGCTCGGCGCGGGCGAAGACGTAGTCGCTGTAGCCGCCCTCGTACTCGTGGACGTCACCGCGCTGGACGTCCCACATGCGGGTGCAGACCTGGTCCAGGAACCAGCGGTCGTGCGTGACGCAGACGAGCGCGGAGCGGCGCTCCTGGAGGTGCTTGGCCAGCCAGGAGATGCCCTCGACGTCGAGGTGGTTGGTGGGCTCGTCGAGCACCAGGAGGTCCTGGTCGGCGATGAGCAGCTTGGCGAGCGCGATGCGGCGGCGCTCGCCGCCGGACAGCGGGCCGATGACGGTGTCGAGGCCCTGCCCGAAGCCGGGCAGGTCCAGGCCGCCGAAGAGGCCCGTCAGCACGTCGCGGATCTTCGCGTTGCCGGCCCACTCGTGGTCGGCCATGTCCCGGATGATCTCGTGGCGGATGGTGGCCGCGGGATCGAGGGAGTCGTGCTGGGTGAGTACGCCCATGCGCAGGCCGCTGTTCTGGGTGACCCGGCCGGTGTCGGGCTCCTCCAGCTTGGCGAGCATGCGGATGAGGGTGGTCTTGCCGTCGCCGTTGCGGCCGACGACACCGATCCGGTCCCCCTCGGATACGCCGAGGGAGATGCCGTCGAGCAGGGTACGGGTTCCGTACACCTTGCTGACTGCCTCGACATTGACCAGATTGACGGCCATCAGACGCGCTCCAGGGAAGGGGTGTGGATCAGCCCCTCAGCCTAACCCTCCGGGGGGAGGCGGACCGTTCCACCAGCAGGGCGCCCCCGACGGCCATGCCGATCGCGGCCGGTGCGGTCAGCGGGAGCGCGATCAGGGTGGCGCTGTGGCCGTCCAGGAGGCCGCCCAGGCCGGTCATGGAGAGCCCGAGGATGCCGAGCAGGCACAGGGTGGTCCCGGCGGCGGCGCGGGGCCCGGAGCCGGCGGGGCCGGAGCTCCCCGCCTTGCCGGGGGCCTCGAAGCGCCGGAAGGCGGCGACCAGTACGCCGGTCAGCGCGGCCGCGGCCGCCATCCGTACCGGCACCTGCGCCCACCACGCCGCGGAGGCGGGTTCGGGGAGAGCGAGGCCCAGGCCGAGCTGGACGGCGTAGACCGCCAGCATGGCGGTGAGGTGCCAGAGGAAGGCCGTCATGGCGACGCCGTTGGCGGCGACGACCGCGCGCCAGGCGCGGGGCCGGGCCAGCAGCCGGGTGGCGGGGTGCCTCAGCAGTTCCACGGCGCCCACGAGCCACATCCCGTGGCACAGCAGGGCGAGGGTGGGCGGGGCCATGTTGGACACCTTCTCGCCGGGCATCCCGACCATGGAGAGCGGGTAGGGCCCGTACGCCACCAGGGCGACGGCGCCCAGCAGCCCGGCGGCGGCGAGCACGGCGGGGCGGCTGGACGGCCCGGGCCGGCTCAGGCGGCCGTCGGCGCGCAGGAAGCCGAGCTGGTGGACGGCGAGCCAGACGAAGCCGAAGTTCAGGAACTCCACGTACGGCACACCGAGCGCGAAGCGCAGTACGTCGACCAGCGCGGCCGCGCCGGCGAGCGCGGCGAAGGCCCCCCAGCCCCACCGCTCGTGCAGCCTCAGCAGGGGCGGGGTGAAGGCGACCATGGCGAGGTAGATCCCGATGAACCACAGCGGCTGCGTCACCAGCCGCAGCGCGGCCCCGGAGAGCCGCCCGTCGCCGCCGCCGGCGAGCTGCACGGCGAGCGCGACGGCGGTCCACACCAGGACGAAGACCAGCGTGGGGCGCAGCAGCCGCTGGAGCCGGGCCCGCAGGAAGGCGGCGTACACGGGCCCGTCGGCCTTGCGGCGCAGGGACCGGTAGGACAGTGCGTGGGAGAAGCCCCCGACGAAGAAGAACACCGGCATGACCTGGAGCCCCCAGGTCAGCAGCTGGAGCGGCGGCAGCAGGGCGAGCAGGTTCCCGATCCCGTCCGCGCTGACCGCGGCCATCAGCCAGTGCCCGCAGATGACGGTTCCGAGCGAGGCGACGCGCAGCAGGTCGACGTACCGGTCCCGGGTGGCGGGCGCCGCGGCGGCGAGTTCGGAGGCGGTGTGTCCCATACCCGTACGCTCGCGGCCGCCCCGCACCCCCCGCCAGGGTGCGGGTACTCAATCCGGGCCTGAGTACGGGCGGTGGCGGGGGGTGCGGGCGCGGGGTCAGGACGCCAGGACGGTGGCTCCGGGTGCCGGGGAGGCGGCCACGCGGGTGGCGCGGCAGGTGCCCGAGGCGGCCAGGGCCGCGGCCACCTTCTCGGCGGTCTCCGGGTCGCGGCACAGGAAGGCCGTCGTGGGCCCCGAGCCGGAGACCAGCGCGGCCAGCGCCCCGGCTCCGGTGCCCGCCGCGAGGGTGTCGGCCAGCTGGGGCCGCAGCGAGAGCGCGGCGGGCTGGAGGTCGTTGGCCAGGGTCGCCGCCAGCGCGTCCGGGTCACCCGAGGCGAGGGCCGCCAGGAGCTCCGGGGAGGCCTGCGGGACCGGGATCTCGCGCCCCTCGGCCAGCCGGTCGAACTCGCGGAACACCGCCGGGGTGGACAGCCCGCCGTCGGCGACGGCGAACACCCAGTGGAACGCGCCCGCGTCGAGCGGGGTCAGGACCTCGCCGCGCCCCGTGCCCAGCGCCGCGCCGCCCACCAGGCTGAAGGGGACGTCGCTGCCCAGTTCGGCGCAGATGTCGAGCAGGTCCCCGCGCGCGGTGCCCAGGCCCCACAGCGCGTCGCAGGCCAGCAGGGCCGCCGCGCCGTCGGCGCTGCCGCCCGCCATGCCGCCCGCGACCGGGATGTTCTTGGCGATGTGGATGCGCACGGCGGGGGCGATGCCGCCCCGGGCCGCGAGGATCTCCGCCGCCCGCGCCGCGAGGTTCGTGCGGTCCAGCGGGACCTGGTCCGCGTCCGGGCCGGTGCAGGTGACCGTCAGCTCGTCGGCGGGGGTCACGGTGACCTCGTCGTACAGGGAGACCGCGAGGAAGACGTTCGCCAGGTCGTGGAAGCCGTCGGGGCGCGCCGCGCCGACCGCCAGCTGCACGTTGACCTTCGCGGGAACCCGTACGGTCACGCTCGCCGCCCCGCTCACAGCGCGGGCCTCTGCTCCGCCGGCTTGTGCTCGGCGATCGCGGCGAACTCCTCCACCGTCAGCGACTCCCCGCGCGCCTGCGGCGAGATGCCGGCGGCGACCAGGGCCGCCTCCGCGCCCGCCGCCGAGCCCGCCCAGCCGGCCAGTGCGGCGCGCAGCGTCTTGCGGCGCTGCGCGAAGGCCGCGTCGACCACCGCGAAGACCTCGGCCTTGGAGGCGGTGGTCTTGATCGGCTCGGTGCGCCGCACGAGCGAGACCAGACCGGAGTCGACGTTCGGCGCGGGCCAGAAGACCTTGCGGCCGATGGCCCCGGCGCGCTTGACGTGCGCGTACCAGTTGGCCTTGACGGAGGGGACTCCGTACACCTTGTTGCCGGGCTCGGCGGCGAGCCGGTCGGCGACCTCCGCCTGCACCATGACCAGGGTCCGCTCGATGCTGGGGAACCGGTCGAGCATGGTCAGCAGCACCGGCACGGCCACGTTGTAGGGCAGGTTCGCGACCAGCGCGGTCGGCGCCGGTCCGGGCAGTTCCTCCACGAGCATCGCGTCGGAGTGGACCAGCGCGAAGCGGTCCTTCTTCTCCGGCATCCGTGCCTCGATGGTGGCGGGCAGCGCGGCGGCCAGGATGTCGTCGATCTCGACGGCGACGACGCGGTCCGCGGCCTCCAGCAGCGCGAGCGTCAGCGAGCCCAGGCCGGGCCCGACCTCGACGACCACGTCGTCGGGCCGCACCTCGGCGGTGCGCACGATGCGGCGCACCGTGTTGGCGTCGATGACGAAGTTCTGGCCCTTCTGCTTCGTCGGGCGTACGCCGAGGGCGGCGGCCAGCTCTCGGATGTCGGCGGCGCCGAGAAGGGCGTCAGGAGTTTTTTCGGGCTGCTGCTCTGCGGTGCTCACCGGTAAAGCCTACGGCCGCAGTGGGGCCAGGGGCTCGCCCCCCTTTGCACGTAGAGCTTCTTGGCCCGGTACGTCTGTTCCGCGCCCGGGGCGTCCTGGGGGCGGCCGCTGCCGCCGAGGCCCTGCCAGGTGCGTACGTCGAACTGGTACAGCCCGCCGTACGTACCCGACGGGTCGGTCGCGGCGGGGCGGCCGCCGGACTCGCAGTGGGCCAGCGCGCCCCAGTCCAGGCCGTCCGCGCCGGCGACGGAGGTAGGCAGCGGCTTGGTGCCGACCTTGACGAGCTGCGTGACCGGCTCGCGGACCGTCTCCTCGGCGATCCGGCGGGGTTTCTGCCGGACCCCGTTGACGGTGCGCAGGCTGTAGGTGACCCGGCGCGCCCCGGGCCGGCCGGCGCGCTCGACGACTTCGGTGCCGGCGAAGAGCCCGGCGTCCTTGACCTTCTCGGTCTCGTACGGGATGCGTTCCTCGCGGACCTCGCGGGTGCCGGTGATGCGCAGCACGGTGACGGTCTGGCCGTCGCGCGGGAAGGATCCGGCGGGTACCGAGGTGGTGTCCTGGCCGTGCAGGGTGATGCCGGCCTGGCCGAGGGCCTCCTGGACGGTGGCGGCGTTGGTGCGCAGGGTGGTCTCGCGGCCGTCGGCCATGAAGGTGATGCTGCGTTCGGTGCGCACGGCGAGGGTCAGGCCGGCGCGCGGGACGGGCGCGGTGCGCGGGGCGGAGAGGTGGGCGCCCTCGACGCGGATGCCGAACTGGCGCAGGGCTCCGTCCACGGTGCGGGCGGTGGTCCACACCTGGCGCTGTTGTCCGTCGACGGTGAGCCGCAGGGGGCGGCCGTAGTGGACGACGACCCGGTCGCCGTCGTCGAGGGCCTCGCCGGGGGCGGGGGCGACGAGGTCGTGGGGGCCGACGCCGAGTCCTTCGGAGGCGAGCAGTTCGTCGACGTCGTCGGCGAAGGTGTGCAGGGTCTGCGGGACCCCGTCCACGGTGAGCCGCACCGTCTTGTCGGCGGCGACGAAGGCGGTGGTGCCGCCCGCCAGGAACGCGACGACCAGGGCCTGCGGCACGATCCGCCGCCAGGTCCCGGCCGGGGTGGGCGCGGGGGCGGCCCGGCGCCTGCCGGTGCCGGGCGGGGCCGGCGCGGGCGGCGGCGGGGCGGCGCCCGGGCCGTCGTCGGGCATCGCCGCGCCGCGGCGCCTGCCGGTGCCGGGCGCGACGGGCGGGGCGGGCGCGTCCAGGGTGGCGGTGGCCGTGCCGCCCGCGGCCGCGGCGGCGGGGTCCGGGCCGGGCGGCGGGCCCGCCTCGGTGCGCCGGCGGCGCCCCGAGCCGCCCCGGGGCGAGGGCACGCCGGGCTCGGGTTCCGGGCGGGGGCCGGGGTCGGCGTACGGGTCCGGGTACGACTGCGCGTACGGGTCCCGGTCCGCGTACGGGTCCGGGTACGGGCCGGGGGCGGGGGCGGGCCAGGGCACCGGTCCGGCCCCGTCCCCGTACACCCCCGTGAAAGGGCTATCGCTCACGACGCTCGCTCCGCTGGTCCGTCCCCGCTGCTTCGGGCACGGCACCCTAGCGGAGCGACCGTCACTCACCAAAGTCGGGCGGCTACCCAGCGTGGCGGGGTGGTGGGCGGATCAGTACGCGAAGGCGCGGGCCGTGTTCGCTGCCACCGCGGTCGCCATGGCGTCCTCGTCGATGCCGCGGACCGCGGCCATCGCCCGTACCGTCAGCGGAATGAGGTACGGCGCGTTGGGCCGTCCGCGGTACGGCGCGGGGGTGAGGTAGGGCGCGTCCGTCTCCACGAGCACCAGCTCCAGGGGGGCGACCGCCAGGGCCTCGCGCAGGGGCGCGGCGTTCTTGAAGGTGACGGTCCCGGCGAAGGACATGTAGTACCCGGCGGCGGCGCACTCGCGGGCCATCTCCGCGTCGCCGGAGTAGCAGTGGAAGACGGTCCGCTCCGGCGCGCCCTCCTCGCGCAGGACGCGCAGCACGTCGGCGTGGGCCTCGCGGTCGTGGATGACCAGTGCCTTGCCCTGCCGCTTTGCGATCTCGATGTGGGCCCTGAAGGAACGCTCCTGCGCGGCCATCCCCTCGGGGCCGGTGCGGAAGTAGTCCAGTCCGGTCTCGCCGACCGCCTTCACGTGCGGGAGCGCCGCGAGGGCCTCGATCTCGGCCAGCGCCTCGTCGAGCGCGGCCTCGCCGCCGCCGGTCCGCGCGCCCTGCCGGGACCAGCCGTCGGGGTCGCCGTGCACGATGCGGGGGGCTTCGTTCGGGTGAAGGGCCACGGCCGCGTGGACGTTCTCGTACGCGGCGGCGGTCTCGGCGGCCCAGCGCGAGCCCTTCACGTCGCAGCCGACCTGGACCACGGTGGTCACGCCGACGGACGCGGCCTTGGCCAGGCCCTCCTCGACGGTGCCCTGCTGCATGTCCAGGTGGGTGTGCGAGTCCGCCACCGCCACCCGGAGGGGTTCGGGCAGCGGCGGCGGTGCGTCCTTCGAAGCGGTGCTGGTGCTCATACGGCCGATCTTATGACCGGCGGAAGAACTCCATGAGGCGGGCGATCGGGCCCCGGCTGCGCCGGGCCTCGTCGAGCGAGACGGGTCCCGGTGCGTCGTGCAGCCGGGTCGCCTTGCGCGGCTTCGGGGGCCGGGGGACGTTCTCGCCCGCGGGCACCGGTCCGGCGATCCCGGGGGCGATGCGGTGGTGGTAGAGGTGGTCGATCATGCCGAGCACGGAGGAGACCTGGCCGGCCCGCATGATGCGTACGACGTGGCCGCCGCAGTTCAGGCAGGTCGGGTTGGACAGCGGCGAGGGCACCCGCTCGCCCTTGACCGTGTACATGATGAACGGCTGGCCCTTGCCGTCGACGTGGTGTTCGATCTCGTACGCCTGCTCCCAGCCGTAGCCGCACCTCATGCAGGCGAACGAATAGGCCTCGTGCACGGTCTGCACGGCAGGGTCGGAGCCGGCGTCGGGGGCGGCGACGGGTACGGGTACGGGTACGGGTACCGGGGTGTCAGCGATCTCACTCATGCCAGCTCCTCTTGTTCCACTGGTGCCATTGCCAGTGGACGCCTCTTCGGGCGGAAGCGCATCAGGCCCTGTCTACTGTTGGACGGTCTTTGGGCGACTCCATGCCCAAAGCGCCCGGTGCGCGGTCTGAGCTTGTCTGGGCTTTGCTTTTCAGGTTAGCCCTTTACCGACTTACGGCACCTTTTGTGCCGCATTCTTTGCCGCGACGACGGCGTCGAAGACCTCCCGCTTGGGTACGCCGGCCTCGGCCGCGACCGCAGCGATGGCCTCCTTGCGCCGCTCCCCGGCCTCCTCGCGCACCCGTACCCGGCGCACGAGCTCCTCGGCGTCCACGTCGCCCGGCGCCGCGGCCGGGGCGCCCTCGACGACGACGGTGATCTCGCCGCGCACGCCCTCCGCCGCCCAGGCGGCCAGCTCGCCGAGTCCGCCGCGCTTGACCTCCTCGTAGGTCTTGGTCAGCTCGCGGCACACCGCGGCCCGGCGGTCGGGGCCGAACACCTCGGCCATCGCGGCCAGGGTGTCGTCGAGCCGGTGCGGGGCCTCGAAGTAGACGAGCGTGCGCCGCTCGCCCTCCACCTCGCGCAGCCGGCCCAGGCGCTCGCCCGCCTTGCGCGGCAGGAAGCCCTCGAAGCAGAACCGGTCCACGGGCAGTCCGGACAGCGCGAGCGCGGTGAGCACGGCGGAGGGCCCGGGCACGGCCGTGACCTTGATGTCCTTCTCCACGGCGGCGGCGACCAGCCGGTAGCCGGGGTCGGAGACCGACGGCATGCCCGCGTCGGTCACCAGCAGCACCCGCTTGCCCGCCTCCAGCGCCTCGACCAGCTCCGGGGTGCGCGCGGACTCGTTGCCCTCGAAGTACGACAGGACGCGCCCGGTGGTGTGCACGCCCAGGCCCTGGGTCAGGCGGCGCAGCCGGCGGGTGTCCTCGGCGGCGACCACGTCGGCCCGCTCCAGCTCGGCCGCCAGCCGGGGCGGGGCGTCGGCGAGGTCGCCGATCGGGGTCCCGGCGAGCACGAGGACGCCGGGGGCGCCGGGGGCGCCGTGCGAAGGGGTGGTGTCGGTGGCGCGGGGCTGGTCAGTGGTCACCGCACCATCCTCTCAGCCGTCGCGGGCGCTCCGGCCGCGCCGCCCGACGCTCCTCGATGCCCCTGCCGCCGCTGCACTCACAGCGGCGTTCCCTACGATGACCCGGTGACCAGTACCGCGACGCCGCCGCCCAGCTCCGCGGGCGCCCCGCCCTCCTCCGAGGCGGGGCGCGACTCCGCCGCCCAGCCGTCCGTCTGGCTGCGCCGCCTGCGCGGCTTCGGCTACGTGCCGCCGGCCGGGTCCGCGCGCCGCGCGGACGTGGGTACCCGGCTGGTGCCCCCGTACGCCCGGCCCTCGGCGCAGCTGTGGACGGCGCTCGGCGTCCCGGCCGCGGCGACGGCCTCCTGGCAGCGGGTGCTGGCGTGGGCGGGGCCGCTGCTGGTGGCGCTGGTCGCCGGGGTGCTGCGGTTCGCGCACCTGGGCAGCCCGAAGGCGGTGATATTCGACGAGACGTACTACGCCAAGGACGCCTGGGCCACGGTCCGGCAGGGTTACGAGGCGAGCTGGCCCAAGGACATCGACAAGTCGATCCTCGCCAACCCGGACGGGGTCCCGCTGCCGCTGGAGCCGGGCTACGTCGTGCACCCGCCCGTCGGCAAATGGGTGATCGGGCTCGGCGAGTGGATGTTCGGCTTCGATCCGTTCGGCTGGCGGTTCATGACCGCCCTGCTCGGCACCCTGTCCGTGCTGATGCTGTGCCGGATCGGGCGGCGCCTGTTCCGCTCCACGTTCCTGGGCTGCCTGGCCGGCGCGCTGATGGCGGTGGACGGCCTGCACCTGGTGATGAGCCGGACCGCGCTGCTCGACCTGGTCCTGATGTTCTTCATCCTGGCCGCCTTCGGGGCGCTGGTCATCGACCGGGACAGGGCGCGGGCCCGGCTCGCGGCGGCGCTCCCGGTGGACGAGGAGGGCCGGACCCGTCCGGACGTGCGGATCGCCGAGACCCTGAGCCTGGGCTGGCGCCCGTACCGGATCCTGGCCGGCATCTGCCTGGGCCTGGCCTTCGGTACGAAGTGGAACGGCCTGGTGGTGCTGGCCTTCTTCGGTGTCCTGACCGTGCTGTGGGACGCCGCGGCCCGCCGCACCGCGGGCGCGGGCGCCCCGTACGCGGCGATGCTGCGCCGCGACGCGCTGCCCGCCTTCCTGTCCACCGTGCCGGTGGCGGTGGCCGTGTACCTGACGTCCTGGCTCGGCTGGATCCTGAGCCCGGACAACGGCAAGGGCGGCTACTTCCGCGACTGGGCGGCCAAGAACGACCAGCACAGCTCGCTGTCCTTCCTGCCGGAGTGGCTGCGCAGCCTGTGGCACTACGAGACCGAGGTCTACAAGTTCCACGTCGGCCTGACCTCGGGGCACACCTACGAGTCCAACCCGTGGAGCTGGCTGGTCCTGGGGCGGCCCGTCTCCTATTTCTACGAGTCCCCCGCGCCCGGCACCGACGGCTGCCCGGCCACGGAGACGGCCAAGTGCGCCCGCGAGGTCCTGGCCCTGGGCACCCCGCTGCTGTGGTGGGCGGGCTGCTTCGCGCTGCTGTACGTGCTGTGGCGCTGGCTCCTGCGCCGCGACTGGCGGGCGGGGGCCATCGCATGCGCCCTGGGCGCGGGCCTGCTGCCCTGGTTCAACTACCAGGAGCGGACGATCTTCTACTTCTACGCGGTGGTCTTCCTGCCGTACCTGTGCCTGGCGGTGGCGATGATGATCGGCGCCATGCTGGGCCCGGCGGGCTCCTCGGAGCGCCGGCGCGCCCTGGGGGCGATCGGCGCGGGGGTGCTGGTGCTCCTGATCGTGTGGAACTTCATCTACTTCTGGCCGATCTACACGGGCCAGAGCCTGCCGATGGACTCCTGGCGCAACCGGATGTGGCTGGACACCTGGGTCTGACGGAAAGTTCCGGTCCGGTAACAACAGCATGTGCGCATGCTCGCTCAGCGTAAGGTCCACCCCAGAGGTTCTTGAACATGTTCAGGAACTACGACACGGGGAACGAACGGGGATTTACGTGAACGGGGCGGCGAAGGGTGCCATCGTCGGCGGCGCACTGCTGGCGATGCTGGGCGGGGCCGGGTACGGGGTGTACGCGCTGGTGGGGGACGCCGGCGACGGGGACGACAAGAAGGGAAGCGCGGTCGGCGGGGCGCCGCGGAAGCCTGCGAAGGGCAGCGGGCCCGTCAGCGAGAAGGAGATCGCCGAGACCGCCAAGGCGTTCCTCGCCGCATGGGCCGCCGGGGACGCCCGGGCGGCCGCCGACCTGACGAACAACGTGCAGGAGGCCCAGACGGCCGTCGCGGACTACGGCGCCAAGGCCTACGTGGCCAAGGCCGCGATCACCCCGGGCACGCCGAACGGCACCACGGTGCCGTTCACCGTCGCCGCCGAGATCACGTACGAGGGCGCGACCAAGCCACTCGCGTACGAGTCGAAGCTGACGGTGGTGCGCGGGATCACCAGCGGCCTGCCGCTGGTCGACTGGCAGCCCGAGATCATCCACCCGCAGCTCCAGAAGGGCGACAAGCTGCGCGCGGGCACCCCGCCGAGCCCGCCGGTCAAGGCGGTCGACCGCAACGGCAAGGAGCTGACGGCCGAGCTGTACCCCTCCCTGCGGCCGGTGCTGGACTCGCTGCGCAAGACGTACGGGGAGAAGGCCGGCGGCACCGCCGGCTCCGAGGTGTGGATCGAACCGGCCGCCCAGGACGCCCCCAGGCGGAACCTGCTGACGCTGGCGGAGGGCAGGCCGGGGCGGATCGAGACCGTGCTGGACGCCGATGTGCAGGCGGCGGCGGAGAAGGCGGTCGGGCGGTTCCCCGAGGCCTCGGTGGTCGCCGTCAAGCCGAGCACCGGGGACATCCTGGCCATCGCCAACCACCGCAAGGACGGCTTCAACGCGGCCATGCTGGGCGGGCGCGCGCCCGGCTCCACGATGAAGATCGTGACGGGGGCGATGCTGATCGACCGGGGGCTGGTGGCGGCCGACAAGGTGGCCGAGTGCCCGGCGACGGTGTCGTGGGACGGCCGCACCTTCAAGAACATGAACGACCTCAAGCTCGACAACGAGCCCTTCGCGACGAGCTTCGCCCAGTCGTGCAACACCGCCTTCATCAAGCAGATCAAGCCGGTGGGCGACAACGCGGCACTGCCCAAGGAGGCGCGCGAGGTCTTCGGCATCGGCCAGGAGTGGAAGACCGGCATCCCCAGCTTCGACGGCGAGGTGCCGGAAGCGTCGGGCGCGGCCGCGGCCGCGGAGTACATCGGCCAGGGCCAGATCCGGATGAACCCGCTGAACATCGCGTCCATCACGGCGACCGCCCGGACCGGGGTGTTCCGCCAGCCGGTGGTCGTCAAGGCCTCGCTGGACGGACGCGAACTGGCCCGCGCCTCGCGTCCGATGAAGCCGGGGGTGGCCGCACAGCTCGTACGGATGATGAAGCTGACGGCCACCAGCGGTACGGGGCGCGGCGCGATGGCCTCGGTCACCGGCTCCGACAAGGGCGCGAAGACCGGCTCGGCGGAGGTCGACGGCGCGGGCGGCCCGGACAGCTGGTTCACCGGCTTCAGCGGTGACGTGGCCGCGGCCGCGATGGTCGAGGGCGGCGGCCACGGCTCGGACGCGGCGGGCCCGATCGTCGCGCAGGTCCTGAACTCCTGACCGGCCGCGCGCGGGGCGGGGGCGGGGGTAGCGTCGGCGCATGACGACTGCGCACCCCCGCTTCGCCGAAGCCCTCTCGGAGCTCGGCCTCGACGGCTTGGACGTCCGTACCTTCCCGGACGGCACCCGCACCGCCGCGGACGCCGCCGCGGCGATCGGCTGCGAGCTGAGCCAGATCGCCAAGTCGCTGGTGTTCGCCGCGGACGGCGTCCCCGTACTGGTCCTCATGGACGGGGCCTCCCGCGTGGACGTGGAGGCGGTGCGCCGGGAGCTCGGCGCGGCGAAGGTGACCCGCGCCGACGCCGCGCTGGTGCGCGAGACCACCGGGTACGCCATCGGCGGGGTGCCGCCCTTCGGCCACCGCACCCGCACCCGGGTGCTCGCGGACCGCTCGCTGCTCGCGCACGAGGTGGTCTGGGCGGCCGCCGGCACCCCGCACTCGGTGTTCCCGATGGCCCCGCGTGACCTGATCGGGCACGCGGGGGCCGTGCTGGCCGACGTACGGGAACAGCCGGGGCGGGAGGGCTAGAGCACCGACTTCAGGGCCCTGACCAGGGACTGGGCCCGCGGGTCGGCGGTGACCGACTTGGCGTGGGCGTTGGTCACGTAGCCGAAGCCGATCCCCGCCTCCGGGTCCGCGAACGCCAGCGAGCCACCGCGGCCCGGGTGGCCGAAGGAGGCCGGGGACAGCAGCGGGGAGGCGGGGCCGTGCAGCATGTAGCCCGGCCCGAAGCGCGTGCCCACCACCAGGACCCGGTCCGGGCCGGCCGAGAGCTCCCGCGCGGCCAGCGCTGTGGTCGCCGGGGTGAAGATCCGCGCGCCGTCCTCGACCACGCCGATCGTGGCGGCGTAGAAGCGGGCCAGGGCGCGCGCCGTGCCGATGCCGGCCGAGCCCGGGAGCTCGGCGGCCCGGTAGACGGGGTCGTTCTCGTCGGGCAGCGGGTCGATGGCCACGAAGGCGCGGCGGGTGAGGGAGTTCGGGTCGGCGTAGGCCTCCGAAACGTTTCTCCTCGGCCGGGTCCGCAGCAGGCCCGCACCCTCCGGCGGGTCGACGGGCGCCACCCGGCCCACCCGGTGCGCCTCGGCCTCCGGCAGGCCGATCCAGAAGTCGAGCCCGAGCGGCTCGGCGATCTCCTCGGCCAGGACGGAGCCCACGGTGCGGCCGGTCGCCCGCAGCACCAGCTCGGACACCAGCCAGCTGAAAGTCTGCGCGTGGTAGCCCTGCGCGGTGCCCGGCTCCCAGAAGGCCTGCTGCGCCGCGACGGCCCGGGGTCCGGACACCCCGTCGACCGCCTCCTCCATGCTCAGGCCCCGGTCCAGCGCGGGCACCCCGGCCTGGTGCGCGAGCAGGTGGCGGACCAGCGCCTTCTCCTTGCCGCCCGCCTTGAACTCCGGCCAGTACGAGCTGACCGGCGCGTCCAGGTCCAGCAGCCCGCGCTGGTGCAGCAGCAGCGGCACGGCAGCGGCCACGCCCTTGGTCGCGGAGCGGACGATCTGCGCGGTGTCCTCCATCCAGGGGGCCCTGGGCTCCGTGCCGTTCGCGTCCTTCGTGCCGCCCCACAGGTCGACGACCTTGCGGCCGTCCCGGTACACGGACACCGCCGCGCCCCGGTCCCCGAGCACCTCGAAGTTGCGCGCGAACGCGTCCCTGACGGGCTCGAAGCCCTCCGTCACCGTCCCGTGGACATCCACGTCTACTCCCCGCACGTGCCGCGGCGCCCCGACGGCGCCCACGTCGCAGTGCAACACGCGCCGCACGCCCCTGCTTCCCCGGGGCGGCTCAGCGCTGGGGACGCGCCAGGAGGGGCGTGCGCGGGTCGAAGCCGAAGGGCAGCTCCAGGCGGTGGGCCCGCATCAGCTCCTCGTCGCACAGCAGCTCGTGCGTGCGGCCGTCCGCCGCGATGACCCCCTCGCTGAGGACCACCGCCCGCGGGCACAGCTCCAGCGCGTAGGGCAGGTCGTGCGTCACCATCAGCACCGTCACGTCCAGCGAGCGCAGGATGTCCGCCAGCTCCCGGCGCGAGGCGGGGTCCAGGTTGGACGAGGGCTCGTCCAGGACCAGGATCTCCGGCCGCATGGCCAGTACGGTCGCCACCGCGACCCGGCGCCGCTGCCCGAAGGACAGGTGGTGCGGCGGCCGGTCGGCGAACTCCGCCATCCCGACCTGCTCCAGGGCCTCGCGCACGCGGGTCTCCAGCTCGGCGCCGCGCATCCCGGCGGCGGCCGGGCCGAAGGCCACGTCCTCGCGGACGGTGGGCATGAAGAGCTGGTCGTCGGGGTCCTGGAAGACGATCCCGACCCGGCGGCGGATCTCGGCGAGGTGCCGCTTCTCCACCGGCAGCCCGGCCACGGTCACCGAGCCGACCCCGCCGCCCAGGATGCCGTTGAGGTGCAGCACCAGGGTGGTCTTGCCGGCGCCGTTGGGTCCGAGCAGGGCCACCCGCTCGCCCCGGCCGACGGTCAGGTCGACGCCGAAGAGGGCCTGGTGGCCGTCCGGGTAGGCGTAGGCGAGACCGGCCACTTCCAACGAGGGCGGCGGCGGGGAGGTGGGCGAGGGGGAAGCGGAGTGGTTCACAGCGTCCATCCCATCAGACAGACGGCGAGGGCCGTCACCGGGAGCACGGCCGCGTACGCCCACTGGGCGCGCGTGGCTGCGACTTCGTCGATCACCGGCATGGAGCCGGTGTAGCCGCGGCTGACCATCGCGAGGTGGACCCGCTCGCCGCGCTCGTAGGAGCGGATGAACAGCGCGCCGGCGGTCTTGGCCAGCACCCCCCAGTGCCGGATCCCGCGCGCCTCGAAGCCGCGCGAGCGGCGGGCGATCGACATCCGGCGCAGTTCGTCGGTGATCACGTCCCCGTACCGGATCATGAACGACGCGATCTGTACGAGGAGCGGCGGCAGCTTCAGCCGCTGCAGGCCCAGCAGCAGCGCCCGCAGCTCGGTCGTCGAGGCGAGCAGTACGGACGCGGCGACGCCCAGCGTGCCCTTGGCCAGTACGTTCCAGGCGCCCCACAGCCCGGAGACGCTGAGGGACACGCCGAGGAAGTCGACCCGCTCGCCCTGCGCCACGAAGGGCATCAGCACGGCGAAGGCGACGAAGGGCACCTCGATGAGCAGCCGGCGCAGCAGGAAGCCGGCCGGGATCCTGGCCACGGCCGTGACCGCCGCGATGAGGACGGCGTACAGGCCGAAGGCCCACACCGCCTCGCGCGGGGTGGACACGACGACCAGCACGAAGGCGAAGGCCGCGGCGAGCTTGCAGTGCGGCGGCAGCGCGTGGACCGGGGAGTGCCCGTGCCGGTAGAGCTTGTGGGCGTGGCCCGCGCCCATGTCAGGCGGCCGACGAGGCCGTGGGGACGGTGACGGCCTCGTCCGTGCGGCGGCGGCGCACCGTCCAGAAGATTCCGGTGCCCACGGCGATGGTCGCGCCGACGCCGATGACCCCGGCGAGGCCGCCGGAGAGGCGGGCGTCGTCGACGTCCTTGACGCCGTAGTCGGCGAGCGGGGAGTCGGCGGCCGCGTGCTCGGTCACCTTCTGGTCGATGCCCTTGTCGGCGGCGACCTTCTCCAGGCCGTCGGGGCTGGCGGAGGCGTAGAAGGAGACGAAGCCGGCCAGGACCAGGGCGGTGACCAGGCCGGTGGCCCACACCTTCTTCGGCGAGCGGGCGGCGGCGACGGCGGCCGGGGCCGCGGCGGCGGCCGGGGCGTCGACGAGTTCGCCTCCGACGCGCAGCTTCAGCGGCGCGGACATGCCGCGCGCTCCGTGCACCAGGTCGGGGCGTACGGCCAGTACGGCGCCCACGGTCGCGGCGGTGATGGCGGCCTCGCCGATGCCGATCAGCGTGTGGACGCCGACCATGGCGCCGAACACCGTGCCGATGGGGACGTCGGTGGTGCCGCCGAGGGAGTAGAAGACGGTGAACATGACGGCTGCGGCGGGCACCGAGAACAGCGCTCCGACGAAGGCGGCCGCGGTCACCGAGCGGCGGGTGTCGGGCAGCAGCTTCAGCAGCCCGCGGAAGATCGCGTACGCGACGACCACGGTCACGACGCCCATGGTCCAGACGTTGACGCCGAGGGCGGTCAGCCCGCCGTCGGCGAACAGGACGCCCTGCATGAGCAGCACCACGGACACGCACAGCACGCCGGTGTAGGGGCCGACGAGTATCGCGGCGAGCGCCCCTCCCAGCAGGTGGCCGCTGGTGCCGGCGGCGACCGGGAAGTTGAGCATCTGGACGGCGAAGATGAAGGCGGCGACGAGGCCGGCGAGCGGCGCGGCCCGCTCGTCGAGCTCACGGCGGGCACCGCGCAGGCTCACGGCCACCGCTCCGGCGGCGGCGACGCCTGCGGCGATGGAGACGGGGGCGTCGATGAAGCCGTCGGGTACATGCATGGGGCTGCTCCGCTTCTGCGGTGGTGCTCGCGGTGAGACTCACCGAATCTTTAACCGTTCAAGAATAGTGCCCAATTGCAAACCGTTGGCAAGAGCGTCCACATCACAAATGGCGGCGCGCGGATTCGTGGGAATGTGCGAGGCTGGGGGCAATACGGACGGATACGTTCCGATTCGAGGAGTCTTGTCGATGTCTGCGACCGCCGAGAATCCACCCACGACCGCCGGTGCGACCGCCACCGTTGCCGCCGCCGCTGCCGTCGCCGCTGCCGTCGAGGAGCGCGTCCGCGCGCGGGTGATCACCGACGACCCGCTCTACCGGACCATCCCGGTCGCGCTGCGCTTCGCCCCCGCCGAGCCCCTGGCCGTACGGATCGTCTTCCCCGCCGGCATCTCCCCCGAGGGCACCGACAACGAGTGGGTCTTCCCCCGCGCGCTCCTGGAGGCGGGCCTCCAGGCCCCGACCGGTACCGGCGACGTACGCGTCTGGCCCTGCGGGCGCGTACAGGCCGTCGTGGAGTTCCACTCCCCCGAGGGCGTCGCCGTGGTCCAGTTCGACATCGCCGCCCTGCGCCGCTTCCTGCGCCGTACGTACGCCCCCGTCGCCCGTTAGGCCCAACGGCGGCGGCCCCGACGACGGCGGCCCCGCACCCGTCGATCGGGTGCGGGGCCGCCGCCGTGCGGTTGAGCGGTCGTGCGGTCGTGCGATCAGACCTTCGCGAGCTCGCGGTCCTTGTCCGGGTCCTGCGGGGCCGAGGCATCGAGGTGCTTGCGCAGGCTCTCGCCCTCCACGTCCACGTTCGGCAGGATCCGGTCCAGCCACTTCGGCAGCCACCAGGCCTTGTGGCCGAGCAGTGCGAGCACCGCCGGGACGATGGCCATGCGGACGACGAAGGCGTCGAAGAAGACAGCGATGGCCAGGCCGAAGCCGATCATCTTCACCATCTGGTCGCTGGCGCCCATGAAGCCGGAGAACACGGCGATCATGATGACGGCCGCGGCCACGACCACCCGGGCGCTGTACTGGAAGCCGGTCACGACGGCCTGCCCCGGACGCTCCCCGTGGACGTACGCCTCGCGCATGCGGGTGACGAGGAAGACCTCGTAGTCCATGGCCAGACCGAAGACCACGCCCACCATGAAGATCGGCATCATCGACATGATCGGACCGGTCTGCTCCACTCCGAAGAGCGAGCCGAGCCAGCCCCACTGGAAGACCGCGACGACGGCGCCGAGGGCGGCGACCACCGAGAGCAGGAAGCCGAGGGCCGCCTTGAGCGGGACCAGGATCGAGCGGAAGACGAGCATCAGCAGCAGGAAGGCGAGGCCGACGACGAGTGCCAGGTAGGGCAGCAGCGCGTCGTTCATCTTCTGCGAGAAGTCGATGTTCATCGCGGTCGCGCCGGTGACGAGGACCTCGTCCCCGCTGCCTTCGCGGATCTTGTGGACCAGGTTCTCGGTCTCGACGGAGGACGGGCGGTCCTTCGGGATGACCGTGATCACGGCCGCGTCGGCGTCCTTGTTGAGGGTCGGCGGGGTGACCGCGACGACGCCTTCCAGACCCTTGATCCGGTCGGCCGTCTTGTCTGCGAGCTCCTTGTTGCCGTCCACGACCACCATCAGCGGGCCGTTGAAGCCCGGGCCGAAGCCCGCGGACAGCAGGTCGTACGCCTGGCGCTGGGTGGTGGAGACCGGCTGGGCGCCGTCGTCCGGCAGGCCCATCTCCAGCTTGCTCGCCGGGATCGCGATGGCGCCGAGGCCGATCACGCCGACCAGCAGGACCATGATCGGGCGGCGCAGGACGAAGCGGGCCCAGCGGGTGCCGCCGTTGGGCCCGGCCTCGGTGCCGGCCGGCTTGCCCTTGCCGAACAGCTTGCTCTTCGTGCCGGCGGGCAGGACCTTCTTGCCCGCGAACCCGAGGATGGCCGGAACCAGCGTCAGGGCCACCAGGACGGCGATGACCACGGTGCCCGCGGCCGCGAAGCCCATCTTGGTCAGCATCGGGATGTTGACGACGGCCAGGCCCACCAGGGCGATGACCACGGTCAGACCGGCGAAGACGACGGCGGAGCCGGCAGTTCCTGCGGCCCGGCCCGCGGCCTCGTCACGCTCGCGGCCCTCGGCGAGCTCCGCGCGGTAGCGGGAGACGATGAAGAGGGCGTAGTCGATGCCGACCGCGAGGCCGATCATCATCGCGAGGGTGGAGGTGGTGGAGCCGAGGTCCAGCACGTTGGCCAGCGCGGTGATCGAGGAGACACCGATGCCCACGCCGATCAGCGCGGTCAGCAGCGGCAGTCCGGCCGCGATCAGCGAGCCGAAGGTGATGACGAGGACGATCGCGGCGACGATGATGCCGATGATCTCGCCGGAGCCCGTCTCGGGGGCCGCCATCAGGGCGTCGCCGCCGATCTCGACGGTGAGGCCGGAGGCCTTGGCCTCGTTGCCCGAGTCCTTGAGCGTCTCGCGCGTCTCGTCCTTGAGCTCCATGCCGCTGACCGTGTACTTGACGCTCACGTAGGCGGTGGAGCCGTCCTGGCTGACGGCCTGGGCCTCGTACGGGTCGGCGACCGAGGAGACCTGCTCCTTGCCCGGGCCGTCCCGCAGCTCGGAGACGATCTTGTTGACCCGGTCCTTGACGGCCGGGGAGTCGACCTTCTCGCCCGCCGGGGCCTTGATGACTATTCGGGCGGTGGCGCCGTCGGCGGCCATCCCCGGGAAGCGCTGGTCCAGCAGGTCGAAGGCCTTCTGGGCCTCCGTGCCGGGTATCGAGAACGAGCCGGAGGTGGGGGCGGACGCCGACGCCGCGCCGAAGCCGGCGGCGAACAGCAGCGCCACCCAGACGAGGGCGACGAGACGGCGGCGCCGGAAGGCGCCCCTGCCGAGTCTGTAAAGGAAGGTGGCCACGTCGGTGGTTCTCCCGTTCGGGTCGTGGGATGGGATCAGGGCAGAAGCCGGTCCGACGACGAGAGCGGCGTGTCAGGAACAGCGGGAACAGCGAGGAAAGCGCGTGCGGCAGTTCAGACGCCGAGGGCGGGGAAGACCACGGCGTCGATGAAGTCACCGAGGAAGCGCCGGTCGACGGACCGGTCCTCGATCAGCGGGAGCGCGATGAACGCCCCGATGAGCATGTGCGGTACGAAGGCCAGGGCCGGACAGTCCGGGGCGATCTCGCCCCGGTCCACGGCCCGCTGCAGCATCACCTGCAGGCCGGTGATCTCCGGGTCGACCAGCAGGTCCCGCAGCGCCTTGTGGAGCTCCGGGCTCTCGTGGACCGCGTGGGTCAGGCCCCGCATCAGCGCGGTGTCCTTCGCCATCTGGTCGTCGTCGGAGTGTTCGATCATGAGCGCGAAGTCCCCGCGCAGGCTGCCCGTGTCGATCTCCCGCAGGGAGACCGGCTGGGTGCACCGCAGGGCTCGGGCGACCAGCTCGGGCTTGCTCCCCCACTGGCGGTAGAGGGTGGCCTTGCTGGACTTCGTACGGGCGGCGACCGCGTCCATGGTCAGCGCTTCGTAGCCGACCTCGCGCAGGAGGTCGAGGACCGCCCCGTGGAGTTCGGCCTCCCGCTCGGGGGTGATCCGGCTGCGGCGCGACGTGACTTCTTCGGCCATCTCGGCATCTCCCTTCCGGCACGCTCATCGAGACGAAACTGTTTCGTACGGATAGGACGATACCCCGGGATCCAGCGAAACGAAACCGTTCCGTTTCGTTCCGCGCAGTGTCGTGGGTCACCTTGGATCACCTGTACGAGTTGCCAGCCCCCCTTGGCGCGGAAAGCATTGGGGGGTGAGTCACGACGTCGCGTACCTCCGGTTCCCGCACCTGCACGACGACCTGCTGTGTTTCGCCACCGAGGACGATCTTTGGGTGGCGCCCTTGGTTCCCCCTGGAGATCCGGTCGGCCGGGCCTGGCGGATCACCGTCGACCGGACCCGGGTCAGCCACCCCCGTTTCTCTCCCGACGGCCGGCACATCGCCTTCACCACCTGGCGCAGCCTCGACCCCGAGATCCACCTCGCCCCCGTGGACGGCGGCCCGGCCCGCCAGCTGAGCCACTGGGGCGCCACCGACACCCGCGTCTGCGGCTGGACCCCGCCCGACGAGGACGGCCGCAGCGACATCCTGGCCGTGTCCTCGCAGGGCCAGCCCTTCTCCTACTTCTCCTGGGCCTACAGCCTGCCGACCGACGGCTCCCCCGGCGGCCGGCTCCCCTGGGGCCCGGTCTCCGACATCGCCGTCCACGAAACCGACGGGCCCGGCAGCGAGCGGCGCACCCTGCTGCTGACCGGCAAGCCCCCGCACGAGCCCGCCGCCTGGAAGCGCTACCGCGGCGGCGCCACCGGCCGCCTGTGGCTGCACGGCCAGAGGCTGCTGGAGGGCCTGGAGGGCCACCTCGACTCGCCGATGTTCGTCGGCGGCCGGATCGCCTTCCTCGCCGACCACGAGGGCATCGGCAACCTCTACTCATGCCTGCCCGACGGGACCGACCTGCGCCGGCACACCGACCACGAGGAGTTCTACGCCCGGCACGCCTCCAGCGACGGCTCCCGGATCGTCTACCAGTGCGCCGGGGACGTCTGGCTCGTCGACTCCCTCGCCGCCGACAGCGTCCCGCGCAAGCTCGACGTCCGCCTAGGCGGCCCCCGCGCGGGCCGGCGCACCTACCAGGTGCCGGCCGCCAGCCACGTCGACTCGCTGTCCGTCGACGCCACCGGGCGGGCCAGCGCCGTCGTCGTGCGCGGCAGCCTGTACTGGCTGACGCACCGCGACGGCCCCGCCCGGACCATCGCCGACACCCCGGGCGTGCGGGTACGGCTGCCCGAGATGCTCGGCAGCGGCGGGCAGGTGGCGTACGTGACGGACGCGGAGGGCGAGGACGCGATCGAGATCGCCTACCTGCCCCGGGCCTCCGGCGAGCGGGAGCCGCGCCGGCTGGCCTCGGGCGAGCTGGGACGGGTACTGGAGCTGCTGTCGGACCCGGACGGCGAACGGCTCGCCATCGCCTCCAACGACGGGCGACTGCTGCTCATCGACGCGTCCGAGGAGTCCAACGGGGAGGTCACCGAGCTGATCCGGTCCATCAACGGGCCGGTCACCGACCTGGCGTTCTCGCCCGACGGAACCTGGCTGACCTGGTCCCACCCGGGCGTCGGGCGCTCGCTGCGGCAGATCAAGATGGTCCGGATCTCCGGCCCCGGCCCGCGGGCGATCGTGGACGTCACCAACGGCCGCTTCGAGGACGAGAGTCCGGTCTTCACCCGTGACGGCCGCTACCTCGCCTTCCTGTCGTGGCGCGGTTTCGACCCGGTCTACGACGTGCACACCGGCGATCTGTCCTTCCCGCTGGGCTGCCGCCCGTACCTCGTACCACTGTCCTCGGCGACCCCCTCGCCGTTCGCCTTCTCGCCCGACGGCCGCCCGGCGGCGGGCGGGCTCGACCCGGCCGAGGGGGACTCCGACTCCGGCGACGGCGCGGTGACCGTGGAGGTGGAGGGGCTGGAGAGCCGGGTCACCCCCTTCCCGGTGTCCGCGTCGAAGTACTCGGCCCTGTACCCGGTGAGCGGCGGCGGGCTGGTGTGGCTGCGCTGGCCGATCTCCGGCGCGCTCGGCGAGACCTTCGCCAACCCGGCCGACACCAGCGGCAAGCCGACGCTGGAGCACTTCGACATCACCAAGGCCCGCAAGACCGAACTGGCCTCCGGGCTGGACTGGTTCGCGGTCAGCGGCGACGGGACCCGGCTCGTGGTGAACGACGACGGCGACCTACGGGCGGTCCCCGCGACCGAGTCGGGCGACAGCGACTCCACCGTCTACCTGGACCTGCGGCGGATCCTGCACGAGGTGGACCCGGCGGCCGAGTGGCGCCAGGCCTTCGAGGAGGCCGGGCGGATCATCCGGGCGTACTTCTGGGCGCCGGACATGTGCGGCATCGACTGGGACGGGGTGCTGCGCCAGTACCGTCCCCTGGTCGAACGGGTCGCCTCCCCGGACGAGTTCGCCGACCTGATGCGCGAGGTGCTCGGCGAGCTGGGCACCTCGCACGCCTACGTCTCCCCCGCGCGCCGCAACGAGGGCCCCCCGCACTACCAGCGGGCCATCGGGCTGCTCGGCGCCAACCTGGTCCCCCGGGACGGGGCCTGGGTCGTCGCCCGGATCCTGCCCGGCGAGTCCTCCGACTCCAAGGCCCGCTCCCCGCTCGCCGGCACCGGCATCCGCGAGGGCGCGGTCCTGACCCACGTGGACGGCCGGCCGGTGGACCCGGTCACCGGACCCTACCCGCTGCTCTCGGCCGCCGGCGGCACCACGGTGGAGCTCACCTTCGAGCCCGCGGAGGGCGAGGGCCGGGCCCGGCGGGTGGCGGTCGTGCCGCTGATCGACGAGCGGCCGCTGCGCTACCAGGACTGGGTGTCCAAGCGGCGCGCGGTGGTCCGGGAGATCAGCGGCGGCCGGTGCGGCTACCTGCACATCCCCGACATGGGCGGCTCGGGCTGGGCGCAGTTCAACCGCGACCTGCGGATGGAGATGTCCCGGCCGGCCCTGATCGTGGACGTACGCGGCAACGCGGGCGGGCACATCAGCGAGCTGGTGGTGGAGAAGCTGACCCGTACGATCCTCGGCTGGGACCTGACCCGCAACGCCCAGCCGGTCTCGTACGCCTCGAACGCGCCCCGGGGTCCGATCGTGGCACTGGCCGACGAGGCGACCTCCTCCGACGGGGACATGATCACCGCGGCCTTCAAGCTGCTGGGGCTCGGCCCGGTGGTCGGCCAGCGCACCTGGGGCGGGGTGGTCGGCATGACCGGCCGGCACACCCTCGGTGACGGCACGGTGATCACGGTGCCGATGAACGCGGCGTGGTTCCCGGAGTACGGGTGGTCGGTGGAGAACCACGGTGTGGAGCCGGACCTGGCGATCCTGCGCACCCCGCTCGACTGGGCGGAGGGGCGGCACGCCCAGCTCGACGACGCGGTGCACCTGGCGCTGGAACTGCTGGAGCAGGACCCGGCCCTGCAACCGCCGGGGTACACGGACGTACCGGACCGGCGGCGTCCGAAGCTGCCGCCGCGGTAGCGGGCACACGGGCACACGAAAGGGGCGCGACCCGTGGAACGGCACGGGTCGCACCCCTGGAGCGGTTGCCGGCTACTTGTCGAAGTTGTCGTCGAAGGCGTCACGGGCCCTCTGGGCCTGCGCCTTCGCATCCTGCTCGACCTGCGAGGAACGTTCCGGGGCCTCGTCCTGGGAACCTCGCGCCTCGGCCTCGGCCTCGGCCTGCTCCGCGAGCCGCTTCGCCTTTTCCTGGAACTGGTCCTTGATACCCATGCTGTTCCCTCCTGGAAGGGTGTCGGGGCTTGGCACGGACCAGCCTGGCACGGCCGGACATTCCTCGCATTCCGGCTAGCTGCGCCGGCTCCGGTCCTGCTCGTCCGCAGCCCCGCCGGCCCCCACAAGTCCCGTGGAGACACTGGCCAGTCGGGGTTCGAACCGCTTCATCTCGCGCTGTCCGACAGTCGCGATGATCCCCGGGAGGTACCCGCGCATCCCCTGCATCCCGCGCAGCCACCACTGCGCGTACACGTGCGGCGAGCGCCGCTCGATGCCCGCCACGATCCGGTCGACGGCCGGGCCCAGCGGGTACGTGCGGTTGGACGGCCACGGCAGCCGCTGGCGCAGCTCCCGCATGACCTCGTCCTGGTCGGCGCCGCGCACCATGTCGGTGTCGGTCCAGGAGAGGTAGCCGACGCCCACCTTGACCCCCTTGTAGCCGACCTCGGCGCGCAGGCAGTGCGCGAAGGCCTCGACGCCCGACTTGGACGCGCAGTACGCGGTCATCATCGGCGCCGGGGTGATCGCGGCGAGCGAGGCGATCTGCAGGAAGTAGCCGCGGCTCTCCATCAGTACGGGCAGGAAGGCCCGGCCGGTGACGGCCCCGCCGATGAGGTTGACCTCGATCACGCGGCGCCAGGCGTCGGGGTCGGAGTCGACGAACGGCCCGCCGGCGGCCACGCCCGCGTTGGCCACGACGATGTCCACCTTGCCGAAACGCTGCTTGACCTCCTGCGCGACGCGGGCCATGGCCTCGTGGTCGGTGACGTCGGCGTACCAGTGGTCGCTGTCGGTGTGCAGCCGCTCGGAGACCTCCTTGAGCGCCTCCGGCTCCAGGCCCACCAGGGCGATCTTCGCGCCGCGCGCGGAGAGCTTGCGGGCGAGCAGCTCGCCGACGCCGCGGGCTGCGCCGGTGACGACGGCGACCTGGCCTTCCAGACTCCTGCGAGCACTCACGGCGTCTTCTCCTTCTCGGGGGCGGGCAGGTAGGAACCGGCGAGTTCGCGCACGGCGTTGGTGACGGCTTCCGGGGCCTCGATCGGGGTCATGTGCCCCATGCCCGTCAGCTCGGTGAGCCCCACGCAGTTCGGCAGCGCGGCGGCCAGGCCCCGGGCGTGCACGATCGGGGTCAGGCGGTCGTTCTTGCCGCCGATGACGGCGGTGGGCGCGGTGAGCGCGGCCAGGTTCGCGTCCAGGTCCAGCCCGGCCAGCACCCGGGACCACGCGTGGCGGACCCCGGTGGGGCAGGCGTGCACGATGCGGGCGCAGGCCTCGACCTTGTCGGGTGCGGAACCGGGGCCCATGGTGGCGTACTTCAGCACCTTCCTGGCCACGGGCGTCACGGGCCCGAGCGGGGCGCGGCTCCCGAGGATCGCGCCGGTGACACGGGTCCGCGCCCGCCCGGCGCGGACCGGCAGGACCAGCGACTCCTCGACCAGTGCGCTGCTGCCGGTGCTGCACAGCAGCACGGCCGCGGCGTGCTCGGCGAACTCCGGCCGCCCGGCGGCGGCCATGATCGTCATGCCGCCCATGGAGTGCCCCGCGACCACGGCCCGCTCACCGGGGGCGAGGGTGGCGCGCAGGACGGCGACGAGGTCGTCGGCGAGGGCGGTGGTGCTGTACGCGGTCGCCGCGGGGCTGCGGCCGTGGCCGCGCTGGTCGTAGGCGATGACCCGGTGGGTGCCCGACAGGGCCCGTACCTGCGCGGCCCAGAAGGCGGTGGAACAGGTCCAGCCGTGTGCCAGCACCACGGCCGGCGCGCCTTCCTCCCCGTGCACCTCGACGTGCAGCCGGGCCCCGTCGGCGGAGGTGGCGACGAGCTCGCGCCGGGCGGCCACGGGCGCGTACGGCCCGGCGGTGACGTGCGTCAGGCGGCTCACGCGGCGCCCTCCTCGACGGCGGCGGCCTGCGCGGGAGCGGCGGCGGCCGGCACGGCCGCGGCCCCGGCGGTGCGTTCGGCCTTCGCCGCGGCCGGGACCCGCTCGCGGTCCCGCTCCCGGACGCGCACGACCTCGTACTCGGCCAGGTCCACGCTCCGCGTCTCGCGGCGGAACTCGCCGGTGGTCCCCGGCCAGACCGTGGTGTTGCGGCCCTGCCCGTCCAGGTACCAGCTGGTGCAGCCGCCGGTGTTCCACACCGTCCGCTCCATCCGGTCCTGGACCTTGCGGTTCCAGGTGTTGACGGCCGAGGGCCTGGCCGCGAGCGCGACCCGGCCGCCGAGGACGTCGAGCTGCCGCATGTAGTCGGCCATGTAGTTCAGCTGCGACTCGATCATGAGGATCATCGAGCTGTTCCCGAGCCCGGTGTTCGGCCCGATGATCGTCATCCAGTTCGGGAAGCCGGCCGCCGTCGCCCCGCGCAGCGACTGCATCCCGTCCTTCCACACGTCCGCGAGGGTCTTGCCCTCCGCGCCCACCACCCGGTCGGCGATCGGCATGTCCGTGACGTGGAAGCCGGTGCCGAAGATGATCGCGTCGACCTCGGTCTCGGTCCCGTCGGCCGCGACCAGCACCGATCCGCGGATCTCCTTCAGCCCGGAGGCGACCAGGTCCACGTCGGGCCGGGCCAGCGCCGGGTAGTACTCGCTGGAGAGCAGGATGCGCTTGCAGCCGATCCGGTACGAGGGCGTCAGCTTGGCCCGCAGCGCCGGGTCCTTGATGGAGCGCGCCATGTTCGCCTTGGCCAGCGACTCGATGAGCCCGAGCTGGTTCGGCCGCTTGGTGAAGGCGCTGACCTGGAGTTCCCGGATCCCCCACAGCAGCCCGCGGCGCGCCGCCCGGGTGAAGGGCAGCTGGCGGTGCAGCCAGCGCTCGATGGCGGTGATGGCCCGGTCGGTGCGCGGCATCACCCACGGCGGGGTCCGCTGGAAGAGCGTGAGCCGCTCCGCCTCGGGCGCGATGGCGGGCACGATCTGGATGGCGGAGGCGCCGGTGCCGATCATGGCGACGCGCTTGCCGCGCAGGTCGTAGTCGTGGTCCCAGCGGGCCGAGTGGAAGACCTTGCCGGGGAATCCGGCGAGCCCTGGGACCTCCGGCATCTTCGGGTCGGACAGCGGCCCGGTGGCGGAGACGACGACGTCGGCGGTGAACTCCCCGCCCGAGGTCTCGATCTCCCACCTCAGCTGGTCCGCGTCCCAGCGCATCATCCGGACCTCGTGGTTCAGCCGGATGTGCGGGCGCAGCCCGAAGGTGTCGGCGACGTGCTCCAGGTACTCCCGGATGGCCGGCTGCCCGGAGAAGGTCCGGGGCCAGTCGGGGTTGGGCGCGAAGGAGAACGAGTACAGGTGCGAGGGGACGTCGCACGCGCACCCGGGGTAGCTGTTGTCGCGCCAGGTCCCGCCGACGGAGTCGGCCCGTTCCAGTACGACGAAGTCCGTGATCCCCTCGCGCCGCAGCCGCACGGCCGCGCCCAGTCCGCCGAATCCGGACCCGATCACCGCCACCCGTACGTGCTCACGCCCGTCCATGCCACCGCCCATGCCGCTCATGCCCGCCGCCTTCCGCTTCCGCAGTCCCAGCCCAGCCCAGCCACACCCACAACGCTGCCAGCAATCACTGGCACAATCGGGAGAGTAGAGCAGCCCCGTACCCATGGGTAGGGGTCGTGCCCGGAAAGTTACTGCGGGTACGCCCTAGGCTGCGCATGTGGCGGAAAACCGGACCGGACCGAGGAGCACAGTGCGCGAATACCGGACGGAGGAGCTGGCCGAGGCGGCCGGCATACCCGTGCGCACCCTGCGCTTCTACCGCGAGCGCAAACTCCTCCCGCCGCCGCGCCGCGAAGGCCGCATCGCCTGGTACGACGACCACCACCTGGCCCGGCTCCGCACCATCGCCGCACTGCTGGAGCGCGGCCACACCCTCGGCGGCATCGCCGAACTGACCGCCGCCTTCGAGAAGGGCCGCGACGTCGGCCAGCTCGGCGAGCTGCTCGGCATCGGCTGGTCGGAGGAGACCCCGGTCCGCCTGTCGCCGGAGGCCCTCGCCGACTACTTCGAGGGCGAGGTCACCCCGGAGAACCTGGCGGCCTCCCTGGACCTCGGCTACCTTGCCACCGACGGCGAGGAGATCGTCCACGTCAGCCGCCGGCTGCTCGACGTCTCCTCGGCGCTCGTCCGCGAGGGCGTCCCGTTGTCCGCCGTGCTGGAGACGGGCCGCCGGGTCCGCGAACACGCCGACGCGATGGCCGCCCTGTTCTCCGAGCTCATCTCCGCCCACCTCGGGGAGGAGGCCCTGCGGAGGCTGCGCCCGCTGGCCAAGAGCGTGGTCGAGGCCGAGCTCAGCATGGCGATGGACCGCCTCCACAAGCCGTCCGCTCAGGAGCCGAGCTCGTAGACCACGGTCACCGGAGCGTGGTCGGACCACCGCTCGGGGTGCGTCTCGGCCCGCTCGACGAAGGCCTTCACGGCCTTGCCGGCCAGCCCCGGGGTCGCGACCTGGAGGTCGATGCGCCACCCGGCGTCGTTGTCGAAGGCGCGCCCGCGGTAGGACCACCAGGAGTACGGCCCCTCGGTGTCCGGGTGCAGCTCGCGCACCACGTCCACGTATCCGGCGTCGGAGTACACCTTGCCCAGCCACTCCCGCTCCTCGGGCAGGAAGCCGGCGTTCTTGCGGTTCGTCTTCCAGTTCTTGAGGTCGGCCTCCCGGTGGCAGATGTTCCAGTCCCCGCACACCACGACCTCGCGCCCGTCGGCGGCGGCCCGCACCTTCAGCCCCGCGAGGTAGGTCAGGAACTCCCCCATGAACCGGTACTTCTCGTCCTGCTTCTCGGTCCCGGCCTCCCCGGACGGCAGGTAGAGGCTCGCCACGGTCACGCCGGGCAGGTCCACCTCGATGTACCGCCCGGAGGAATCGAACTCCTCGCTCCCGAATCCGACCTGCACCCGCTCGGGCGCCCGCCGCGTGTAGAGCGCGACCCCGGCCCGGCCCTTGGCGGCGGCCGGCGCGAACACGGTGTGCCAGCCCTCGGGCTCCCTGGCCTCCGCCGGGATCTGACCCTCCTCGGCCCGCACTTCCTGCAGGCAGACGACATCGGCGTCGGATCCGTCGAGCCACTCCACGAAGCCCTTCTTCGCGGCGGCGCGGATCCCATTCACATTCACGGAGGTCACAGTGAGCATCCCTGCACCATAGCGGGAGGGTTCCGTACGATATTCGAATGTCTCACGGGATCCAGCTCCGCGCCGTGCCGTACGACCACCCCGACGCGGTGAAACTCAACGACCAGGTCCAGCTCGAGTACCAGGTGCGCTACGACGGCGAGGGCGATGTCACATTCCTCGACCCGGCGATGTTCGAACCGCCGAACGGCCTCTACCTCCTCGCCTACGACGCCGCGGGCGCCCCGATAGCCAGCGGCGGCTGGCGCAGCCAGGAGGCGAACGACGAGGGCTACTCGGACGGCGACGCCGAGCTGAAGCGCATGTACGTCGTCCCGGAGGCCCGCGGCCAGGGCCTGGCCCGCCGGATCCTCGCGGAGCTCGAAGCCGACGCCCGCGCGGCGGGCCGCCGGCGGATGGCCCTGGAAACGGGCGACCAGCAGCCGGAGGCGATAGCCCTCTACCTCTCCGAGGGCTACACGGCGGCCCCGAAGTTCGGCTACTACCGCCTCTACGAATCCAGCCGCTGCATGGCCAAGCCGCTGCTGCCGTCTCCTTCCCGGTCGCAGCATTAGGGGGTGTCTGGGTCAGAGCCAGGCAGCGGGGTCCGAACCCCAGCGGGACGGGCCCCGCCCCCACTCCCCGAAGGGCACCGGCGAGGCGGCGTACCGCAGCCCGCCGTACCCGGACCGCACCTCCCGGAGCCACGGCTCCGCCGCGTACCCCGGTTCGGCCGCGCCTGCCCCCGGAACGTCCCGCACGAGCCACGACGCCGTCCCGGCGAGGGAGTACCGCAGCGACCGCCCGCCCCCCTCGGCGAGGGCCCTCAGCACCCCGGCCGCCACGAGGTACCCCGTACCGTGGTCGAGGGCCTGCGCCGGCAGCGCGCCCGGCACCCCGTCCGGGCCCGCGTACCGGGCGGCCACGCCGTACCCGGCCTGCACCAGCGAGTCGAAGCCCCGCCGCCCGGCCCACTCCCCGTGCCACCCCCACGCGCACAGCTCCGCCACCACCAGCCCGGGCCGGCGCGCCAGCAGCTCCCGCGCCCCGAGCCCGTACCGCTCCAGCGCCCCCGGCCGGTACCCCGTCACCACCACGTCCGCCCCGGCCAGCAGCCCCTCGAAGACGGCCCGGTCCGCCCCGTCGGCCAGGTCCAGCAGCGCGGACCGCTTCCCGAACCCGGTGTCCGCGTACGCGTCGTCCGCCTCCGGCAGCCCCGGCGAGTCGATCCGCAGCACGTCCGCGCCGAGCAGCCCGAGCGTCCGCGTGGCCACCGGCCCGGCGATGACCCGGGTCAGGTCCAGCACCCGCACCCCGGCGGCCGGAAGCGCAGCCGGGCCCAGGACCCGGCCGCGCCCCTCCCCCACCCGCGTCTCCACCAGCGGCTGCGGCTCCCCGTACTCCGCGGCGACCGTGACGGCGAGCCCGCCGGCCGCGTACACCGCCTCCTGCACCTCCACGGCCGGCCGCGCCGCCACCGCGTCCGCGACCGCATCGGGGGTGGCGGGCACTCCCAACGCCCGTACCAGGGCCGCCTCGTGGTGCGGGTAGTTCGCGTGCGTGCGCACCCACCCGTCGGCCGCCCGCCAGAACCCCGACAGCGGGGCGAAGTTCACCGGCGCCCGTCCCCCGACCCGCAGGTGCCGCTCGCTGACGAAGGCCGTCGCGACGGCCCCTTCGTCGACCACCACCGGGCCCACGTCCTGCACCCCGCCGCCGCCCCGCACCGCGGCCAGCTCCGCCGCGGCCAGCGCGCACACCCCGACGGTCGCGCGCGCCAACTCCCGCACGGGCAACGGCCCCTCCCCGAGCCCGCTCCCACCCCGGTAGGACACCCGCCCCACCGCTCCGTCCACCCCGCCCAACGCGGCCCAAGCCTGCGCGGTCCCACCGTCGTCAACCGTCATGGGTCCATTGTGGAGCGCGCCCCGCAGCCGCTCAGGGGCGGGCGTAACTGCCGAGGCCGACGAGGCAGTAGACGTACTGCTTCACGGGAACGCCCCCGACCGTGTAGCTGTACGAGAACTTGTACTCGCTCCTGGGGTTGTCCTCGCAGCGGTCCAGATCGGTGGTGTTCGAGATGCGCTGGATGACGAGGTAGTGGGCGTCGGGCGAGGAGCAGGGGACCTCCTTGTTGGAGACGGGCGCGGGGGTCGTGGAATCGGGGAGGGTCCCGTCGAGGCAGGTGCCCTCTCCGTAGGGGCTCGGCTCCGGCGCCTCGGGGGTGGGCGTCTCCACGGTCGGCAGCGCGTGGACGGGGCGACCGGAGACGGCGGTGGCGGTGCCGGCGGCGGTGCCGATGCTTCCGACGGCGATGATGCCGCCGACCAGGCCGCAGGCCACCAGGCGGCGGCGGGAGTTGCCCTTGCGGGGTACGACGGGAATTGCGCGCAGGGTGGTCACCGGACGCTCCAAGGGTGGGGTGGCCCGGGTGCCGCAAGATCCGGGCACCGCACGGGCGTTCCGCAGTCGGCCCCGCGGAAGCGGGCCGGACACATCGGCACCAACCCAACATAGAACAGCTCCGGACCGCCCGCACACCGAGACGGCTCACTGCCCGGCCGGCCCCGCGGGAAGTTCTTCCGTACTGCAATCGCCCTGGGCTCGGCCCGCGTTCGGGCAGCAATACGGGCGGACCCCGGAAACGCAGAGATCCCGCCCGGTCTTTCGACCGGACGGGATCTCGTGACGTTCACGAGAGCTACTCGCGAACTGTCGTCTGTGGACCTGTGGGGATTTGAACCCCAGACCCCCTCGATGCGAACGAGGTGCGCTACCAGACTGCGCCACAGGCCCTTGCGACGTGTGAAACATTAGCATCCCCGCGCGGGTGCTCCAAAACCGATAGTCAGGAGCGTCCGTGCAGGTCACCGATCACTCGTTCGCCGCGCGGGGGCGGTCCTCGCCCTCGTACTGGTCGAACAGCGGCGTACGTGCCGCATCGCGGGTGCGGGGGCGGGACGGGGGCTGCTGGGGGTGCGGCTGGGCGCGCAGGCGGGGTTCCGTCGGCTCCGCCGTGCTGGAACGGGCCGCGCTCCAGGCGTCCGGGGCCGCGGGGCCGGTGGCGCGCGGGGCGACCGGGGCCGTCACGTACGTCGGCAGCGGGACCGGTACCGGCTCCCAGCTGTCACCGCGGGCCGGGCCGCGGCCGCGTTCGCGCTGCTGGTCCACCCACTCGGCGTGGTCGGTCTGCTCGACCAGCGCGCGGCGCCCGGCCTCCTGCGGGGAGACCGGTGGCGCGGGGTCCGGTTCGGCGCCGGCCTCGGCCTCGGGCTCCCGCCGGCGCGGGCGGTTCTCGCGCAGCTGGCGGGCGGCCGCCTCGGCGCGCCGCCGGTCCATGGTGAACTCGTAGCGCCTGCGCTCCTGGACCCGCAGGTGCACGATGTACGCGCTCAGCAGCACGGCCGGCACGGCCGGGGCCCACAGGTACTGCAGCCCGCCGACGGCCGCCGCGACGGCGCCGAGCGTGAAGATCAGGAAGAGGAGCGCGGTGGTGCGCCGACGGCGCGCGAGCACCTGGAGGCGCTGCTCGCGCCGGGCCCGCTCCGCCCGGTCCGCCCGCTCGGAGGCGGCCGATCTCGGCTCCGCCCTGGTCGGGGGCACGGCGATGGCCCGGGCGTCGGCGTCCACGGAATTCACCGTTTCCGTCGCGGCGTCCGGGTCCGCGGGGGGCTGGGGCTGTGCCTCTTCGTCACCGCGCCCGCGCAGTCCCTTGGCGTAACGGCGCTCCATTCCCGCCCGGCCGGACAGCAGCCGGATGGCAGTGGAGAAGCGTTCCGTCGGACGGGCTTCGTTCAGCTCGTCCTGCCTCCGGAGCCACATGGGCACCAAGTAGGCGGCCCAGGCCCCGACAATGACTGCGTAGATGAGGCCGCTGCTGCTCACACCTCACACCGTAGAGGGGCGCGGCCGAGGGAATCCGCCAATTGAGCCGGTGTGTCGCACGATCCGGCTGATATCACGGACTTTTTTTGTGATTCTTCGGATCAAGTTATGGGCGAATCGGTTCCCGAACGCTCAAATTCGAACAGATATTCGCTTTTTCATTTGGGCGGCGAGTTCGGGTGCCGGTCGCGGTGCCAGCGGCGCAACAGCCCCTCCGGCACCTCCTCCACCGTGAGCGCGTACACGAGGTGGTCGCGCCACGCGCCGTCGATGTGCAGGTAGCGCGGCCGCAGCCCCTCCTCGCGGAAGCCGAGCTTCTCCACGACCCGCCGGCTCGGCCCGTTCTCCGGGCGGATGCACACCTCCATCCGGTGCAGGCCCACCTTCGCGAAGCAGTGGTCCACGGCCAGCGCGACCGCGGTGGGCATCACGCCGCGGCCCGCCACCTCGCGGTCCACCCAGTAGCCGACGTGGCCCGCGCACATCGAGCCCCAGGTGATCCCGGCGACCGTCAGCTGGCCGACGAGCCTGCCCTGGTACTCGATGACGAAGGGGAGCATGCGCCCCGCGTTCGCCTCCGCCCTCAGGTGGCGGACCATCTGGCGGTACGTGGGCCGCTGGATCACCGGCCCCCAGGGCGCGGGCGGCGGGATCGTCGCCTCCCACGGCCGCAACCAGTCGCGGTTGCGGCGGTTGACCTCGCGCCAGGCGGCCTGGTCCCGCAGCTTTATCGGCCGGAGCGTGACATCGCCGTCCGTCAGCACCACCGGCCAGGAAGGCCCGTTCAGCTCGGGCTCCCGGAATGTCTGCCGGGCGGTACGGGGTGATCGCCGCCCCGGATCTGGTCCACGGCGTGCAGCAGGACGCGGGAGAGCACGGCGAGGCCGTCGCGGACCCCGCCCGTCGAGCCCGGGAGGTTCACGATCAGGGTGTGCCCGGCCACGCCCGCGAGGCCCCGGGACAGCGCCGCGGTCGGCACCTTCGCCAGGGACTCGGCGCGGATGGCCTGCGGGATGCCCGGGATCTCGTAGTCCAGCACCCGCGCGGTGGCGTCCGGGGTGCGGTCGGTCGGCGAGATGCCGGTGCCGCCGGTGGTGAGGATGACGTCGTACCCGGCGGCCACGCCCTCGCGCAGCGCCTCCTCGACGGGATCCCCGTCCGGGACGACGCGCGGGCCGTCCACCGCGAAGCCGAGCGCGCCCAGCCCCTCGGCGAGCACCGGCCCGCCCCGGTCCGCGTACACGCCCCTGGAGGCGCGGTTGGAGGCCGTGACCACCAGGGCGCGCAGCTCCGCCGGTGCGCCGGCCTCGGGGGCGTGCGCCGCCCAGGCCTCGCCCGTGGCGGGCGGCGCGGCCGCCGCACCGGAGTGAGCCGGGGCGTGGCCGTGGCTGTGGCTGTGGACCTCGCCGCCGCGGGGGGCGTTCACGAGCGCGCCCAGTCGCCGGACTTGCCGCCCGTCTTCTCCTCGACCCGCACGTCCGTGATGACCGCGCCCTTGTCGACGGCCTTCACCATGTCGATCACGGTGAGCCCGGCGACGGCGACGGCGGTCAGCGCCTCCATCTCGACGCCCGTCCGGTCTGCCGTCTTCACGGTGGCGAGGATCTCGACGGCGTCGTCCACGACCGACAGGTCCACCTTCACGCCGGACACGGCCAGCGGGTGGCACAGCGGGATCAGGTCGGGGGTCCGCTTCGCACCCATGATCCCGGCGATCCGCGCGGTGGCGAGGGCATCGCCCTTGGGGACGCCCTCGCCGCGCAGCAGTTCGATCACCCGGGCGGAGACGAGTACCCGTCCGCTGGCCCGCGCCGTGCGCGTGGTGACGGCCTTCTCGGAGACGTCGACCATCCGGGCCGCGCCGGCCTCGTCGATGTGGGTGAGCCTGCTCTCGGTACTCATGCTGTGCCGCTCCGCTCTGGGCCCCGCGAGGGCCTGTGTGGTGCGACACACGCTACCCGCATCCGCCGGGCGTCAGCCGATCAGGACCACTTCCAGCTCGGTCCCCGGCTCCACCGAGGTGACGTCCTCCGGTACGACCATCAGCGAGTCGGCGTGCGCCAGCGCGGCGATCAGGTGCGAGCCCGACCCGCCGACCGGGCTGACCGTGCCGCTCTCGGCGTCGTACTTGCCGCGCAGGAACTGCCGGCGGCCCGCCGGGGAGCCGATCGCCTTGTCCGCCTCGAACACCGCGCGCACGCTCGGCCGGCTGACCTCGGTGTGCGGCAGGCCCATGAGCGCCCGGATCGCGGGGCGCACGAACAGCTCGAAGGAGACGTAGGAGGAGACGGGGTTGCCGGGCAGGGCCAGCAGCGGGGTGTGGTCGGGGCCGATGGTGCCGAAGCCCTGCGGCTTGCCGGGCTGCATGGCGAGCTTGCGGAAGTCGATCCCCGCGCCGTCCACGTCCTCGGATCCGGTGGAGACCGCGGTGAGCGCCTCCTTGACCACGTCGTACGCGCCGACGCTGACGCCGCCCGTGGTCACCAGCAGGTCCGCGCGGATCAGCTGGTCCTCGATGGTGGCGCGCAGGGTGTCGGCGTCGTCCGCGACGGCGCCGACGCGGTAGGCGATGGCCCCGGCGTCCCGCGCGGCCGCGGCCAGCGCGAAGCTGTTGGAGTCGTAGATCGCCCCGGCGCCCAGTGCCTCACCCGGCTGGACCAGCTCGCTGCCGGTGGACATGACGACGACGCGCGGGCGCGGGCGCACCCGTACGGCGCCCCGCCCGATGGCGGCGAGCAGCGCGATCTGCGGCGGGCCCAGGACGGTGCCCGCGGCCAGCGCGAGGTCCCCGGCCTGTACGTCGCTGCCGCGCGCCCGGACGTGCGCCCGCGCCTCGGCGGGGCGGTGCACCCGTACCTCGCCGGCCGCGCCCTCGGGGGCGGCGCTGGCGGGGGTCATCCCCGAGGCCGCGCCGCCGCCCGTACCGCCGTCGGTCCACTCGACCGGTACGACGGCTTCCGCGCCGGGCGGCAGTGGGGCACCGGTCATGATGCGGGCGGCCTGGCCGGGGCCGACGGTGGGCAGCTCGCCGCTGCCCGCCGCGATGTCCCCGATGACCGTCAGCACCGCGGGGAACTCCTCGCTCGCGCCCTGGACATCGGCCGTACGGACGGCGTAGCCGTCCATGGAGCTGTTGTCGAAGGGCGGGAGGGCGACGGGCACGGTGACATCCTCGACCAGGACACAGCCCTGGGCGTCGAGCAGCTGGAGCTCGATGGGCTCCAGCGGCCGGACGGCGGCGAGGACGTCCGCGAGGTGCTCGTCCACGGACCACAGTCGGTGCTGGTCGGTGTCCTGCGGTGCGGAACTGCTCAAGGTCCTACATCTCCTCCGTGACGTAACGGTGAAGCCAGGTGCGGAAGTCCGGGCCCAGGTCCTCACGCTCGCACGCGAGGCGGACGATGGCCCGCAGGTAGTCCCCGCGGTCTCCGGTGTCGTAGCGACGGCCCCGGAAGACCACGCCGTGCACCGGGCCGCCGACGGTCTCGTCCGCGGCAAGCTTCTGCAGGGCGTCGGTGAGCTGGATCTCCCCACCGCGGCCCGGCTCGGTCTCACGCAGTATGTCGAAGATCGCGGGGTTGAGGACATAGCGTCCGATGACGGCGTAGTTGCTGGGCGCGTCGGCCGCGTCCGGCTTCTCGACGAGACCGGTGATCCGGACGACGTCCGTCTCGTCCGTGGCTTCGACGGCGGCGCAGCCGTAGAGGTGCACCTGGGCCGGGTCGACCTCCATGAGCGCGACGACGGTGCCGCCGGTGCGCTGCTGGATCTCGCACATCTGCCGCAGCAGCGGGTCGCGCGGGTCGATGAGGTCGTCGCCGAGCAGGACGGCGAAGGGCTCGGCACCGACGTGCGGCTCGGCGCACAGCACCGCGTGGCCGAGGCCGCGCGGGTCGCCCTGGCGGACGTAGTGCATGGTGGCCAGGTCGCTGGACTCCTGGACCTTCTTCAGGCGGTCGTCGTCGCCCTTGGCGATGAGCGCCGACTCGAGCTCGTAGTTCCGGTCGAAGTGGTCTTCCAGAGCGCGCTTGTTACGGCCTGTGATCATCAGGACGTCGTCCAGACCGGCCGAGACTGCTTCCTCGACCACGTACTGGATGGCCGGCTTGTCCACGACCGGGAGCATTTCCTTGGGGGTGGCCTTGGTCGCCGGGAGGAAGCGGGTGCCGAGGCCGGCCGCCGGAATGACAGCCTTTTTGATCACGGGGTGCAACTGAGTCATGGGCAGAACGATAGTCGGTCGCCAGGACTGCCCCATGAGATTCAGGTGAATAAGTCCAGGTTGAAGCCTGTATGGAAGGAACTGTGAAAGAGCTGTGGTAGAGAACCGCCCCACCCGTCCCACGCCCGGTGCCAAGGCGGAGCTGCGCCGGGAACTCCTCGCCGCCCGCCGCTCCTTGTCCGACGACGCCCGCCGTACGTCGGCCCGCGCGCTCTCCCGCTCCGCCCTCGCGCTGCCGGAGCTGGCCGGCGCCCGCACGGTGGCGGCGTACGTCTCCGTGGGCGGCGAACCCGGGACGCACGAGCTGCTGGACGCGCTGCGCGATGCCGGGAAGCGGGTGCTGCTGCCCGTGCTGCTGCCCGACAACGACCTCGACTGGGCGGCGTACGAGGGCCCGGGCAGCCTCGCCGAGACCGCGCACCCGGGGAAGATGCGGCTGCTGGAGCCGGCGGGCCCGCGGCTGGGGCCCGACGCGGTGACCGGCGCCGACGCCGTGCTGCTGCCCGGGCTCGCCGTGGACCGGCGCGGGATGCGGCTCGGCCGCGGCGGGGGCTCGTACGACCGGGTGCTGGAGCGGCTGGAGCGGGCCGGGGCGCACCCCGCGCTGGTGGTGCTCCTCTATGACGAAGAGGTGGTCGCGCGGGTCCCGGAGGAACCGCACGACCACCCCGTCCAGGCGGTGGCCACCCCGTCGGGGGTGGTGCGCTTCGGCTAGTCCGAGTCGGCCGGCTTGAGGGTCAGCGTCTCGGTCGTGGCCTTGTCGACCGCGTCCTTGCCGAAGGGCCAGTCCAGCAGCTCGCCCTTGGCCCACATGGTCGTCTGGTCCGTGTAGTTGTCGTGGTACGCGTGCCCCGAGGCGCCCGTCAGGTTGATCCAGCGGGACTTGTCGAGGTCGTTGAGGTTGACGACCATCCGCATCGACGGGACCCAGGTGACCGCGTACCCGCTGGAGGCGTTCCAGCCGGTCGCGTTGACGGTGGCCTCGCCGCCGCCGAGGTTCCAGGGGCCGCGGTTGAGGAGCCACTGCATGAAGCCGGGGCCCTCGGTGCCGATGGTCTGGTTCTTCAGCGTCAGCTGGTGCAGCCGGCCCCAGCTCCAGGTGGACTGGTCCTTGCCGAGCTTGGCGGTCAGCTCCCAGCGGGCGTCCTCCATGGCCCGGGCGAAGAGCTCGTCGCGGGTCGTGGTGGCCGGGACGGTCAGGCCCTTCTTGGGCGAGCTCCACCACGGCGACTTCTCGTCCTTGACCAGCCGGCGGACCACCTCGAACCAGCGGTCGCCGCCGTCGGGCTGCGCCGAGTCGGGGCCGCGGGTGCCGCATTCGCGGACGGTCTTGGCGAGGTCGTCGGCGGGGCCGGTGCCGTTGCCGCGCACGTTCATGCAGCTGCCCTCGATGCGCAGTTCCTTGGGCATCTTGTCGCCGAAGGACAGCTTGAGGATGTTGCGCCAGACCGCGTTGAAGTAGGCGGCGGCCGCCGAGTCGGGCTCCTGGGTGTAGTTCCAGCCCTCCAGGAGCTTCTGCGCGGACCGCACGTCCGGGTCCGAGACCTCGATCTTGGCCAGCATCGGGGTCAGCAGCGCGGCGATCTCGCTGCTGTTGTCCATCTGCATGGTGCGCATGTCGTCGGTGGAGATCTTGCCGCTGTCCTTGATCTTCGCCTCGATGAGGTCGTTGATCCGCTGGCTGCGGGCGCCGTAGCCCCAGTCGGTGGTCAGCAGGTACGGGTACTTGCCCGGGCCGGCGCCGGGCTCCGCGACCGCCTGGTTGGCGGTGACGATGTAGCCGCGGGCCGGGTTGAGGTCCCAGGGCATCTCGTCCTGCGGGACGTAGCCGGCGTTGCCGTCCTTGCCGCCCTTCCAGGCGTACTTGGAGTCCCAGCCGGGGGCCGGCATGCGGCCGTCGCCCGTGGTGCGGATCGGGATGCGGCCCGGTGCCTGGTAGCCGATGTTGCCGGTCGGGCCCTTGTTGTCGGCGTAGATCAGGTTCTGCGACGGGACCTCGAAGTCGCGGGCGGCGGCGCGGAAGCTGTTGAAGTCCTTGGCCCGGTTGATCTTGAAGACCGCGTCCATCGACTTGCCGGGGTCCAGTGCCGTCCAGCGCAGGGCGACGGCGTAGCCGTCACCGCGGTCGGGGGCCGAGCTGGCGACGGGGGCGCGGGCGCCGACCGTGGCGAGCTCCTCGCTGCGGTCGGAGATCAGCGGGCCGTTGTTGGTGGTGCGGACGGTGATCTTCTTGCTGTTGCCGCCGGCGACCTTGATCTCCTCTTCACGGGTGGTGAAGGGGAGCACCTTGTTGTCGTAGACGTAGCCCTCGGGCTTGACCTGCTCCAGGTAGAGGTCGGTGACGTCGGCGCCGAGGTTGGTCATGCCCCAGGCGATGTCGGCGTTGTGGCCGATGACCACGCCCGGCATGCCGGAGAAGGTGAAGCCGCTCACGTCGTACTGGCACTGGGCCGAGGCGGTCCGGCAGTGCAGGCCCATCTGGTACCAGACCGAGGGCAGCTGCGGGGAGAGGTGCGGGTCGTTCGCGAGCAGCGGCTTGCCGGTGGTCGTGTACCTGCCGGAGATCACCCAGGAGTTCGATCCGATGCCGCTGCCGTTCGGGCCGAGGATCGCGGGGATCCGGTCGAGGGTGTCGGCGAGGGCGCTCATCTGCGTGCGCAGGCCCACGGTCGCGCCCTGGGCGGTGGCGTTGCCGGCGAGGCCGCTCTCGGTGGAGCCGCTCGCGGAGAGCGGGGTGCTGCCCTTGCCGCCCTGGGCGCCCGGGTTGGAGCCGGAGCCGCCGCCGGGCTGGGGGGTGTACTTGCCGCCCTCGGTCTTGCCGCCCTCGACGATCGGCTTGTTCCGGTCGTAGGGGTACGGCGGGTACAGGTCGTCGATCTGCGCCTGCGAGAGCTTGCCCGCCATCAGCGCGCGGTCGATCTCGTCCTGCATGTTGCCGCGCAGGTCCCACGCCATCGCCTTGAGCCAGGCCACCGAGTCCACCGGGGTCCACTGCTCGGGCTCGTAGCTCTCGGTGAGCTTGAGGGCGGCGTGCTCGACGGAGAGGTCCTTGCCGGACTTCCCCTTCAGGTACGCGTTGACCCCGTCGGCGTAGGCCTGCAGGTACTTCTTCGTCTCCGGCGCGAGCTTGGTGTCGTACTCCTGCTGCGCGACCTGGCGCCAGCCCAGCGTGCGCAGGAAGGCGTCGGTCTCGACCTGGCCGGAGCCGAACATCTCGGACAGCCGCCCGGAGGTCATGTGGCGGCGTACGTCCATCTCCCAGAACCGGTCCTGCGCGTGGACGAAGCCCTGGGCGCGGAAGAGGTCCTCGTCGCTGTCGGCGTAGAGCTGCGGAATGCCGTGGGAGTCGCGCTTGACGTCCACGGTCCCGGCCAGGCCGGGGACCTTGAGGGAGCCGGTGGCCTGGGGGTACGAGGCGCGCAGGCTGTCCAGGCTCCAGTACGCCCCGTAGCCGAGGCCCGCGACGAGCGCCAGGACCAGCACGAGCACGATCAGACGGGCGCGTCGTCCCTTCTTCTTGACGGAAGGGACGGTTTCGTTGGCGGGCATCGCTGTCCTTAGAGGGGCAGGGTGGTCCTGGGAGTGCTGGGAGCAACCATAGGCGCAGGACCGGGTTCGTTGATCCGCCAGGGGTCGAGCTGCCCGTGCCAGGGTCGAACAGTCGTTTCACAATGTGGTTATCGCGTAAAGAGAGCGTCAAAGATTAGGTAAGGTAACGAAGTACTTGCCGAATGTGCCGCCAGGCGGAACGATCCGCCGGCCGCGCTTTGAGGAAAGGGCATACCGCTGACCGTCCACACGCTCAATGAGCTTCTGCTGGTCTGCTCGCTCGTGCTGCTCGTCGCCGTCGCGGCGGTGCGCGTCTCCTCGCGAAGCGGTCTGCCCAGCCTGCTCATCTACCTCGGCATAGGCATCGCGATAGGCCAGGACGGCATCGGCAACGTCGTGTTCGACAACGCCGAGCTGACGCAGGTCATCGGTTATGCCGCGCTCGTCGTGATCCTCGCCGAGGGTGGTCTGGGCACCAAGTGGAAAGAGATCAAACCGGCCCTCCCGGCGGCGATCGTGCTGTCACTGGTGGGCGTCGCGGTCAGCGTGGGCGTGACGGCGGCGGGCGCGCACTACCTGGTCGGACTGGAGTGGCGCCAGGCCCTGCTGATCGGCGCGGTCGTCTCCTCGACCGACGCCGCGGCCGTCTTCTCCGTACTGCGCAAGGTGCCGCTGCCCGCACGGGTGACGGGCGTGCTGGAGGCCGAGTCCGGCTTCAACGACGCCCCCGTCGTCATCCTGGTGGTGGCCTTCTCGACGGTCGGACCGGTGGACGACTGGTACGTCCTGCTCGGCAAGATCGCGCTGGAGCTGTCGATCGGCGCCGCGATCGGCCTGGCGGTGGGCTTCCTGGGCTCGTACGGCCTGCGGCACGTGGCACTGCCCGCCTCGGGCCTCTACCCGATCGCCGTCATGGCCATCGCCATCACCGCGTACGCGGCCGGCGCGATGGCCCACGGCTCCGGCTTCCTCGCCGTCTACCTGGCGGCGATGGTCCTCGGGAACGCGAAGCTGCCGCACTGGCCGGCCACGCGCGGGTTCGCGGACGGGCTCGGCTGGATCGCCCAGATCGGCATGTTCGTACTGCTGGGGCTGCTGGTCACCCCGCACGAGCTGGTCAACGACTTCTGGCCCGCCGTGATCATCGGCCTGGTGCTCACGATGGTGGCGCGGCCGCTGGAGGTCTTCGTCTCCCTGCTGCCGTTCCGGCTGCCCTGGCAGGAACAGGCGCTCATGTCGTGGGCCGGCCTGCGCGGAGCCGTGCCCATCATCCTGGCGACCATCCCCATGGTGTCCGGGATCGAGGGCAGCGAGCGGGTCTTCAACATCGTCTTCGTGCTGGTCGTCGTCTACACCCTGGTGCAGGGGCCGACCCTGCCGTGGCTGGCGCGCAAGCTGAAGCTCGGCGACACCGACGAGGCCGCCTCGGACCTGGGGATCGAGTCGGCGCCGCTGGAGAAGCTGCGCGGACACCTGCTGTCCTTCGCGATCCCGGCGGCCTCGCGGATGCACGGCGTCGAGGTGAGCGAGCTGCGGCTGCCGCCGGGGGCTTCCGTCACGCTGGTGGTGCGGGACGCGAAGAGCTTCGTACCGCTGCCGTCCACGGTGCTGCGGCGCGGGGACGAGCTGCTGGTGGTGGCCACCGATCCGGTGCGGGACGCGGCCGAGGCCCGGCTGCGGGCGGTGGCGCGGGGCGGCAAGCTGGCGGGGTGGCTGGGAACGGATGCCGCCACTTAGAGCCGCGTTCTAATTCAGCCAAATTCGACGGAATATGTCCAGATTTGCCCTCGTTTAACGGGTCCTGGAATGCGAAGTTCCAGTTAATCGCAGGTGAAGACATGCCTTGTCACCGGAATCACAGGGCGTGAGAGCGGGTCTGCCTGTACGATAAAGGCACACCACATCGAACCAACTCTGCCTGACGCAGAGCTGGCGCGACCGCAAAGCGGCCGTGGCACCCTCCCGCAGTGGGCGCCCAGGTATCACTCGGTTCTGCGCAAGAGGACAGCTCTCGGGGCTCCCACATGTACGGGTGCGGCCACTCACAAGGTGGCGCACCGTCCGCAGACGGGGAGTTCTACCAGGCAGCGGAAAGGCAAGGCCGTGACATCCGCGGTCACGACCACCAAGTCCGCCCGCCCCGGATACGGGCAGCTCCTGCGCACTCCCGGCGCCCTCGGCTTCGTTCTCCCCGGCTTCGCAGCCCGACTGCCCTTCGGCATGCTGACCATCAGCATCCTGCTGCTGGTCCAGCACACCACCGGCTCCTACGGCAGTGCCGGCATCATCGCCATGGTCACCGGCATCTCCATGGCGCTGTCCGCGCCGCTGATGGGCATCTTCACCGACCGCTTCGGCCAGAGCGCCGTCCTGTTCCCCGTGGTCATCGCGCACGCCGCCGCCGTCAGCGGCCTGGCCGCGCTCGCCCTCGCGGGCGCTCCGGTCTGGGCGCTGGCGCTCGCCGCCGTCCCCGCCGGCGCCTCGGTGCCGCAGGTCGGCCCGATGGTCCGGGCCCGCTGGGCCGCCAAGCTGGAGGGCTCGCCGCTGCTGCCCACGGCCGCCGCGTTCGAGTCCGTCACCGACGAGTTCACCTTCGTCGTCGGCCCGGTCCTGGCGACCGCCCTGTGCACCGGCGTGCACCCGGCGGCCGGCCTGGTCACCGAGGCCACGCTGACGCTGCTCGGCGGCCTGCTCTTCGCGGCCCGGCGCGCCACCCAGCCCAAGCCGCACGCCCCGACGACCGGCGGCGAGAAGCGGGCCTTCGCCCTGTCCTTCCCCGGCCTGCGCGTCCTGGTCTTCGCCTTCCTCGGGATCGGCGCCGTCTTCGGCGGCATGCAGGTCTCGCTCACCGCCTTCTCTAACGAGATCGGCAACCCCGGGGCCAACGGCCTGCTCTACGGCGTCTTCGCCGCCGGCAACATGATCGCCGGCATCGCCATGGGCGCCGTCGCCTGGAAGATCGGCCCGCGCCGCCGGCTGATCCTGGGCTACATCGGCCTCACCGCCGCCGCGTCCGTCCTGTGGACCGTCCACTCGGTGGTCCTGCTGGGTGCGGTCGGCCTGGTCGTCGGCCTGTTCATCGCCCCGGCGCTGATCACCGGCTACACGATGGTCGAGCAGCTCGTCCCCGCCAACGCCCGGACCGAGGCCTTCACCTGGCTGACCGGTTCGATCGCCTTCGGACAGGGCATCGCCGTGACCGTGGCCGGCCGCCTGACGGACGCGCACGGGTCCTCGTACGGCTTCCTGGTGCCCCTGGTCGCCACCGCGATCGCGCTGGTCACGCTGCTTGCGCTGCGTTCCAGGCTGGCGCCGAAGGCCCCGAGCCGCATCGTGAACTCGTCCGCTCCGGCGTCCTCGCCGGCGGCCGGGAACCGGGTGAACGAGCGTGGGATGGGTCACCGCGTGCCGGTGACGGTGGACTGATCCGCCGGAATACGTCACCATGGAGCGTCGTTAGCACTCATTGAGTCAGAGTGCCAGGAGGAAATTCGTGCCGACCTACCAGTACCAGTGCACCGAGTGCGGTGAGGGCCTTGAGGCCGTGCAGAAGTTCACCGATGACGCGCTGACCGTGTGCCCGAACTGCGACGGACGCCTGAAGAAGGTGTTCTCCGCGGTCGGCATCGTCTTCAAGGGCTCCGGTTTCTACCGGAACGACAGCCGTGGCGCTTCGTCGAGCAGCACCCCTGCCTCGAAGCCGTCGTCGAGCTCCCCGTCGTCCTCGACGTCGACCGCCGCCGCCGCTCCCGCCGCTTCGTCCTCCTCGACGTCGTCGAGCACGAGCAGCAGCTCCACGTCGGCCGCCTGACCGCTCCAGATCCACCCGAGGCCCCGCCCGCCCTGACCGGCAGCGGGGCCTTCGGCATGCCCCGTTAGGGTGGGCCCATGGCGAACGCAGAGATCGGTGTCATCGGCGGCTCGGGCTTCTACTCCTTCCTGGAGGACGTCTCCGAGGTCCAGGTGGAGACCCCGTACGGGCCCCCCAGCGACTCCCTGTACATGGGCGAGCTGGCGGGCCGGTCCGTGGCGTTCCTGCCGCGGCACGGGCGCAGTCACACCGTGCCCCCGCACAAGATCAACTACCGGGCCAACCTGTGGGCCCTGCGCTCGGTCGGCGTCCGCCAGGTGCTCGGCCCCTGCGCGGTCGGCGGGCTGCGGCCCGAGTACGGTCCGGGCACGCTGCTCGTCCCCGACCAGCTGGTGGACCGTACGAAGTCCCGCGTCCAGACCTTCTTCGACGGGGAGCCGCTGCCGGACGGCAGCGTCCCGAACGTCGTGCACACCACCTTCGCGGACCCGTACTGCCCCGTGGGGCGCTCCGTGGCCCTGGCGGCTGCCCGCGGGCGGGAGTGGGAGCCGGTGGACGGCGGCACCATGGTCGTCATCGAGGGGCCGCGGTTCTCGACGCGCGCCGAGTCGCGCTGGCACGCGGCGGCCGGCTGGTCCGTGGTCGGCATGACCGGCCACCCGGAGGCGCTGCTGGCCCGCGAGCTGGGGCTCTGCTACACCTCGATGGCCCTGGTCACGGACCTGGACGCGGGCGCCGAAACGGGCGAGGGCGTCTCGCACGCCGAGGTCCTGCGGGTGTTCGGCGAGAACGTCGGCCGGCTGCGCGAGGTGCTCTTCGACGCGGTGGCGGCGCTCCCGCCGACGGAATCCCGCGCCTGCCTGTGCACCCACGCGCACGATGGCTGGGACCTTGGCATCGAACTCCCGTAACCCCCGTCGGGGCCGTCCGGGATCGCCTGTGGACGGACGCGACCGGGTCATCGTGGCCCTCGACTTCGACGACCGCCGCGACGCGCGAGCGCTCGTCGCGCGGCTCGGCGACGCGTGCGGCTCCTACAAGATCGGGCTGGAGCTGCTCACGGCCGCCGGGCCGGACCTGGTGGAGGAACTCGTCGGGCAGGGGCACGAGGTCTTCCTCGACCTGAAGCTCTTCGAGATCCCGAACTCCGTGGCGGGCGCCGTCCGCGCGGCCGGAGCCCTGGGCGCGTCCATGGTGACCGTCCACGCCATGGGCGGTACGGGCATCGTGGCGGCGGCCGTGGAGGCGGCGCGGGAGTTCCCGCGGCTGCGGGTGCTCGCGCTGACGGTGGTCACGAGCATGACCGCAAGCGACCTCGCCGACGTCGGGATCGGCGGCACCCCCGATGAGCAGGTGCTGCGCCTGGCGCGGCTGGCGGCCGGTGCGGGGTGCGACGGGGTCATCGCCTCGCCGCGGGAAGTCGGCCTGCTACGGGCCGGGTTGGGGCCGGATCCGCTGATCGTGACGCCCGGGGTGACGCTTCAGGGCCGGGGCGCGGGTGCAGCGGTGGCGGGCGGGGTCGCGGGTGCAGCGGTGGCGGGCGGGGCCGCGGGCGTGCACTCCCGGACCGGCACCGCGCAGGAGGCCTTTGCCGCCGGGGCCTCGCACGTGGTCGTCGGACGGTCGATCACGCGGGCGGCCGACCCGGTGGCGGCGCTGGCACTGGCTCGGGCCGGGGCCGCGGGGTAGCTCCTGGGGGTGACGGCTTTGTCCACAGGCTGGGGATCGTCCACAGGCGCGAGCGGGTTCCGGCGGGGCGGCGGATCGTGAGGGGTGTCCGGCCGCTGGGGCCGGACACCGGAACTCACTCAGCTCGGTGGTGGTCGCCATGTCCGCAACGTCCCGCATCCCTCGCGTCTCCCCCGCACCCGTCCCTCCCCATGTCCACACCCCTGCGTCTTCGGGTACGTGTCCCCCCGCGCGCACCGTGCCGCCCTTCCCCCCGCTCCGCGTGGGCCGCAGCGGGTACCGGCTGCGCAGGGCCCTGCGCCGTCGGCGGCGCACCGCCGCGGCCGGACTGGCCGTCGTGGCGGCCGCGTTGGCAGTCGGCGGGACCGAGGCGCAGGCCTCCCGGGGGACCCCGCCGCCGGAGGTGAAGCCACCACCGGCCGTGGTGCGGATGGTGTCGGCCCCGGTGCGCATCGCGGACGCGGCGACGGTGCGGCTGCTGCACCCCGGGGACCGGGTGGACGTGGTCGCGGCGGAGCGCACCGGCCCGCCGCGGGTACTGGCCGCGGGGGCCCGGGTTGCCGAAGTGCCGGATCCGGACCAGGGTGTTGGGGACGGTGGGGCGCTGGTGGTCCTGTCCGTGCCCCGGGACACCGCGCGGGCTCTCGTGGGGGCGGGCACCGTGACGCGGCTGGCGGTGACGCTGTGTTGAACCGCCTTGCACTCCTCGCGATGAATCGGACGGATGTGCAGTCAAGTCGCCTCGGGGTGGGCGTCGATTGGACACGCCCGGCCCGGACTGCCGTAGCTTTCGGAACCGTTGGCTCCATGTTCGGCACATGTGAAGAAAGGCTCAGTGGTGAGCGAGAAGAAGAAGGAGAGCATCCTGGCGGGCTTCAAGGCCTTCCTGATGCGCGGCAACGTCGTCGACCTGGCGGTGGCCGTCGTCATCGGCGCCGCGTTCACGAACATCGTGAACTCCGTGGTGAAGGGGATCATCGGCCCGCTGGTGGGCGCCATCGGGACGAAGAACCTGGACGTCTACTCCTCGTGCCTGAAGGACCCTTGCGGCATCGACGCGAAGGGCGAGCCGACCGGCGTCAACATCATGTGGGGCTCGGTCCTCAACGCCACGCTCAGCTTCCTGATCACGGCTGCGGTCGTCTACTTCCTGATGGTCCTGCCGATGGCGAAGTACCTCGCCAAGCAGGAGGCCCGTCGCAAGGCCAAGGAAGGCGTCAAGGAGACCATGGAGATCACCGAGCTGGAGGTCCTCAAGGAGATCCGCGACACCCTGGTCGCCCAGCGTGCCGCGAACGGCGGCAACGGCCGTCCCCCGGGTTCGCACGACGCGTTCTAGCGGGACCGGCCGCCGCGGCCGGTCAGATGTGGTGCGGCGGCTTCTCGTCGAGGAAGCGGGCCAGGTCGGCCGGGCTTCCGCCGGCGGGCGGCCGCTCGCCCCAGCCGCGGTCGGTGTCGTCCGAGGACTGCTGGTCCAGCGGGTCGTCGAAGTCGATCCTGGGCTTCGGCCCGGGCTTCGGGTCCTGCGGGTCGGAGGCGGGGGCGGTACTCATGCCTCAAGGGTACGGCCGCCCCCGCTGCGGCCCCCGCCCGCGGCCCGGCTCAGCTGGGAGCCTCCGCGCCCTTGCGGGCGTAGAACCACCAGCACACCGCCAGGCACGTGACGTAGAAGCCGATGAACATCCACAGTGCGTGGGTGACCGCCATCGCCGCGAACATCGCGGGGATGAAGAAGAAGCCGTAGGCGGCGATGGCCGAGGAGAAACCGGTGACGGCACCGGACTCCATCTCCGACTGCTTCAGCGCGGCGGCCTGCGCCTCGGGGCCCTGGCCCGCGGCCTCCCGCATGTGCTGGTCCCGGAAGATCACCGGGATCTGCCGGAAGGTGGAGCCGTTGCCCAGGCCGGAGAAGGCGAAGGCGACGAGGAAGCCGATGAAGAAGGCCCAGAAGCTGCCCTTGTCACCGCCGGTCGGCAGCGCGAAGATCACCACGATCAGGGCGGCGGCCATGCCGACGAAGGACAGCATGGTGACCTTGGCCCCGCCGATCTTGTCGGAGAGCCAACCGCCTCCCCAGCGCATGATCGCGCCGACGAAGGGGCCCATCCACGCATAGGTGGTGGCCTGGTAGCCCTGCGCCTCGAAGTTGTTCTTGATCAGCAGGGGCAGGCCGGCGGCGAACCCGATGAAGGACCCGAAGGTGCCGACGTAGAGCCAGGTCATCAGCCAGTTGTGCTTGCGCTTGAAGATGATCTTCTGCTGGCTGAAGGGGGCCGCGGCCACCTTCAGGTCGTTCATCAGGAAGTACGCGAGCAGGGCCATGATGACCAGCAGCGGCACCCACAGGAAGGCGCCGTTCTGCAGCCAGATGTCGGTGTTCTTCTTCGAGTCGTGCTGCGGGCCGCCCGCAGGGGCGCCCAGCACGGCCGCCGTGACCACCAGCGGGGCGATCAGCTGGACCACACTGACGCCGAGGTTGCCGAGGCCGCCGTTGAGGCCGTTGGCACTGCCCTTCTCCCGCTTGGGGAAGAAGAAGCCGATGTTGGCCATCGAAGACGCGAAGTTCGCGCCGCCGATCCCGCAGACGGCCGCGATCAGCGCCAGCTCCCAGTACGGGGTGCCGGTGTCCTGGAGCGCGAAGCCCAGCCAGAGCATCGGAGCGATCAGGATGATCGTGCTGAAGGCGGTGAACCGCCGCTCGCCGAAGATCGGCCCGATGAAGGTGTACAGGATCCGGAAGGTGCCGCCGGTGATGCCTGGGATGGCCGTCAGCCAGAACAGCTGCGACTTCGAGAACCCGAAGCCGACGTCGTTCAGCTTGACCACGGTGACCGACCAGACCTGCCAGACCACGAAGCCGAGCATCAGCGCCGGAATCGAGATCCAGAGGTTGCGCTGGGCGACCTTGCGGCCGGTGGACTGCCAGAAGCCCTCGTCCTCGGGCCGCCAGTCGGCGATGGTGGAACCGGGCTTGTAGGTCTCCGCCCGGTGCGATCGGTAGGCCGACGGGGTCGGCGTGGGTATCGACATGGTCATCGGTCCTTCGGGTCGAGGAGCCACAGTCCGAGCACGGCGAGGAAGGAGAGGATCAGGAATCCCGCCCCCCACCAGGCCGTGCCGGTGTTGCCCTTCATCCACTCGTTGACGGTCACGGTCAGCCCCCACAGCTGCCCGATCACGACCGTGAGGGCCAGGGCCAGACGCGCGTTGAGCCTCGATGACCGCTCGGGCTCGTGCTCGGTGCCGGCGCCCGGGCCGGGGCCCGTGTTCCGGATCCGCGGGTCTCCGTAGCCGCTGGTGGAGCGGATCTGCGGATACCGCTCCCGCACCGGCCGGTTCAGGCGGGGCCGGGCGCTGCCCGGGTGGTACTCGGGGCGGGGCGGCAGGGGTGCCTCGGTCATGTCCGCCTCCTCTCACTGCCCCCGGTGGCACGGTCCGTGCCGGGACAGCCCAGTTGCGCGGCCATCTCGGGACGGGACTCGATGAACTGCCGGCACAGGGCTTCCTTGGCCGGCTCTCCCGACCGGGCGGTGGCGATGGCCCAGACGCTGCCGTCGGCCTGCTCGGTCAGGAAGACCATGGGGAGCGGGCGGGGCGGCGGTCCCGCGGTCACCTCGCCGGTGCGGACGTCGAAGACACCCTCGTGGCAGGGGCAGTACAGCTCCCCGTCGGTGCCCCGGTCCTCGCGCCACAGCACGGCGCAGGCCAGGTGGGTGCAGACGGCCGAGTAGCCGACGAGCGTGCCGTCCGCGAGCCGCACGGCGAGGGCCCGGTCCTCGTCACCGGGGTAGCGGAAGGCCACGGACTGGCCCCGCTCCAGCCGGTCGGTGACCTTCTTGGGCTGGGGCAGGGTCTCGCTGTCGCCGTGCCGGTGCAGGATGCCGGCGGCGACGCCGACACCGCCGATGGCCAGGCCGCCGGAGACGGTGGCGACGATCCGCAGGTAGTCGCGGCGGGTGGTCAGGGAGTCGGCGCTGATCCGGTCGCGGAGTTGCTCGGCCGCCGCGTCCTCGGCGTCCTCGGCGCTTTGTGGGTCCGGGCCGGGGGCCGGAGCGGGCTGTTCGGTGACGCTCATCGCACATCCACTCCGTTGATCTCGACGACGGGCAGGCCCCCGGGGACCGGCCACTGGACCTTGTCGGCGGGGACGACCATCGCCACGCCGGTGGAGACGACCACGTCGCCGAAGGCGAAGGAGTCGGCGACCTGGACGCCGGGGCGCTCGGCCTGGAGTTCCTCCAGGGTTCCGTAGAAGAGCGCTCCGGTCGGGCAGACGGTGGCGCACATGGGGGCCAGGCCGTAGGCGGTGCGGTCGTAGCAGAGGTTGCACTTCATCTGCAGCTTCGCCTGGAGGTCGATCTTCGGGACGCCGAAGGGGCAGGCGTTGACGCAGTTCGCACAGCCGATGCAGCGGGTGGTGTCGGCCTGTTGGACCACGCCGTCGGCGGTCACCAGGATCGCGTCGGCGGGACACACTTCGGCGCAGGGCGCGACCGGGTCCTCGCAGTGCATGCAGACGGTCGGAAGGGAGGCGACGGACATGCCGGGTTCGGTGTAGTCCAGGTGGATCATCGACTTGCCGCGGTGCGAATCGCATTCGCGGCAGGCGGAGACACAGGCCTGGCAGCCGATGCAGCGACCCGGGTCGATGAAGATCGTGCGGCCCATCATGGCGGGTCAGCTCCTCTCCGCCGTGCCACGGCCCTGCGGGGACGTGGGCGGCAGGGGGTCGGTGCGCGAGACCTGCGTCTCCGGGTACGCCTCGCTGCCCGGGGCGGTGGGCGGCGCGGGCACCTCGTCGATCCGTTCCGCGGACTCGATCCTGGCGGCGCAGACCTTGTACTCCGGGATCTTCGAGCGGGGGTCCAGGGCGTCGATGGTCAGGGCGTTCGCGGCCGTCGGGACGGGCCAGTGGTACGGGATGAAGACGGTGTCGGGGCGGATGGCCTCGGTGACCAGGGCCGGGAAGACCTCGCTGCCGCGGCGGGTGACGACCCGGACCGGGTCGCCGTTGCGGAAGCCGTGGGAGGGGTGGACCTCGACCCAGGGCCGCGGGGTCTGCTCGACGAGGGCGCCGAGGCGGCGGGTCTGGTTGCCGGAGAGGAAGTGCGCGACGGTGCGGCCGGTGGTGAGGGAGAGGGGGAACTCCTCGGTGTAGGCGTCCATGGGCGGATGCCATTCGACGACCTGCATGTGGATCTTGCCGTCGGGGTGGTAGGTCCGGCCGTCCTCGAACAGGCGGGGCGTGCCCGGGTGTTCGGTGGAGGGGCAGGGCCAGGCGATCCCGCCGGTCTCCTCCAGCCGGTCGTAGGTGATGCCGTAGTAGTCGTTGACCGTGCCCGCGGAGGCGACGCGCAGCTCCTCGAACACCTCGCGGGAGCCGGGGAAGTCGAAGTGGCGCCCGGCGCCGAGGCGCCTGGCGAGCTCGCAGATGACCCAGGTGTCGGTGCGCACCCCGGCGGGGGGTTCCTGGGCCTTGTTGTGCTTGACCACCCGGGCCTCGGCGTTGGCCATCACGCCCTCGTCCTCGGCCCAGGTGGTGACGGGGAAGACGACGTGGGCGTTGGCCGCGGTCTCGGAGAGGAAGAAGTCGAACTGCGCGTGGAACTCCGCGGTGTCGTAGCCGTCCTTGACCACCGCGTAGTTGGGGAGGGAGACGAAGGGGTTGTTGCAGATGCCGATGAGCCCGCGGATCTCCTTGCGCTGCATCTGCCAGACCATCTCCATCATGGAGGTGCCGGCGCCCGGGAGTTCGGACTCCTCGATGCCCCAGATCCGGCAGATCTGGGCGCGGTGCTCGGGGTTGGTGATCGAGCGGCCGCCGGGGAGCAGGTCGGACTTCTGGCCGTGCTCGCGGCCGCCCTGGCCGTTGCCCTGGCCGGTGATGGTGCCGTAGCCGGCGCCGGGCTTGCCGATGTTGCCGGTGGCGACGCAGAGGTTGATGACGGAGAGGCAGTTCTCGACGCCCTGGGAGTGGTGCTCGATGCCGCGAGCGTGCCAGGCCATGGCCTTGCCCGCGCGGCCGAAGGTCCGGGCGACCTGCACGATCTGCTCGGCCGGTACGCCGCAGATCTCCGCGGCGCGCTCGGGCGGGTACTCGGCCGCCTTGGCGCGGACCTCCTCCCAGCCCGTCGTGTGCGCGCCGACGTACGCCTCGTCGTCGAGGCCCTCCTGGACGATCACGTGCAGGACGGAGTTGAAGAAGGCGGAGTCGGTGCCGGGCTTGATGGCGACGTGGATGTCGGCGGTGCGGGCGATGGCCGTCTCGCGCGGGTCGACGACGATCAGCGAGGCGCCGCGGTCGCGTGCGCCCCACAGGTACTGGGTCATCACGGGGAAGCACTCGCCCACGTTGGACCCGGCGATGAGCAGGCAGTCGGTGAGGAGGATGTCGGAGAACGGGTTGCCGGCCCGGTCGATGCCGAAGGCGAGCTTGTTGGCGCCGGCCGCGCTGACCATGCACAGGCGGCCGTTGTAGTCCACGTGCTTGGTCTTCAGGGCGACCCGGCCGAACTTGCCGACGAGGTAGGTCTTCTCGGAGAAGAGGCTGGCGCCGCCGAGCAGGCCGAAGGCGTCGTTCCCGTACGCCTCCTGGATGCGCCGGATCTCGGAGACGGTGAAGTCGAGCGCCTCGTCCCAGGAGCACTCCTTGAACTCCTCGTCGCGCGAGCGGCGCATGAGCGGGGAGGTGAGCCGGTCGGGGTGGTTGACCTGCTGGTAGGCGTTGATGCCCTTGGGGCACAGCCGCATCCGGTTGATGTCGTGGTTGCGGGGCTCGACGCCGAAGACCTTGCCGCCCTTGTCGACGCGCAGGTACATCCCGCACTGCACTCCGCAGAAGCAGCAGTGGGTGGGGACGAGGGTCTCGCCGTTCTGGTCGGCGTGCCATTGGTCGGCGGGGATGCCGCCGGCGTCGCGGAAGTTCCGGGTTCCGGGCGGCGCGATCGAGGGGTCCAGGGGCACGGGCACCGTTTTGGAGGGGTCCGTCGCGGTCACTTGAAGCCCTTCTTGACGTGGTTGAGATAGGCGCCGCCGCGCAGGACCCGCTTGCAGCGCGGGCAGTACTCCGCCCAGGCGTCGAAGCCGAGCTCCAGGTCCTTCATCGTGCCGCGCAGGTTCTCGACGTACGGGGCGGTGTCGATGGGCTCGCCGCAGCGCTTGCAGGCGAACACCTGGTCTTCCTGGCGGGCGGTGTACTTGAACAGCTGCATGCCGACGGCGGCCGGGCGCTGGACGATGTGGAAGAACTTCCCGAACGGGATGTAGATGAGGGTGAACACCACCGACACCATGTGCAGGATGGCCAGGAACTCGTAGCCGCCGCCGTGCAGGAAGATCGACGAGAAGGTCAGCAGGAGCCCGGTCACCGAGATGACGATCAGGCAGATCAGCGGCAGCAGGTCGTAGGCGAAGCGCTGGCCGGTCATGGCGCCGCGGTCCTTCATCCGCCGCCACAGGAAGTACGAGGCCCCGGGGATGACAAGGACGGCCGCGATGTCCAGGCCGTGGAACATCAGCCAGCCGAGGATGTTGAGCGAGTCGAAGCCGAGGACCTTCAGGCCCCAGATGCGCATCTCGTAGCCGGGCCCCGAGCCGGTCGAGGAGGTGAAGGTGAACCAGCCCCAGGTCAGCGGGAAGGTGATGGCCGCGGCCAGCAGGCAGCCCCAGAAGATGAGCTGGTGGGCGGCCCAGCGGGAGCGGGAGCGGGCGCCGAGGAACTTCTGGAAGCCGAGGTAGGTGGCGATCATCTTCGGCAGCGCGGTGGGTGCCTTGCGGAAGTTGTCCGCCGAGAAGAAGCTGCCGAAGCCCTTCTTGAAGAGGCGGCGCGCGCCGGGCGCCGAGACCCACACGGTGTACCGGTAGGCGACGCCGAAGGCCAGGAAGACGGTGGCGACGGCGTACGGCAGCAGCGCCGAGTCGAAGTCGCGCAGCATCCGGCTGCCCAGCACGATCGCGACGACGAGCAGCAGCGAGACGACGGTGCCGGCCAGGGTGGCCCGTGCGGTGACGGATCTCCTGACCGGCGGTGGGGTATCGGTCTCGGGAGCCTCGGGTGGTGGCGGGGCTGCGGCGAGGACTTCAGTGGGCTCGGACACAGGACCACGCTAGGCGACCTGCACCGTTTCAGCCCGTTATGCGGTATTTACCATTAGGCCGAACGGGTTCAGATCGCGGTCAGGCCGTGCGCCGCGAAGGTCGCCTTGGCCTCGGCCAGCTGTTCAGTCGTGGGCGACGGGGTGTCGTGCAGGGTGAAGTTCATGTCCAGGGCCTGCCACTTGCCCTCTCCCAGCTTGTGGAAGGGCAGCACGTCGACCCGCGAGACGTTGCCGAGGCCGCCCGCGAAGGCGGCGACGCCCTCGATGTTCTCGGGCGCGTCCGTCAGACCCGGCACCAGCACGAAGCGCAGGTGCACCTCCTTGCCGAGGTCCGCGAGGCGCTGGGCGAAGTCGAGGGTGGGCCGCAGCGGACGCCCGGTGACGCGCTTGTACGTGTCCCGGTCCCAGGACTTGATGTCGAGCAGGACCAGGTCCACGTCGCGCAGCAGCGCGTCGGTGGCCCGTACGCCGAGGAAGCCGGAGGTGTCCAGGGCGGTGTGCAGGCCCAGCTCGTGCTTCATCCGGTGCAGGAGCTCGCCCGCGAAGACGGGCTGGAGCAGCGGCTCGCCGCCGGAGACGGTGGCCCCGCCGCCGGACGCGGCGATGAACTTCCGGTACTTGGCAGCTTCGGCGATCACGGCGTCGGCCGAGGTCCGCTTGCCGTTGCGCATCTTCCAGGTGTCGGGGTTGTGGCAGTACAGGCAGGTCAGCGGGCAGCCGGAGAGGAAGGTGACGAAGCGCGTGCCCGGCCCGTCCACGCCGGTGGACAGGTCCCAGGAGTGCACCGAGCCCTCGCTGGGCCGCTGCGTCGCGGCGGCGGCCAGGGTCTGTCCGGCGCTGACGCCGACCGCCGCGGCGGGGCCGACGGGGAGACTCGTACCGAAGAGGACGGTCATGGCAGGTGCTCCAGTTCGGATCTGCTGATCTGGTGTCCGTTGGAAACGCGCGGCCCGGGGCCGGGGCGAGGGCCCGGCCCCGGGGCCGCGCGGCCTGTGGCGGCTCCTAGAGGGAGCCGTGGAAGGTGCGGTTCAGTACGTCGAGCTGCTGGTCGCGCGTCAGCCGGACGAAGTTCACCGCGTAGCCGCTGACACGGATGGTCAGCTGCGGGTAGTTCTCCGGGTGCTCCATGGCGTCCATGAGCGTGTCGCGGTTGAGCACGTTCACGTTCATGTGGAAGCCGTCGACCGCCATGTAGCCGTCGAGCACGCCCGCCAGGTTCTTGATCCGCTCCTCGGGGGTGCGGCCCAGGCCGTCGGGGGTGACGGTGTTGGTCAGCGAGATGCCGTCCTCGGCGTCCTCGTACGGGAGCTTCGCGACCGACAGCGCCGAGGTGACGTAGCCGTGGGTGTCGCGGCCGTTCATCGGGTTGGCGCCCGGGGAGAACGGCTCTCCGGCGCGGCGGCCGTCGGGCGTGTTGCCGGTCTTCTTGCCGTAGACGACGTTCGAGGTGATCGTCAGCACCGACTGGGTGTGCTCGGCGCCCCGGTACGTCTCGTGCTTGCGCACCTTCTTCATGAACTCCTCGACGAGCCACACGGCGATCTCGTCGACGCGGTCGTCGTTGTTGCCGTATGCCGGGTAGTCGCCCTCGACGGTGTAGTCGGTGGCCAGACCGGTCTCGTCGCGCAGGGCGGTGACCTTGGCGTACTTGATGGCGGACAGCGAGTCGGCGGCGACCGAGAGGCCGGCGATGCCGCAGGCCATGGTGCGGCGCACGTCGCGGTCGTGGAGCGCCATCTCGATGCGCTCGTAGGCGTACCGGTCGTGCATGTAGTGGATGACGTTCAGAGCGTGGACGTAGGTGTCCGCGAGCCATTCCATCTGCTCGTCGAACTTGGCCATGACCTGGTCGTAGTCCAGCACCTCGGAGGTGAGGGCGCCGGTCTCGGGGCCGACCTGTGCGCCGGACTTCTCGTCCCGGCCGCCGTTGATCGCGTAGAGCAGGGTCTTGGCGAGGTTCACGCGGGCGCCGAAGAACTGCATCTGCTTGCCGACCGGCATCGCCGAGACGCAGCACGCGATGGCGGTGTCGTCGCCGAAGCGCGGGCGCATCAGCTCGTCGGACTCGTACTGCACCGAGGAGGTGTCGATCGAGACCCGGGCGCAGAACTCCTTGAAGCCCTGCGGCAGCTGCGGCGACCAGAAGACCGTCATGTTCGGCTCGGGAGCGGGTCCCAGGTTGTAGAGGGTCTGGAGGTAGCGGAAGGAGGTCCGGGTGACCAGCGGACGGCCGTCCTCGCCCATGCCGGCGATCGACTCGGTGACCCAGGTCGGGTCGCCGGAGAACAGCTCGTCGTACTCCGGGGTGCGCAGGAAGCGGACGATGCGGAGCTTGATGATGAAGTCGTCGACCAGCTCCTGGGCCTGCTCCTCGGTGAGGAGGCCGGCCTCGATGTCGCGCTGGAGGTAGACGTCGACGAAGGTGGAGGTGCGGCCGAGCGACATGGCCGCGCCGTTCTGCTCCTTCACGGCGGCCAGGTACGCGAAGTACAGCCACTGGATGGCCTCGCGGCCGCTCGTGGCCGGGCCGGAGATGTCGTAGCCGTAGGAGGCGGCCATCGCCTTGAGCTCGCCGAGTGCGCGGATCTGCTCGGAGAGCTCCTCGCGCAGGCGGATCGTCTCCTCCAGCGAACGGTTGCCGGCGGGGAGGGAGTTCAGCTCCTCCTTCTCCTCCTTCTTGAAGGAGACGAGCCGGTCCACGCCGTAGAGGGCCACGCGGCGGTAGTCGCCGATGATGCGGCCGCGGCCGTAGGCGTCCGGGAGGCCGGTCACGATGCCGGCCTTGCGGGCGGCGCGGATCTCGGGGGTGTAGGCGTCGAAGACACCGGCGTTGTGGGTCTTGCGGTACTCGGTGAAGACCTTCTCCAGGTCCTCGGAGACCGGGTAGCCGTAGGTCTCCAGGGCGCCGGCGACCATGCGCCAGCCGCCGTACGGCATGATCGCGCGCTTGAGCGGGGCGTCCGTCTGGAGGCCGACGATCAGGTCCTTGTCGCGGTCGATGTAGCCCGGGGCGTGCGCGGTGATCGACGACGGGATGTCGTGGGCGACGTCGTAGACGCCCTTCTCGCGCTCCTGCGGGAACTTGTCCGTGATCGCCTTCCACACGGCGGTGGTGCGCTCCGTCGGGCCGGCGAGGAAGGTGTCGTCGCCCTCGTACGGCGTGTAGTTCTGCTGGATGAAGTCGCGGACGTCGATGGCGTCACGCCACAGACCGCCCTTGAAGCCCTCCCAGGCCTCGCCGTTCTTCGTGGTTTCCGCAGGGGTGGCAGTCATCGCCCGCACCTTCCGAGTCGCCTCATTGCTTGTCTCCATTGCACGCCTTTTGATCGATCATTTGGCGCCGCGTTGGTCCCGAGCTGGGGCCCGAAGGTCCCCCGGCCCGCCGGACCCGGAGGCACTCGCGCCCTCTGACCTGGCATTTTGGGCAGGCCGAAGGTCCATCGTGAGCTTGTGAATGCTTTCACAAGAATTTGGAAAAGTCAGACGATATGCACCAGGGCGAAGCCTGTGGATACCGCGACGCAGGTCGTGACCAGGCCGGGCAGCATGAAGGAGTGGTTGACGACGAAGCGGCCGACGCGGGTGGTGCCCGTCCGGTCGAAGTTGATCGCCGCGATGAAGGTGCCGTAGGTGGGGAGGAGGAAATAGCCGTTCACGGCGGGCCACATCGCGATGAGGAGGGGGGCCGGTATGCCGAGTGCCAGCCCGAGCGGCATCAGGGCCTTCGTGGTGGTGGCCTGACTGAAGAGCAGAGCGGAGAGGAGCAGCAGCATGATGGCGAAGAACCAGGGGTGGTCCTGCGCGACCCCGCCGAGCGCGCCGGTGATCCGGGCCTCGTTGGCGCCGATGAAGGACAGGCCCAGCCAGGACAGTCCGAAGACTCCGATGACCGCGACGAGACCGGACTTGGCCACGTCCGTGCCCGGTATGCGCTTGGCGTCGACCTTGCACAGCAGCAGGATCAGCGCGGCCACGGCCATCATCAGGATCTCGATGGTGGCGGGCATGGACAGCGGGCCCTTGGCCGCCCGGGGGCGCAGGGCGGGGAAGAGCCCGCTGAGGACGACGGCGACGGTCCCGCCGAGGAAGAGGTACGCCGACCAGCGCGCCCGCGGCCGCAGCGGCGGGGCGGCTTCGGCGGGGGCGGGGGCCTCGATCTCGCCGGCGGCCAGCCTGCGCAGGTACTCGGCGTCCTCCCCCAGCTCCTTGCCCACCCGGGACTGCACGGTGGCGGCCACGATCACACCGAGGAGGGTGGCCATGACCGCCACGGCCATGATCCGGGGCAGGTTCCATCCGTCGCCGTCGAACATCACGATCATGGCTGCCATGGCGGCGGAGACGGGCGAGGCGGTGATACCGAAGGTGGCGGCGATCGAGGAGACCGCGATGGGCCGCTCGGGCCGGACGCCGCCCTCGCGGGCGACGTCGTGGATGACGGGGAGCAGGGGGTAGAAGACGTGGGCCGTGCCGGCGCCGAGCGTGAACGCCCATGACACCAGGGGGGCGACGTACACGACCCGGCCGGGCTTGCGCCTGATGGCCTTCTCGGCGATCCCGACGAGGTAGTCGATGCCGCCGGCCGCCTCCATCGCGGCGGCAGCCATGATCACCGCGAGGATGATCAGCATGACGTCGACGATGCCGGAGGTGTCGGCGGGGGTGACCCCGAAGAACGTCGCGAGCACGAAGACGCCGACCGCGCCCCACAGCCCCATGGCCACCCCGCCCTTGCGGGACCCCAGCCCGACGGCCGCGACCATGACGGCGAGTTGCAGGAACATGCCGAGCACTGGTGTGACCTTTCGTTCTGCCGGGGTGGAGCGCGCGTGCGGCGACGGGTTTAGCTCGGGGCTTCCGCGCCCTTGCGGGCGTAGAACCACCAGGCCACGACGACACAGGAGGCGTAGAAGGCGACGAAGCCCCACATCGCGCTGGTCACGGCGAAGTTGGCGAACATCGCCGGGATGAAGAAGAAGCCGTAGGCGGCGATGGCGGCGGTGAAGCCGGTGACCGCGCCGGACTCGATCTCCGCCTGCTTGAGGGCCTTCGCGTACTCCGGCGTGCCCTCCGTCAGGCCCTTGAGGTGCTGGCCCCGGAAGATGACCGGGATCTGGCGGAAGGTGGAGCCGTTGCCGATGCCCGAGAAGAAGAAGGCCGACAGGAAGCAGAAGAAGAACCCGTAGAAGGAGCCCTGGTCGGAGCCGGCCGGGAGGAAGGTGATGACACCGATGATCGAGGCCGCCATGCCCACGAAGGACAGGATGGTCACCCGGGCGCCGCCGAGCTTGTCGGCGATCCAGCCGCCCGCCCAGCGGGCCAGCGCGCCGAGGGCCGGGCCCATCCAGGCGTAGGTGGCCACCGAGTACGCCGGGAAGGTGGTCTTGATCAGCAGCGGCAGCGCGGCCGCGAAACCGATGAAGGAGCCGAAGGTGCCGACGTAGAGCCAGGTCATCAGCCAGTTGTGCTTGCGCTTGAAGATGATCTTCTGCTGGCTGAAGGGGGTGGAGGCGACCTTGAGGTCGTTCTGGCCGAACCAGGCGATGACGGCGAGGACGATCAGGACCGGCACCCAGACGAAGGCCGCGTTCTGCAGGTAGATCTCGGAGCCGTTCGCCTTCTTCTGGCCCGCCCCGATCGCCAGGACCGACGAGGTGATCAGGATCGGGGTGAGCAGCTGGACCACGGAGACGCCCAGATTGCCCAGGCCGCCGTTGATGCCGGTCGCGTTGCCCTTCTCCTGCTTGGGGTAGAAGAAGCCGATGTTGGCCAGGGAGGAGGAGAAGTTCGCGCCGCCGATGCCGCACAGCGCCGCGATGGCGATCATCGTGCCGTAGGGGGTGTCCGGGTTCTGCACCGCGAAGCCGAGCCACAGCAGCGGTACGACCAGCACGACCGTGGAGATGGCGGTGAAGCGGCGCTGGCCGATCATCGGGCCGATGAAGGTGTACAGGATGCGGGCGGTACCGCCCGTGATGCCCGGGACGGCCGTCAGCCAGAAGAGCTGGGACTGGGAGAAGCCGAAGCCGACGTCCTTCAGGTTGGTCGCCGTGATGCTCCAGACCTGCCAGACCACGAAGGCCACGAGCAGGGCCGGCACCGCGATCCACAGGTTGCGCGTGGCGACCTTCTTACCCGTGGACTGCCAGAAGGACGGATCCTCCGGCGTCCACTCCGTGATGGTGCGGCCGGGGCGGTACTGCGCCGGATCGGCCAGCGTCCTCTGCGCTTCCTGCGTGGCGGTACTCATTGCACGTCCTGAACTGCGAGAAGGGTCCTGACTTATCCAGGCTCCGCCTCGCGCGGCGCCCGCGGCAGAGGAGAACGCACTGTGGGCGACAGGACAAGGTCCCGGCGCCCACAGTGCGTTGGTAAGCGGCTCCGACAGCCTTACGGCCGCATGTCCACCGGCAGATCCGCCGACAGGTCCACCACCGGGAGCGACACCTCGGGGTCGTCCAGGCAGACGCCGGTGCGCAGGTCGAAGACCTGCTTGTGCATCGGGGACGCCACCACCGGAACCCCGTCGCGCGAGCCCATGATGCCGTTGGCGATCACGTCCGCGCCCGAGAAGGGGTCCCGGTTGCCGACCGCGTACACCTCGCCGGCGCGGTCCTTGAAGACGGCCGCCTGCGTCCCGTCCGGCAGTACGGCGGTGCGTCCCCGGCCCGGCTCCAGGGCCTCGCCGGCCGCCCCGGAGTCCGCCGCGCCGAAGTCCGCCGCGCCGAAGTCCACGGCGCCGAAGCGTTCCAGCGCCGCCGGGTCCTCCAGAACGGCCTGCCACTCGTCCTGGTACGCCGCCACGTGCCGCTCCATCTGCGCCTCCAGCTCGGCGCAGATCCCGAGCGAGTCCTCGATCAGGACCTCACGGAGGTGCTGCACCCCGGCCGTGCTCCCGCCGAGCCGCTCCATCCAGGCCGCCGTGCGCTCCAGCCGCTCGCCGGTACGGATGTAGTACATGAGGAACCGGTCGGTCAGCGCGAAGAGTTCGGCCGTCGCCAGGTCCGAGGCCAGCAGGTCCGCGTGGCGCGGGGTCGCCCCGCCGTTGCCGCTGACGTACAGGTTCCAGCCGTTGGCGGTGGCGATGACACCGATGTCCTTGCCCCGCGCCTCCGCACACTCGCGCAGACAGCCGGAGACCCCGCCCTTGAACTTGTGCGGGGTGCGCAGCCCCCGGTAGCGCAGCTCCAGGTCGATCGCGAGCTGGATCGAGTCGCCCTGCCCGAACCGGCAGAAGCGGGCGCCCACGCACGACTTCACCGCCCGCAGCGACTTCCCGTACGCCTGCCCGGACTCGAAGCCGGCGCCGCCCAGGCGCCGCCAGATGTCCGGCAGCTGCTCCTTGCGGACGCCGAAGAGCCCGATCCGCTGCGCACCGGTGATCTTCGTGTAGAGGCCGTAGTCCCGGGCCACCTCGCCCAGCGCGATGACCTGCTCGGCCGTGATCTCGCCGCCCGCGACGCGCGGGACGACCGAATAGGTGCCGTCCTTCTGGAGGTTGGCGAGGAAGAGGTCGTTGGAGTCCTGCAGGGCCGCCTGCTCGCCCGCCAGGATGTGCCCGAGGCCCAGGTCCGGCGCGAGGGTCCCGAGCACGTTCGCGACGGCCGGCTTGCACACGGCGCAGCCCTCGCCGCCCTCTCCGTACGTCTCCAGCAGCTCGCTGAAGCTGCGGATCCGCTCGGTGCGGACCTTCTCGTAGATCTCCGCCCGCGTGAGGGTGAAGTGCTCGCACAGCCCGCGCGGCTTCTCGATGCCCGCCGCGGCCAGTTCCGCGTCCAACACCGCCTGCAGCGTGCCCAGGCAGCCACCGCAGCCGGTGCCCGCCTTGGTGCACTTCTTGATGCCGCCGATGTCGGTGAGGGAGTCGGCCGCCACCGCCGTACGGACCTGCCCCTTGGTGACGTTGTGGCAGCTGCACAACACCGCGTCGTCGGGCAGCGCGTCCGCGCCCGGCAGGGCCACGCCCTCGGTCGACGGCAGGATGAAGGCCTCGGCCGGAGCCGGCAGCTGCCGGCCGGCGTGCGGCTTCAGCGATCCGTACGCCTCCGCGTCGCCGACCAGGATGCCGCCGAGCAGCGCCCCGTCCGGGCCGAGCAGCAGCTTCTTGTACACGCCCTCCCGGGCGTCGGAGAAGACCACCGAGACGGCCCCGTCCCGCCCCTCGGGCGCGAACGGGTCGCCGAAGGAGGCCACATCGGCGCCCATCAGCTTCAGCTTGGTGGAGGTGTCGGCCCCGGTGAAGGTCAGCTCCCCCGCCCCGGCCAGCGCCTCGGCGACCGTCTCGGCCATCTGGTAGCCGGGGGCGACCAGCCCGTACACCTTGCCGTCCACGGTCTGCGCGCACTCGCCGACCGCGTAGACGTACGGGTCGCTGGTGCGGCAGTGGGCGTCCACGACCACACCGCCCCGGTCGCCGACGGCCAGCCCGCACTCGCGCGCCAGCCGGTCGCGCGGGCGCACGCCCGCCGAGAACACGACGACGTCGGAGCTGAGCTCCTGCCCGTTGGTCAGCCGCAGGTTGACGGCCTTGCCGTCCCCGTCGGTCTCGACCCCGGCGGCGCCCACACCCGTGTGCACGGCGACGCCCATGGACTCGATGGTGGCCCGCAGCGCGGCCGCGCCGCCGTCGTCCACCTGCAACGGCATCAGCCGGGGCGCGAACTCCACGACGTGCGTGGTCAGTCCCAGCGTGCGCAGCGCGCCCGCCGCCTCCAGGCCGAGCAGCCCGCCGCCGATGACCACGCCGGTCCGCGCCCCGCCGCCCGCGTACGCGGTCAGCGCCTCGACGTCGTCCAGCGTGCGGTACGTGAAGCAGCCCACGGCACCCGCGCCGTCGATCGGCGGTACGAAGGGGTAGGAGCCGGTCGCCAGTACCAGGGCGTCGTAGCCGAGGACGGCCCCGGACCGGCTGGTGACCGTACGGGCGGCGGTGTCGATCTGCTCGGCGGGGTCGCCGAGCCGCAGGTCGATGCCGTGCCGCTCCAGGAACCCGGGCCCGACGAGGGACAGCTCCTCGCCCGTGGACCCGGTGAAGGCGGCGGACAGGTGCACACGGTCGTAGGCGGGGCGCTCCTCCTCGGCGAGGACGGTGACCTGCCAGCCGCCGCTCCCGGGGCGGGCCGGGTCGGCGAGCGCGTCACGCTCGGCAAGCGCCTCCAGCAGGCGGTGCCCCACCATGCCGTGGCCGATGACAACCAGCGTCTGCCCCATGGATCACACTCCGTGTGCGTGCATACATTCCGACCTTTCGACGGTAGGTCCGCCCCACGGCCCGGCCCGCCCGAAAAGGGCCCCTCGTGGCGGGGAGCCGGACCCCTTTCGCACAGGACCTGTGACCTGCGCCGAAGGCCTTTGGCCGGGCTCCGCCGGGGGTCGCGCCCGCCTAGCGTGGAAGACATGCTCGTACTCGCCGTACACGGCAGCGCGGCCCCGGCCGCCGCCGCCACCATCGGCCGGCTCGTCACCGCCATCGAGGCGCGCAGCGGGATCCGCGCGACCGTCGGCCACCTGGACGTGCAGCGCCCCTCCCTCGCCGACGTCGTACGCGACCACCCGCACGCGGTGGTCGTCCCGCTGCTGCTCGGCGACGGCTACCACCGCCGCGTGGACATCCCGGCGGTGCTCGACGGGACCGGCTGCGTGCTGACCGAAGGCCTCAGCGGAGAGCCCGACATCGCCCTCGCCCTGCACAGCCGGCTGCGCGACGCCGAGCGACGCCACGGGCCGCACGCCCGGGCCGACGCGGTCGTCGTGGCCGGCGCCGGCTCCTCCCGCCCGGGCGGCAACGCCGGTACGGCGGACTGCGCGGCCCGGCTGGCCGCCCTGCTGGAGTACGACCGCGGCCCCGGCCCCGAGCCCGTCCCGGTGGTCCCCGCGTACCTGACCTCGGCCGGGCCCACCGTCCCCGAGGCCCTGGCCGCCCTGCGGGGCGCCGGCCACCGCCGGATCGCCGTCGCCGCGCACCTGTTGGCCCCGGGCAGGTTCACCCGGACCCTCGCGGGCCTCGACGCCTGGACGGTGTCCGCGCCGCTGGCCGACCATCCGCACCTGGCCCGGCTGGTGCTGGCGCGCTACAAGTCCGCCCGGGGCATGCGGGCGCTGAGGGCCGCGCGCCTCGCCTGCTGAACCGGCACCCCTCTGGTCTGCTGTCGGCCATGGCCTACTTCCCCATGACCGCCCGCAGCCGCGACGAGGACCACCGGGCGGCCACGCCGCTGGAGCTGTTCTTCGACCTCTGCTTCGTCGTCGCCATCGCCCAGGCCGGGGCCCGGCTCGTGCACGCACTGGCCGAGGGCCATCCCGGTACCGGCGTGATCGGCTATTTCTTCGTCTTCTTCGGCGTGTGGTGGGCGTGGATGAACTTCACGTGGTTCGCCTCCGCCTACGACTGCGACGACGTCCCGTACCGGATCGCGACCCTCGTCCAGATCGCGGGCGTGCTCGTCTACGCGGCCGGTGTGAGCCGGGCCTTCGACGAGAACGACTGGACGGTGGCCGTCATCGGCTACCTGATCATGCGCGTCGCGCTCACCGCCCAGTGGCTGCGGGCCGCCGCCGGCGAGAGCGGCGAGGCCCGCGCGGCGGCCCTGAAGTACGCGGCCGGCCTGGTCGTCTGCCAGGCCGGCTGGGTGGCGCTGCTGTTCGCCCCGGACGACTCCAAGCGCTGGCTGTTCCTGGTCCTCGTCCTCGCGGAGCTGCTGGTCCCGGTGCTGGCCGAGCGCGGACACCAGACGCCGTGGCACGCGCACCACATCGTCGAGCGGTACGGCCTGTTCACGATCATCGTGCTGGGCGAGACGATCGCGGCGAGCACGGTGGCCGTGAAGTCGGCGATCGACGAGCACGAGGCCCTGGGCGAGCTGCTGCCCATCGCCGCGGGCGGCCTGCTGATCGTCTTCGCCGCCTGGTGGATCTACTTCGCGGTGCCGATGCACGAGCACCTCACCTCCAACCGGGAGGCGATCCCGTGGGGTTACGGGCACCTGCTGATCTTCGGCTCGGGCGCGGCGATCGGCGCCGGCATCGAGGTCGCGGTCGAGCACGCCGTCGGCAAGGCCCACATCTCGCAGCTCGCCGCGAACGCCGCCGTCACCGTCCCGGCCGCGATCTTCCTGCTGATGGTCTGGCTGCTGCACTCCCGGCACTTCAAGCGGGGCCCCGCCCAGCAGCTGACCCTGCCGGTCTCCGCCCTCGCGGTGCTCGCCTGCACCTGGGCGGGCCCGTACGCCGTCCTGTACGCGGGCCTCGTCGCGGCGGCGACGGTCGCGGTCGGCATGACCCTGGCCACCCGCGGACCCGGCACCGCCCGGGTTTGAGGCTCCGACCCGTCACCCCCGCGCCACCGCCGCCGTTCTCCAGCGCAGGACGACGCGTCGCAACTGGAGGCAGGCCATGACACTCCCGGCACAACGGCACGGCACGGGCGGCGACCCCGGCAGGGAACTGGCCGACCCGGGCTTCTGGCAGCAGCCCCCCGCCCACCGTCTGGCCGCCTTCGCCCGCCTGCGCGCTCTGGACTCCCCCGTGTTCGTCCCCGAGGGGAAGGGCGGCCACTGGGCCCTCGTACGGCACGCCGACGTACAGGAGGCGAGCCGGCTGCCGAAGGTGTTCGCCAGCGCGCCCGGGGTGACCACCCCCGAGCCGGCCCGCTGGGTGCGGGCGCTGTTCGGTGACTCGATGGTCAACCTCGACGGCGCGGACCACGCACAGCTGCGCAAGATCGTGCAGCGGGCCTTCACGCCCCGCCTGCTGGCGGCCGCCGAGGAGGACATCCACGCGGTGGCGGCCCGGATCGTCGACGACGTACTGGCCGAGGAGCCCGACGAGTTCGTCTCGGCGGTGGCCTCCAGGCTGCCGCTGGAGGTCATCTGCAACATGATGGGCATCCCGGAGCGCTACCGCGCCGAGATCGCCGACCGCGTCAACCACGCCTCCGAGAACATCGGCGTGGAGCGGGCCCTGGCCTCCCGGCTGCGCATGCCCGGGCGCGGGCTGCGTGCCCTGGCCCGGATGCAGCGGATGGTCGCGGGCATCGGCCGGGAGCGGCGCAAGAACCCCACCGACGACCTGATCTCGGCACTGGTCCGCGCGAACGTCGACGGCCAGGCACTCGGCGCCCGCCAACTCGGCGCCTTCTTCAGCCTGCTGATGGTGGCGGGTGTGGAGACCACCCGCAACGCCATCACGCACGGCCTGACCCTGCTGACCGACTTCCCCGAGCAACGGGACCTGCTGCTCTCGGACTTCGAGAAGTACGCCGAGGGGGCCGTCGACGAGATGATCCGGCACTCGACGCCGATCATCCAGTTCCGCCGGACGGTGGCCGCCGAACACACCCTGGGCGGGCACCTGCTGCACCCCGGCGACAAGGTGGTGCTGTACTACGCCTCCGCCAACCGGGACGAGGCCGTCTTCCCCGACCCCGACGCCTTCGACATCACCCGCTCCCCCAACCCCCACCTGGGCTTCGGCGGCGGCGGCCCGCACTTCTGCCTGGGCGCGCACCTGGCCCGGGTGGAGATGAAGGCGCTGTTCCGCGAGCTGCTGACCCGGCCGGTCGGCCTGCGTGCGGCCGGACTGCCGGATCTGGCGGGGTCCAACTTCGACAACCGCGTCCGCTCGCTCAAGTTCGCCTTCGAGCGCCCGTAGCCCCATAGCCCCGCATCCCCGTTTCCCCGTAGCCCCGTATCCGGCTACGGAGGGAACCGGCCACCGGGCAGGCTGGGAGCCCGGCGGCCGGAGCGGGGTGGGCTGGGCGGGATGAGCTCCCCCGTCCGCGCTACTTCTGCAGGCGCCGCACCGCGAGGACGGCGTGGGCGCTCCCGGTGAGCACCTCCTCGTCACCCGCGAACGCCTGCAGGGTCTCCGCGGAGACCGGCTTGCCGGGGACCGCCTCGGGCCAGGCGCGCGTCGCGAAGAGGAAGTACGCCTGCCCGCTGTCGTCGGCCGCGGCGACCCACTCCGGCGGGGCGATGCACTTCGCGTTCAGACCCGGCAGGGTCAGCGCGATCTGGTTGCCCTCCAGGAGGATCTGCACCGGGAAGCCCGCCGGGTTGCGCACGCCGTCCATGACCACGTCGCCGATGGGCAGGCCGAGCTCCTCCAGCAGCCCGCGGGCCGCCTCCTCGCCGGCCTCCGGGCCGTCGGGGCCGTCACCGAGGGAGTAGGCGAGGAGGTACGGGATGTCGTGGGCCTCATCGGGGTCGCCGATCCAGGCGAGCACGGAAAGGGTGCCGAGCTTGGACCGGTCGATTTCGGCTTTGGTTGAAGTCATGCGCGCACCCTAGTGGTCTCTCCCCCGGAGCCTTCACGGCGTTTCACCCGGCCGGGCTACACCGCCCAGAATCCACCTCCGGGATTCGCCTGCGTGTTCGCGTCCTGGTACTGGAGCCGCACAATGCGCGTGTTTTCCGGAATTTCGAACACGACCCATCCTTCGGCCCGCTCACCGACCGCGAGGGAATCGAAGACGAGGGGTTTGCCGGTCGTCAGTTCACCGGTCGGCACCACCGGATGGCGCTGCCCCGCGCCGTCGAGCGCCCACATGCGTCCGAGGGCCCCGTACGAGGCTCCGCCGACGTTGACGAACGACATCGAGGCGGCCACCCAGCGCTTGCCGGCGGGCGGCGCGAAGTTCTTCTCGACGCTGACCGCGGGATCCACGTACGCGTTGAGCACCGCCTGGAGGTGGCGGCCCACCTGGGCGCCGTGCACCCGTACGGACTCGCCCACACGGGCGGCGTTCGCCGTGGTCCGCGCGGGGGCGTCCTCGGCCCCCGGAGCCCCGTCGTCCACCGGGACGGCGGGCCCCGCGGCCGGCGCGAGCGCGGCTCCCTCGGGAGCGCTCTGACAGGCGGTGGCACCGAACAGGAGGAGCGGGAGGAGAGCGGCGGCGAGGACGGAAGCGGACTGGCGCATGCGGGATCCCTCCGGGGATGTATTTCGGCCAGTCTCACGCGCCCGAGCGGGCAATTGCACACACCGACACGAGCCCGCGGGGCGAGTTACCCCCTCGACTGCCAGCACAATGCGTTCCGGCGGTTCCCGCCGACCCTGATCCCCACTGGAGGAAGAAATGCGCACGCCCGCCCGCCGAATGGCACTGGCAGCCTTCTCCGCACTGGCCGCCGGAGCGGTATTCACCAGCCCGGCCGCGGCCACGGTTTTCCACCAGGCCATTTCCGTTCACGATGACGTCCACCTCGGAAAGCACGGCGACGTCATCCTTTCCGGCACCTACCAGTGTGAGCAGGCGTCACCCGCGGGGGCGATGCAGATCAAGGCGACGGTGGTGCAGGACGGCACCCGCCTGAGCATCGGCGCGGAGCAGCCGCTCTGCGACGGCACCGAGCGCCGGTGGGTGGCGCACGCGCCGGGCCGGTTCGTGAGCCTGCACCCGGGCCACGCCCGGGTCACCGCGGAGATCCAGGAAATCCGCCTCGCGGGCCTGATGCCGAGGTCGATCGCTACGGTCGCCCGGGACACCAAGGACGTCGAGGTCCGCGAGGGCCACTGAGCCCCGCCCTGCCCGCGGCGCGCCCGCCGACCGGTAGCCGCCGCTACCGGCAAGCGGGCGCGACGGCAGTCATCGACATGAACGCCACGGTCTGGCACCCGGGATCCGCGTGCGGACGCCCCGTCGTCCAGTCCACGACCGTCGGCACCCCGGCCGCCAGCAGGAGCAGGGCCAGGATGCCCATCGCGGCGCCTTTGGCCAGGCGGTTCACAGCAGAACCTCTTTCATGGTCCGCATCATCGCCCCGCCCCCGACGGACCACAACTCGGCGTGAGCGCGCGGTCACCCGACGCGGCGGGCCGCGCTGCCCGCCGCGTCGAACTCGCACCACACCGCCTTGCCGTCGCCCCGGGACTCCACGCCCCAGTGCGTCGCCAGCGCGTCCACCAGCAGCAGCCCGCGCCCGGTCGTCGCCGACTCCCCCGGGGTCCGCCGCCGCGGCCACACGCTGGAGCGGTCCTTGACCCACAGCCGGATCCGCCGGACCGGCTCGGGCAGCACCTCCATCGTCAGCACCGCCCCGCCATCGGTGTGCAGCAGGGCGTTGACCAGCAGTTCCCCCGCCGCCAGTTCCACATCGTCCGCGAGCTCCGGCATGCCCCAGTCCCGCAGCGCCTGCCGCAGGGCGTAGCGCGCCTCGGAGAGCCCCTCGGGGTCCGCCTGGTGGATGTACTGGTGGATGCGCGGGGCCCGGTGGGTGCCCGGGTCGGGAGCCCGGCGCAGCACCAGCAGCGCCACGTCGTCGCCGGAGCCCCAGCGCTCCCAGAGCCGGTCCGAGAGGTGGTCGGCGAGCGCGCCCGCCTCCTGCGGGCCGCTGCGCACCGCGTGGGCCAGGGCCTCCATGCCCTGGGTGATGGCCGTGCCGGGCTCCTCCACGAGGCCGTCCGTGCACAGGACGAGGGTCTCCCCGGGGACCAGGTCGAGCCGGGTCTCGGGGAACTCCTCCTGCTCGAAGACCGAGGCCAGCCCCAGCGGCAGGCCCCCGCGCACGTTGGGCCAGCCGGTACGCCCGTCCGTGTGTCGGATCAGCGGGCCGAGATGGCCCGCGCGGACGGCCCGTACGCCTCCGGTCTCCAGGTCCACCTGCGCGTACATGCAGGTCGCGAAGCGTTCGGTGTCCAGTTCGGCGAGGAAGCGCGAGGCCCGCGCCAGCACCGTGGAGGGCGGGTGGCCCTCGCCCGCGTACGCCCGCAGGGCGATCCGGAGCTGGCCCATGATGGCCGCGGCGTGCGTGTCGTGGCCCTGTACGTCGCCGACCACGATGCCGACCCGGTCACGGGGCAGGGAGATCACGTCGTACCAGTCCCCGCCGACCTCGCGTCCGCTCCATGCGGAGTGGTAGCGGACGGCGATCTCCCCGCCGGTGATCTCCGGGATCCGGCGCGGCAGCATGGACGCCTGCAGGCCGGTCGCGAACTCCCGCTCCTGGTCGAAGAGGAGCGCCCGTTGGAGCGACTGGGCGACGATGCCGGCCAGGCCCAGGCAGAGGTTCTTCTCCTCCGGGCTGAACTCGCGGCGCCGCCGGTAGAAGAGCACCAGCCCGCCGATGGCCTTGGCCTGGGCGATCAGCGGCAGGTAGGCCGCCGCGTCGAACTGGATCCGGCTCAAGTAGTCGGCGAGCAACGGGAATTCGTCCGCCAGCTCCGTGAGCGAGGTGACGAAGCGCGCCTGCCGGGTGATCACGGCGTGCGACAGCGGGAGCGTCCCGTCCAGCCGGGTGAACTTGCGCTCGCTGAGGATCTCCAGGGACTCCCCGCTCAGCGCGATGATCTTGATGGCGCCGTTCTCGACCAGCCCCAGCGCCAGCCCGTCCGCGCCGAGCCGCTCCAGCGCGCCCGCGCCGGTCAGGGTCGCCGTGACGTCGTCGACGGTCACCGCCCGCGACAGCGCCTCCGTCGTCCGCTGCACGATGGTCGTCTGCTGGGCCCGCGCCGTCTCCAGCCTCCGCAGGATCGTGGCGTGCTCCAGCTCGGCGGTGGCATCCCGCACGATCCCGAGGATCCGGTACGGCCGCCCGTCCGCCTCCCGCAGCACCCTGCCCTGGGTGTGGGTCCACTGGGCGCGGCCGTCGCGCCGCTGCACCGTGAAGTACGAGCCGTACGTCTCCTCACCGCCCTCCAGGACGGCGGTCACGGAATCCGCGAGCCGCAGGCCGTCCTCGGCCGGGATCCGCAGCCCGAGGCCCTCCGGGGTCCCGTCGAACTCGCCCGGACCCAGGTCGAAGACGGCCATCCCGGCCTCGTCCAGCGCCAGCGTCCCCGCGTCGAGGTCCCACTCGAAACTGCCCATGCCGTTCAGCGCGAGCCGCTCGCCGGGCCCGGTCACGGGCTCCGGGCGGTCCTGCCCGGGTCTGTCGCGTCGCTCCGCCGCTGCCAAGAGTCACACCACCTAACGGCCGGGCCAGCACGGCTGGGAGATGAGCCGCTCCCACTCCTCGTCAGGATGCCCCGGAAGGGTGCGTCCGGCCTCCCGCCAGCGCTTGACCAGGGACATGTAGATCATCGTCTGGTCCCCGTACGTGGAGCCCGCGTACGGGGGGTACGGGGGATACGGGGCGTAGCCGGGCGTCTCGTACGGGGACGGCCCGGCCGTGGCGGTCCCCGCCGCCCCGGCCCTGGGGCCCCCGGACGCGCCGGTCCTCCCGGGCTGTTCCCCGCGGCTGGCGGGAATGCGTACCCAGCCACGGCCCTGTCCTCGCTCCGCGCTCATCGCGGACCCCTCTCACCGCAGATACGTGCTCGGGTTGCCGGCAGTGGTCCGGTCCGGCCGCGCCCCACCGGTGGGGCCCGGCAGCGGGCCCCGGGCGCCGAGGCGCTTTCGGACTCCTCTGACCAGTCTCCCCGCCGTGAAGCCCGCGCCGTGCACGAATCGCATGGAAGGGCCGAATGAGGGAGCCGTCAGCAGCCCGGCGAAGAACAGCCCCGGCCAGGAGGACTCGAAACCGGGGCTCAGCTCCGGCGTCCCGCTCCCGCCCACCCTGGCCAGCGCGGCCCGCAGCCCCGCGTCGAGCAGCTCCAGCCGGGCCAGGTCCGGGGTGAAGCCGGTCGCCGCGATCACATGCGCGGCGTCCAGCACCACGGACTCCCCGGCCGCCGTGGTCAGCCCCAGCCGGGTCCGCTCCCCCACCGCGACGGCCCGGTGCAGCCGGTGCCCGAGCAGGGCGGGGACCCGCCGCTCGAAGCGCTCCCGCAGCCACCAGGCCCCCGCGGGGCCCAGCGCGGTCGCCGCGATCCGCTCCCGGGTGGGCGCGGGCAGCCGCCGCACGGCCCAGGGCAGCTCCGACCAGGCCCAGCTGCGCCAGCCGGTGCCGAGGCCGCTGTGCGGGTCGCGCAGGGCGCGCAGCGCGGGCCGCCGCAGCGGCTGGGGCACGGTGTTCCAGTTCAGCCGGGAGCGCCGGGCGACCAGGCAGGGCCGGGCGCCGCTCTCGGCGAGCAGGGCGGCGGTCTCCAGGGCCGCCTGCCCGGCTCCGAGCACGGCGACCTCCCGGCCGGCGAACCGGGCCAGGTCGCGGTGGCCGCTGCTGTGCGAGTAGTGCGTGGGCGGCAGGTCCCGCAGCACCTCGGGATGGTTGACGAAGGGCATGACTCCGACCGCCAGGGCGACGGTGCGGGCGAGCAGCGCGGGCCCCTCGGCGGTACGGACCCGGAAGCCCTCGCCCTCGGGGGCGACCTCGGTGACGGTGACCTCCTCCACTTCGGGCGCGGCGTGCCGGGCGAACCAGAGCCCGTACTCACTGAACGTGCCGATCGGCAGCGGAGTGCCGTGTTCCGCCGGGATCCCGCGGGTGGCGCAATAGTCGGCCAGGGTGTGGTCCCCGCCCGGCGCGGACAGGTTGGAGGACCACGGCTCCGACTTCAGGTACATGCCGTCGGGCATGTGGTCCCGCCAGGAGGCCATCGGCCGTCCGAGCACCCGTACGTCGAGTCCCGCGCCCGCCGCGTGCGCGGCGATCGACAGCCCGTACGGGCCCGCGCCGACCACCACGAGATCCACCATCCGCGTCACGGCCGTCCTTCCAGTCTCACGTTCAAGAGGTCACAACTCATCGGGCACCGCAGGGCCCGAGCCTCCCGGGTCACCGGGTCACCGGGTCACCGGGTCACCGGGTCACCAGCTCGTCCGGCTCCGCCGATGCCCCCGGCGGCACGGTCCGGGAGGCCGGCGCGCCCGGCGCAGCGGCCGCCGACGGCAGCTCCCGGCCGCGCTGGCGCGGAGCGCGGACCACCGCGCGCGCGGTCCGCCGCCCGTGCGCCGGTACGCCGCGCAGCGCCCGTACGCCCTTCCCGACGCCCCGGCCGAGGAAGGCGGCGAGCATCGCCAGGAACGGCAGCAGGTCGTCGGCGGCGAACCAGGCCGCCTCCATCCGCCCCCGCTCCCCGCGCGGCACGGCCGCCTGCGCGGGCTCGCGGCGCCGCGGGAGCGACCCGCCCCGCACCGCCGCCAGCAGGGCGTAGTTCTCCGCCACGAACACCCGGCCCGGACCCCCGGAGGGCTCCGGCACCCGTTGGCCCGTCAGATCCAGGTACATCGCCTGGACCACGTCCAGCCCGGCCGCGTCGGCGAACAGCCGGAACTGCGCGCCCGGCCGCGGGTTGAAGTCCACCAGCCGGAAGCAGCCGCGCTCGTCCCGGCGGAAGTCCAGGTCCAAGATGCCCTGGTATCCCAGCCGTTCGGCGATCCGCAGCCCCGCCTCCTCCACCGCCGGATCCGGCAGCCAGCGCCCCACCGCCGTCAGCCCGGTCCGCACCGGCCAGGACAGCTCCTTGCGCCCCGACCCGGCCAGCAGCGGCCGCCCGCCGCGGGCGAAGGCACCGTGGAAGAACCAGTCCGTGTCCGGCCCGGCGGGAAGGAACCGCTGGAGCAGCAGCCGGCTCCCGGCCTCGGCGGAGCGCTCGTACAACCGCCGCGCCTCGGCGGCGGTCTGCACGAGGGTGGTGCTGCGCAGGTCAGTGCCGGCCGGCAGCAGCCACGGCCGGCTCCACTTCGCGATCACCGGCAGCCCCAGCCGCCACGCGGCCTCCGCCGCCTCGGCTCCGCTCGCCGGGATCACGGTCTCCGGGTGCGGGATGTCCCAGCGGGCGCACAGCCTCGACAGCTCGGCCTTGTCGGCGACCCGCGCGGGCAGCCCGTCCGGCTGATGGGGGATCAGGAGCCTGCCCTTGAGCATCGGCGCGATCCTTGACACCGCGATGGCGCTCAGATCGTCCATGGCGAAGAGCACCGCGGGCCGGCCGATCCGCTCCGAGACACCGACCAGGCATTCGAGGAGCGCCTCGGGCGCCTCGGGATCCAGCCCGTCCGCGCCGCAGTCGGGCCCGGGGTGCACGGCGCGCAGGTAGCGCGAACGCCCCATGGGACCTCCCCCGGCCTCGACGACTGCATGGACCTCCACGCCCTTGCGCCCAAGGGATCTGACGGCGCCGAGGGTTCCGTGGTGGAACGGATTCCGATCGAGTCTGAGCAGAACAGCGGGCACATGGTTGGCGAACGCGTGCATGGAAACGGTGTCTTTCACCTAGTCGGACCAAGCGGGGAGGATGCGCACCTGCGAATGGCCTATGCGGCAGTCACCGGACAGGCCATTCGTCGGATGTGATGCCTAACGTCTTTGACAAGCACACCGATTCAGGAGAGCTCGGGAGACGCCATGCCCAGACCACGCCGCCGACTGGCGAGCACCTGCATCGGTACGGTCACGGCCGGGCTGCTCGCCACCGGTGCCGCGCTCGCGGCACCCGAGGGGGACCAGCCCGGGGGCTCCGACATCGCCATGGGCGCCTATCTCGACTACGGGCCGCCGGGAGTGGCGCGGATCCCGTACCTGTCGCGCTGGCTGGGCGGCAAGGAGATCCGGGTCGGGCACACCTATCTGCCCGGCGACCGGTGGGCCGGCATCGAGGGCAACGTCAGCTTCCTGGAGCACTGGGCGCAGTGGCGCCGGGCCGAGGACGACCGGATGTTCGTCCTCAACGTGCCCATGCAGGAGCGCAACGAGGCCCGGGTCCCGGACTACCAGGTGGCCCAGCTGATCCGCGCGGGCGCGGACGGCGACTACGACCGCCACTTCAAGAGGCTCGCCGAGCGGCTGGTGGAACTGGGCGTCCCCGACACGGTGATCGTGCTCGGCTGGGAGATGAACGGCACCACCTACACCCACCGCTGCGGGCCGGACCCGGAGAACTGGAAGGCGTACTGGAAGCGCATCGTCAACACCATGCGCTCCGTACCCGGTCAGCGGTTCAAGTTCGATTTCGCCCCGAACCGGGGTACGGACGCGATCGGCTGGACCAAGTGCTACCCCGGCGACGACGTGGTCGACATCATCGGCATGGACTCGTACGACCAGGCCCCCGGCCGCACGTTCGACGAACAGATCTCCCAGCCGTACGGGCTCCAGGCGCACGTCGACTTCGCGAAAGCACACGGCAAGCAGATCTCGTACCCGGAGTGGGGGCTGTTCCGGCACGGGGACAACGCGGAGTACGTGCGGCGCATGCTGAAGTGGATCGAGCAGCACCGGCCCATCTACCACACCATCACCGACTACTGCCCGCACGGCGTGTGGCAGTGCAAGCAGAACCCGGAGTCCTCGAAGGCCTTCCGCGACGCGCTGGCGCCCGAGAAGCCGGGCCCGGTGATCCCGACGCCGGCCATCCCGACCCCGGCCATCCCCACGCCCGCCATCCCCACGCCGGTCGTCCCGACGCCCCAGGTCCCGATGCCCGAGATCCCGACGCCCCAGGTCCCGACGCCCCAGGTCCCGATGCCCGAAGTCCCGACGCCCCAGGTCCCGATGCCCGAAGTCCCGACCCCCCAGGTCCCGACACCCGAAGTCCCGACCCCCCAGGTCCCGACACCCGAGATCCCGACCCCGGCCGTCCCCACTCCCGTGGAGCCGAGCCCGGTGGTTCCCACTCCGGACGTGCCGTTCCCCTCGCCGGTGGTCCCCACCCCCGAGGTCCCGCTGCCTTCGCCGGTGGTCCCGTCGCCCGAGGTCCCGGTCCCGGTGCCCAGCCCCGCCGTGCCCGCGCCCGAGCCCACGCCCGACGTGCCGAAGCCCGACCCCGTGCCCGAGGTGCCAAAGCCCGACCCCGTGCCCGAGGTGCCCGGTCCGGCCGTGCCCACGCCCGCCGTGCCCACGCCCGAGGTACCGACGCCCGAGGTGCCCAAGCCCGAGCCCGTGCCCGACGTGTCCGCCCCCGCACCCGTGCCCTCGCCCGCGGTCCCCTCGCCCGAGGCGCCGTCCCCGCAGGTACCGTCCCCGCTGCCGTCGCCCGTGGTGCCCCCGAGCCCGCTCGCGCCCGAACCGCCCGCGCCCCAGCCGCCGAAGCCCCAGCCGCCGCTGAACAGCACGCAGTGGTGCGTGCCGCTCAACTTCGGCGAATGGCTCTCCAAGCTGGTCGGCAAGCAGTCGGTCTGCGTCAAGATCGACTGGGGCAGGGAGTCCGGCTTCTGGCCCTTCTAGACCCCGGCCCCCGCCCCGGTCCCGGCGCGGCGGTCCGCTCATCGGACCCGGAGTTCGTTGAGCCGGGCCCGCCAGTCCCGGGCCGCCGGCAGCGCCTCCCTCAGGACGTCCACCGCCCGCTCCCGCCCCGACACCTGCGACTCGTGCAGCCGCAGCAGGGGCGCGAGCGCGGCCGTGGCCAGCAGGAAGCGCTGGTTGACGACGGTCTCGGGCCGCCAGTGGTTCTTGTACGGCTCGTTGCCGCGCAGGAAGCTCACCACCGGGCGGCCCTCCGCGAGCGCGCGCCCCGTCTCGTAGCGCAGCAGCAGCGTCGCCACGTCCACCTTCCGGTCGCGCAGGTCCGGGTCGGCCCCGTACAGGTAGCCCCCGCTGAGCGCGCCCGACAGCAGCGTGAGGTTCGCGGCCACCACCTTCCCGTCGAGCCGGAACTCGGCCAGCCTCCCCTCCCCGGCCCGCACCATCCGCCGCGTGGCCCGGGTCAGGTGCTCGGCGAAGCGCGGCTTGAGGTGCTCGGGGGTCACCCCGCGGCCGCGCCACTGCTTCTCGTGCAGCCGCAGCAGCGTCCGTACGGCACGCGGCACTTCCTGCTCGGTGACCTCGTGCTCCTCGATCCCGGCCGCGTCGGTCTTGCGGAGCTTGGCCCGCACCCGCTGCGCGCCGGAGGCCGGCATCCGCTTGACGAGCTCGTCGAACGGCATCGCGGGCAGCTCCATGCAGGTGGAGTCGGTCAGCTTGCTGCGCGCCCCGGGCCACGCCTCGTACACCGCCTCGGCGGCGGCCCCGGGCCGTACCTCGCGCAGGTCCACCACGGCGCCCCGGGCGGCCCGGTGCAGCCCGCGGGCCAGCGCCGGGACGACCTGGTCGGCGTGCTCCCCGGCCACGAGCACGTCGAAGTAGTCGGTGATCCCGCCGCCGAGCGGCACGAGCAGCGGCAGCGGCCGGTGTACGAGCATCAGCGCGGCCGCGCCGACCAGCTCGTCACCGCGCCGCACGAGGACGATCCGGAGCCGGCCGTCCTTCCCGTACGAGAGCCACCAGGAGTGCAGCCAGGCGTGGCTCTGGAAGGGGGTGGCGGTGGGGCAGCCGCGGACGAGCCGGTTCCACGGCTCCTCCAGCGCGGCGAACTGCCGGGGGTCGCGGCACAGCGTCACCGACAGGGCCCCTGCGGAGCCCGCAGTCATCGAACGGGCTCCTTCTCCTTGGATTCGGTGTGCTCGCTCTGCGCGGGCAGCGACGCGTACTCCTCCACGGCGGGCTGCCCGGCCTCCGCCGCCGGCTCCTCACGGCGCCGGGCCGGCCGGGCGAGGAGCCACAGGCCGCCGAGGAGCCCGCCGGCGCACAGCCCGACGGCCCCGCTGACGGGCGCGGACGGCGACGCGGGGTCGCTGGGCGCCACGGCCTGGTTGAACAGGAGCAGCTGGACACCGGTGTTCTTGGCGGCCTGGTTGCTGCTGAGCGACAGGGCGTCCGCGACGGCGTTGGCGATGTCGGCGGCCTCGGCCGGGCTCTTGGAGGTGCCCGTGATGGCGATCATCGGGGACTCGGGGGAGGTCTCGGCCCGCACCTGCGTGCGCAGCTGACGGGCCCCGATGCCCGCGCGCGGCTGGGCGTACGCGAGGGTGGAGCTGCTGGTCGCGATGCGGGCGTACGCCTGGGCGAAGCCGAGGGCGGTGGCTGGCTCGGTGGTGTCGTCCGGGACGGCGACCACATAGCTGGTGGCCGCGTACTCGGGCGCCTTGAGCACCCCGTACGCCCCGCCCGCGGCCAGGCCGAGCAGCGCGCAGGCGGGCAGCGGCCACCAGGCGGGCGGCGGCAGCAGCCGCGTCCGGCGGCGGTGGGCGGTCTTCTTCTGGTCTGCGGTATCGGCCATGAGCGTGCTCACTTCCTGAGTGAAGGGGGTTCCTGGGATCCCGTGCGGGGCGTGTCGAGCCCGGCCCGGGGGCCCCTGCCGGCGGCGGCGGGGGGAGTTGGGGGCGCGGGGTCCGGGGCGGCCAGCGCGACGGCGTAGACGGACAGCAGCTGCTCGGCGCTGCGCGCGATGTCGTAGCGCCGGACGACCGGGGGCGGCGGGAGCCGGCGCGCGCCCGCCTCCATGTGCCCGCGCAGGGCGGCGACCAGCTCCTCGGTGCCGGTGCCGATGCGCCGCGCGCCGGGGGCCTGGCTGGCGGGGAGGTCGTCGATGGCCGGGCAGGTCACGTGCAGCACGGGCAGCCCGGCCGCCAGCGCCTCGACCACGGCCAGGCCGAAGGCCTCCTCCCGCGACGGGGAGACGAACACGTCCATCGCCGCGAGCAGCGCGGGGATGCCCGGTGTGCGCCCGTCCGCGCTGTCGCCGAGCGGGTCCCGCTCCCCCAGCAGGTGGATGCGGCTCTGCGCGCCCAGCTCGGCGGCCAGGGTGCGCAGCGCGGCCCGCTCCGGCCCGTCCCCGGCCAGCAGCAGGTGCGCCCCGGGGAGCGCTGCCACCGCCCGTACGAGTACGTCGAACCGCTTGCCCGGCACCAGCCGGCCGACGCCGCCGACCACGAACGCCCGCTCCGGCAGCCCGGTCCGGGCCCGGGTGGCCCGGCGGACGCCCTCGTCGAAGCGGAACCGGACGGCCTCGATCCCGTTCGGTACGACGTGCACCCTCGCGGCCGGCACCCCCCAGCCCTCCAGCCGCGCCGCGACCGTCTCCGACACCGCGACCGTCGCGGCGCCGAGGCGCTCGCTGGCCAGGTACAGCGCCCGTACCCCGCCCGACAGCGGGCGGCCCTCGATCTCGCCCTCGCCGAGGGAGTGCTCGGTGGCGACCGTCGCCCCGACGCCCGCGAGGCGGGCGGCGAGGCGCCCGTACACGCAGGCCCGGTACAGGTGCGTGTGCACGAGGTCGTAACGGCCGCGCCGGATGAACCTCACCAGCCTCGGCAGCGCCCCGAGGTCCCGGTTCCCGCGCATCCCGAGGTGGACGACCCGCACCCCGTCGGCCCGCAGCCCCTCGGCGACCGGCCCGGGGTTGGTCAGCGTCAGCACGTCGCACTGCATCGGCATGTGCCGCAGCAGCAGGCGCAGCTGCTGCTCCGCGCCGCCGACGCCCAGGCCCGTGATGATGTGCAGCGCCTTCAGCGGTGTCACCGGCGTCACCGCGCCACCGCCCGTCGCAGCTCCCGCACCCGGTGGCGGAGCTGCTTGACGCGCAGCCGGGACCCGCCGTCCGCCTGGCTGATGTGCGTGCGCGGCAGGGCGTGCGGGCCGGCGAGCCGCCCGGGGTCGATGGCGCAGGCGTACGCGTACCCGGCGGCCCGGGTCTGGGCGACGACCCGGGCGTCGAGGTGCCCGTACGGGTAGCAGAACCCCTCGGGCAGTTTCCCGGTCAGCTCGCGCAGCAGGTCCCGGCTGCCCCGGAGCTCCTGCTGGAGCACGTCGTCGGGGGTGCTGGTGAGGTCCTGGTGGAGCAGCCCGTGCGAGCCGATCTCCTGCCCGGAGGCGGCGACTTCGCGGATGCCCTCGGCGGTGAGCAGGGACTTGCGGGGGCCCAGCGGGTCCCACACGTTGTCCACGCCGAGCCGGCCGGGCAGCACGAACAGCGTCGCCGTGCAGTCGTGGCGGCGCAGCAGGGGCAGCGCGTTGGCCAGGAAGTCGGTGTAGCCGTCGTCGAAGGTCAGGCCGACGAGCCCGGCACCGCGCCCGGCCGCGCGGGCCCGGAGCAGCTCGCCCACGGACACCCCGCGCAGGCCCCGGGAGCGCAGCCACAGCAGCTGCGCCTCCAGCACCTGCGGGGTGACGGTGATGCCGTACGGGTCCTCGGCGTTATCGGTGAACTCGGCGACCGAGTGGTACATCAGGACCCACGGCGATGCGGCCCGGCGGGCGGGAACCACGGCGGCGGGCTGCGCCGTATCGGTGTCAGCGGACATTGCGGAACCTCTGGGTGAGCTGGGAGGTGAGCGAAGCGGAGAGCTTGGCGATCTGGGCGGGCATGGCGGTGACCTCCAGGGCCCGTATGGCCATTCCGGTGGCCCCGAACATGGCCGGGACGAGCAGGCAGCCGAGCGCCGCGCTGACCAGCGGGTCGGGGATCATCGGCCCGGCGATCCAGCCGGTGGCGCAGGCGGCGAAGGCCGCGACCGAGAGCCGGCCGATGCTGACGGCCACCCGGCGGACCTGGATGGCGATGATCCGCGAGCCGAGGCCGGTGAGCAGCAGCGCGGCGGTGGTGGAGATGCCGGCGGCGTTGGCGGCGGCGATGCCGTAGGTGCCCCACCAGCCGACGGCGAAGGCTCCGGCCACGATGTTGACGAGGAGTCCGGCACCCATCGCGAGCGCCGGGAACCAGGTGGGCCGGGCGGTCGAGAAGAAGGGCCGGGACAGGGCCCCGACGAGGCAGTGGCCGAGGAGCCCGAGCCCGTAGACCCGCATGACGGAGGCGGTGGCGACGGTGTCCTGGTGGGTGAAGGCGCCGCGCTCGAAGAGGACTTGGATGATCTGGGGCGCGTAGCCGATGACGAGGGCGGTGCCGGTCAGGACGGCGAGGGAGGCGAGCGCGAGGTCCTGCTCGACGCGCCGCCGGGCCTTCTCCCGCTCTCCGCCGGCCATGGCCTGGGCGACGACGGGGAAGGTGACGGTACAGATCATCAGGGAGAGCACCATCGGCATCTGCGCCACCTTCTGGGCGTAGTTCAGGTGCGAGATGGCGCCCGGCGGCAGCGAGGCGGCGAGGAACCGCTCCACCAGCACCTGGGACTGCCGGAAGACGGCGAAGAAGATCACCGGGGCGATGACCCCGAAGGCGATCAGCGTGGGCCGGTCGCGGTCGCGCAGGCTGCGCGGGGCGCCCTTGGCCCGGGGCGGCCCGAAGCCCACGTTGCGGATGAACGCGGGCAGTTGGACCAGGACCATCAGCAGACCGCCGACGGCGACCCCGGCGGCCGCGGCCCGCACCCCCCACACGGCGTGCAGGGCCACCATCGTGCCGATGATCCCCACGTTGTACGACACGTAGATGGCCGCGGGCGGCACGAAGGAGCGGTGCGCCCGCAGCGCGGCGCTGAAGTACCCGGCGATCCCGAACGACAGCACCGTCAGGGCCGTCATCCGGGTGCACTCGACCGCCAGTTCGGGGTCCGGCAGCCCGGGCGCCAGCACGGCGACGACGAGCGGCGCGGCGACGATCAGCACCGACGCGACGGCGGCCAGGAGCACCGCCAGGCGCGGCAGCGTCGCCCCCACGAGCAGCCGTACGGGATCGGCCGCGCGGGCCTCGCGGCGGGTGAGCCCGGCCCGGCTGGCGGCCCGGCGGGCCAGGGCGTGGCTGAACGCGGGCACCATCAGCAGTGCCATGGCGTCCTCGATCAGCAGCGTCGAGGCCATCTCGGGCACGGTCCAGGAGATCAGGAACGCGTCGCTGTCGTGCCCGGCGCCGAAGAGGTGCGCGATGGTCTGGTCCCGTACGAGGCCGAACACCGCGCCGGCGGCGGTCAGACCGGCGGTCACCGCGGCGGCCTTGGCCAGGAACCGTCCGAGCGGCGCCGGTCCGCTCCCGCCGGGCGAACCGGGTCCGGAGCCGCCGCCGGCCCGCGCACCGACGACGGGCCGCCGCGGGCCGGCCGCCGTCGCGGCGCCCCGCCGGGACACCACCCGGACGGCCCGCGCCCCGGGCTCGCCGCCCGGGCGGGGGGGTGTGCCCGGGACGTGGGCGGGGCCCGCCCCGGCCGGAGGGCCGGAGGCGGGCCGCCAAGGCGTGGTGTCCGTCACCGGCCGGCCGCACCCTCAAGGGCCGGGCGGCGCAGTGCGTCCGCGTCCCCCCGGGAGGGCAGGGCCCACCAGGCGGCCAGGCCGATGATCACCCCGGTCAGGACGGTGGAGGGGCCGCCGATGTCCGCGTACAGGAAGTCGGTCAGCTGCCAGACGAGCAGCCCGACCGCGACCAGGCCGCAGTCCCGGATCCCCCGGTCGGCCCCGCCGGAGGCGAACCGCCGCAGCCCCGCGACCAGTACCGCCGCCCAGCCGCCCGCCAGCGCGGTGAGCCCGATCAGGCCCTGCTCGCTGAGCACCAGCAGGTACATGTTGTGCGGGGAGAGCAGCGGCTGGCGCAGGTACGCCTGGCCCGCGCCCGCGGTGTCGCTGCCGGAGGAGAGCCCCAGCGAGGAGTGGCCGTCGCGGTGGGCGGGGAAGCCTTTGAGGCCCACCCCGGCGGCCGGCCGCTCGCGCCACATCGAACCGGCGGCCGCCCACATCGTGTAGCGGTCGGTCACCGACTGGTCGGGCGCGCTGGAGACCTGGGTGATGGAGGTCAGCCGCTCCGCCACCATCTCGGAGCCGACCCCGAGCCCGCCGACCAGCACCACGCCCGCCGCGCCGAGCGCCAGGAGCACCTTGAGGGCCCGCCGGATCCCGGCCAGCCCCATCACCAGCACCGCGGCGCCGAGGGTGGCGATCCAGGCGCCGCGGCTGAACGACAGCACCAGCGGCAGTACCAGCACCAGGGCCGCGCCGCCCGCCGGCCGCCGGACCCGCCGCGGCAGCCCGGGGGCCAGCGCCGCCGCGGTCGCGACGACCAGCCCGTACGCGACCACCGTGGCCATGCCCATCACGTCGCCCGGGCCGAAGGTCCCGACGGCCCGGATGTCCTCGCCCTGGTACGAGGCCCCGGTGTGGGTCGCGTACTGCACGACTCCGACCGCGCCCTGCACCAGCGCCAGGACCACGAAGCACCCCGCGGCCAGCCGGAACTCCCACGCGTCCCGCACCAGCAGCACGATCGCCGCCGGGACCAGCACGAACACCTGGAGGTAGCGCACGAACCCGGGCAGGGCGGCGAACGGGTCCCCGGCGGTCACGGTCGCGACGGCGAGCCCGACGGCCGGCAGCCCGAGGAGGAACGCCGCGAGCGGGGTCAGGGACCGCACCCGGCCGCGCAGGGCCTGCACGGCGCAGACGAACACGAGCAGCAGCGAGGCGGCGTCGGCCGGGCCGACCTTGCCGGAGGCGGTCGCGTCCCCCGCGGGGAGCGGGGCGAGGAGGAACAGTACGGTCGCGGCGAGCGGCAGTAGCGGCCAGTGCCGGCGCAGCAGCACCGGCAGCTCGGGCCGCAGCCGGGTCGTCGATACGGCAAGGCTCATGTTCAGCTGCCCCCCAGCCGGAATCGGAAGAACGAGGCCGCGGTGCGGGCCAGGATCCACAGGTCCTGCCACAGCGACCAGGTGTCGATGTAGTGGTTGTCGAAGCGGGCCCGGTCCTCGATGGAGGTGTCCCCGCGCAGGCCGTTGATCTGCGCGAGGCCGGTGATGCCGACGGGCATCCGGTGGCGGGCCTCGTAGCCGGGGTGGACGCTGCTGAACTTGGCGACGAAGAAGGGCCGTTCGGGGCGCGGACCGACCAGGCTCATGTCACCCCGGACCACGTTCCACAGCTGCGGCAGCTCGTCCAGCGAGGACTTGCGCAGGAAGGAGCCGATGGGGCTCATCCGGCGGTCGCCGGCCACCGTCCAGCGGGTGGCGGACTCGTGCGCGTCGGCGCTCAGGGTGCGGAACTTCAGCAGGGTGAAGGACCGCCCGTACAGGCCGACCCGCTCCTGCCGGAAGATCACCCCGGGCCCGTCGGAGAGCCGTACGGCCAGGGCGCAGAGCGCCATCACGGGCGCGGCCGCGACCAGTGCGAGCGAGGCCAGGAGGGAGTCGATGCCCCGCTTCGCGTACCGCTCCAGCGGCCGCGCCGGACGGGGCAGCAGCGGCTGTACGGCGTACCCCCACAGCTGGTCGGCGGGCTGCGCCACCCGCATGCCGGTGACCTTGGCGGTGCCGGCCGGGTCGGCGAGCCAGAGCCGGCAGCCGTGGTCGTGGAAGAGCCGGACCAGGGAGGCGGTGCGCTCGTCGGCCTCCGGCGGGCGGGTGAACACCGCGTGCCGGACCGAGTTCTGGATGACCGCGCGGCGGATGTCCTCGTGGGTGGCGAGCACGGGCATGGCGCCGGTGTCGCCGTCGGCAGCCGCCGCGGTGTCGGCGAGCCCGACGGGGCGCAGCCCGTACTCGGGGCGCCCGTGCAGGGCGGCGGCGACCGCGCTCGCCCCGGTGACGGGCCCCACGACCAGGGTGGAGGCGGGCCTGCGGACGCGGACCCGGCGGCGGAGCTGGTTGACGAACCCGCGTCCGGCGCACGCCAGTACGGCCTGCATGCACACCGCGGCGAGCAGTGCGCCCCAGCCCAGCGCCTGCCCGGGTGTGGCGGCGGCCACGACCGCGGCGGCCGCGCACCACAGGACGGCGGCCCGCCCGGCCAGCGCGGGCAGTTCGCGGAGCGCGGAGGGCGCGAGCCGCGGCCTGTACAGCCCGGCCTGCGCGTGCAGCCCGGCGAGGACCAGGGCCACGGGTACGGCCGCCTCCACGGGCAGTCGCAGTCCGGGCAGGGCGGCCGCCGTCGCCACGACGGCCAGCGCGTCGGCGGTCAGCAGCGGGAACACCCCGTCGCGGCGGCGGGCCCGCTGCGGCCGTACGGCCGGCCGGGCCTGCTCCGCCTTGGGCCCGCGCGGCGGGTGGATGGCGGTCACGGAACGGCGGACGGCGGTGGTGCCGGTGCCGGTACTGCCTCCGGAAGGCCCCGTGCCGCCCTGCCCGGTGTGCCGGGCGGGTGCGCTGTCCATCGTCATCGGCTGATGCGCTCCTGGTTCAAGGGCCGGGGCCTGCCCAGCAGTTCGTGGTACAGACCGGTGACCGCGTCCGTGGTCCGCCGCACGTCGAAGTCGGTCCGGGCGTGCTGCTGGGCCTGCTCGCCGAGTTCGGCGAGCAGCCGCGGCTCGGCAAGCAGCCGTCCCAGGGCCTTGGCCAGCGCCGCCGGGTCCTCCGGCGGCACCAGGCAGAGCCGTCCCTGACCGGGCGGCAGGCTCTCCCGGGCACCGCTGACGTCGGAGACCAGGACCGGGCGGCCACAGGCCATGGCTTCGAGCGGGGCGAGCGCCATGCCTTCCCACCGCGACGGCAGTACAACGAGATCGGCGGCCCGAAGCCACGGTCGGATGTCGGAGGCGGCCCCCGCGAAGTGCACCGCGGAGGACGCGCCGCGGCGCAGCCGTTCGGTGTCGGGGCCGTCGCCGACGAGCGCGAGCCGGGCTCCGGGCAGGTTCCCGAGCACCTCCGGCCAGGCCCGCAGCAGGATGTCCTGGCCCTTCTGCTGGCAGATCCGGCCCACGCAGACGACGAGCGGCCCGCCGCCGTCCCGGAAGGCGGTGGGCAGCGGCAGTCCGGCGCGCGCCCGGGCCCGGTCCAGGTCGGGGTCCGGGCCGCCGGGGCGGAAGTGGTCGAGGTCGACGCCGTTGCGGATCACCGACCAGCGGGCGGTGATCCCTTCGGACTCGCCCGTTCGGCGTTCGGCCTCGCTGACGCAGAGCACCCGGTCGGCCCAGCGGGCACCGAACCGCTCCCAGCGCAGGGCGAGCGCGGCGGTGGCCCCGCCGACGGCGTCGAAGGACCAGGCGTGCGGCTGGAAGACGGTCGGCACGGCGCCGCGCACGGCGAGCCGGCCGGCCAGCCCGGCCTTGGCGCTGTGGGCGTGCAGGATGTCCGGCCGGACGCGGCCGATCACCCGGCGGGCGCCGAGCACTTCGGCGGGCAGGCCGGGCCCGGGAGCCCGGCCGGCACGCCAGTTGAGCACCTCGGCCCCGGCGTCGCGGGCGGCCTCGGCGAGCTGTCCGCCGCGCGGGCAGCCGACGACGGTCCGCAGCCCGGCCGCGGACTGGGCGCGGACGAGGTCGACGACGACCCGGGCCACACCGCCCTCGACGGGCTGGACGAGATGGAGGACGGTCACCTGCGGGGGGATCGGGGGTTGTGCGTTCGAAGGCTGTGGTGACACGTGGAGTGATCTCCTACGTTCAGCGGCGCGCGTCTGTCTGAACGAAGAGCACACCGAGGAAATGACCCTGGCTTTCGCCCGCGAACCTGAAGGTCAGGTTCCGGGCGCCACCGGACAGAGCGGGACTCAGGTCGAACACGTCCGCGTCATATCCGAGATTATTCATATGTTCGGGCTGTCGCACGAACGAGTGATGCCCGAATTCCGTGATCGTGGAATTCATAACATCATTAAAAGGATTTTCTCCATCACTGAGGCTGACCCGTCGGCCGCTGTCGGCCGTCACCGTGAGTGAGTCCCCGAGCGTCCCGCGGTCCCCGTCGTACGCCACCACCCCGGCCCGCCCCGCGGACCCGGGCGCCGCGTCCAGGCCGGCGAGCTCCACCGTCTGCCCCGAGGCCTCGCCGGGCCCCGCGGCCAGCCCCTCGAAGCCGTCCCACAGCGAGATCCGGCGCACCGGCTCCTGCTGGTGCTCGTAGGCGACCACCAGCGTCCAGCCGCCCCAGGCGCCCACCTCGGAGTGCCCCATGGCGATGTTGAGCTGGGCCACCGTCCACATCCCCGCGCCGCCCTTGCGGACCAGCGGGGTCACGTCGGCGGAGGCCTGATAGGCGTCGCTGCCCGCGTCGCTGCGGTGCCCGATCACCGTGTCGGCCACCACCGCCTTGTACGCGCCGCCCGGCTCGGCGACCAGCACCCGGCCGTTGTCCTCCGGCGGCTTCTGCTCGCCGACCCGCAGGTTCCCGCCCCAGTACAGCCGGGCGTACGAGACCTTCGCGCCCTGCGGGACCTTGAGCTCGGCGCGGGTCGAGTTGTACGTGTCCGGGTCCTTGTCGACCTCGTCGTAGAACATCTCGAAGTCGCTGTTCACCCCGGCGGCGCCCCGCTTCACCTCGGCGCACGGCTCGGCCTGCTCGGACTCCTCCTTGCGACAGCCGATGGACGAGTTCGAGGCCCGGACCAGCCCGCCGTGCTGCACGGCCTGATAACGCTGGGTGAACGGCACCCGGGGCAATTCCCGCGTCCCCGGCGGGGCCGCGGCACCGGCCGCGGGCACGTTCGCCGAAAGTGCGAGGCAGGACAGCAGACCGAGCGCGCCGAGGATTCTGCGGGGTGAACCCATGACCCTGTCTCCATTTTCGATCAAGGGGACAAAACAGGAGTGAACTTTGGCAGAAATCAGGCTGGAAATCACGCCGGACTCGCTCGTACGGCCTTTTGGGCGATAGCACGCACCCTCGCGCCTGTCACGTCGTTATGGAGGTGCACCATTGTTCGAACCGAAAGGGAAAACGGAGATGCAGAAGAGGCTGGTGCGCGGCACGACCATGGCGGTCGCGAGCGCGGCGATGCTGATGGGCGGCGCGGGCCTCGCCTCCGCGCACGGTGGGGACGGCGCCACCGCGAACGGCTTCGCGGGCGGCTCCCCGGGCGTGCTGAGCGGCAACCTCGGGCAGGTCCCGGTCGACGTCCCGGTCAACGTCTGCGGCAACACCGTCAACGTCATCGCGCTGCTGAACCCCACGTTCGGCAACACCTGCGTGAACGCCTGAACGTCAACAGCGCTGCCCGAAACGGCGGCATCCGAGTGAAGTAACGCAACCCGGACCGGGGGCCGGCCGTTGATCCGGGTGCTCCAGTACCGGGCAATCCTGCCAAAAAAGGGACGACAATGATCAAGAAGTTTGCAGCCGGCGCAGCGGTTGCCGCCTCCTTCGTGGGCCTGGGTGCCGCCATGGCCCCGCAGGCGATGGCGATCGGGAACGACAACGGCATCAACACCGTCAACGGCAACGGTGCCTCGCAGATCTACGGCAACCAGTCGACCTACGGCCACATGAGCCCGCAGATGGCGCTGATCCAGGGCTCCTTCAACAAGCCCTGCATCGCCCTGCCCGCGAAGGCCAACGTGCAGTCCGTCCTCGCCCTGGTCAACGTCGGCGTCCAGGACATCCCGGTCCTGTCCAGCCCGCAGAACCAGCAGTGCACCGAGAACTCCACCCAGGCCAAGGGCGACGAAGCCCTCTCGCACATCCTCAGCAACATCCCGATCCTGTCGGGCAACGCCTCGGCCGGCAGCTGATCGCACCCCCAGCGCCCCGCGCCAGCGAGGCCGCCGCACCTTCGGGTCGCGGCGGCCTCGCCGCTTGTGGGCCCCCTCCGAATTCTCGCGCCAATCGACCTCGAATTCCGGGCGCGGGAGCATCGGAGTGAATTGCCGACACACCCCGGAAAACCTGTGGTTTCTTTTTCCGGACCCACTCGTTGTTAATTCTGCAGCGGATACGCCTCTGCGGGAAGGATCGAAAACAAATGACGTACAAGAAGGCAGTGGTGCTGGCCGCCGGCGCTCTGATGGCCGCCGGTGCCGCCTCCCCCGCCATGGCCGACGCGGTGGCCGACGGCAAGGCCGTGGGCTCCCCGGGCGTCCTCTCCGGCAACGTGCTCCAGGTCCCGGTTCACGTCCCGGTCAACGTCTGCGGCAACACCGTCAACGTCATCGCGCTGCTGAACCCCGCGTTCGGCAACACCTGCGTCAACGCCTGACGAAGCACCTGTGCCCGCAAGGGCAGACCTCCTCGGGGTGGCCTCGGAGTGCACGGCGGTGCACTCCGAGGCCACCTTCGATTCAGCACCGGCCAGCAGCGCCGGTAGACAGGGAAGGACCCATGCGACAGGTACTGAGCCGACAGGTACTGGGCAAGGGCGTGCTCACCGCGGCGGCCGCCTCCAGCCTGCTGTCGATCGCGGCGGGCGCGGCCTACGCGCATCCCGGGGCCATGGCCGAAGCCTCGCATTCACCGGGTGTGCTGGCCGGCAACAGCGTCTCGGTACCGATCACCTTCACACCGAACGCCTGCGGCAACACCGTGGACGCCGGGGCGGGCCTGAACCCCGCGATGGGCAACACCTGCGCCACCACGACCGGCTCCGCCGCGCACGACGACCACGGCTACGGGCGCTACCTCAGCCCCGAGAACGCCGAGGCCCTGGAGCGGTACCTCGACGAGCGCGAGGCGCGGCACGCGATGCCGCGGCAGCGGGCCGAGGAGCCGCGCGACGAGGGGCCCCGGCGGGCACCGAAGCACGCAGCGCCCAAGCACGCCGAGCAGGCGCACGACGAGGGCGGCTACGGCGGCTCGGGCGAATCCGGCGGCGCGGGCGAGGAGGAGTGCGACGACCACCCTCCCCAGCCCCACCCGCAGCCCCACGCCGAGCACCCGCCGGCCCCTCCGGCGCACCACGCTCCCCCTGCGCCCCCCAAGCCGAAGCCCGAGCCCGTGGTGGAGCACCCGGCGCCGAAGCCCGTCGACCAGCCGGCTCCGGCGCCCGCCCCGGTCCCGGAGGCGCCCCAGCCGCCGGCACCCGCCCCGGCTCCCGTCCCCCCGGCCGAGGAAGCGCCCCACACGCTCCCCGCCCCGGCTCCCGTCCCCCCGGCCGAGGAAGCGCCCCACACGCTCCCGGCCCCGGCTCCCGTCCCACCGGCCGAGGAGGCGCCCCACACGCTTCCCGCGCCGGCGCCCGGGCCCGCTCCCGTAGTGGAGGAGGCACCCGCTCCCATGCCGCCGCGCGGGAGCCAGGTCGTAGAGCACCCGGCGCCCGTCCCCGCGCCCGCACCGCAGGCCGTACGTCCCGCGGACCAGCCGCCGGCGGCCCCCGCCGGTGACCTGCCCGTACCCATGCCCCCGGCGCCCGCGCCCCTCCCCGCGCCGGACGCGGCGCCCGCTCCGGCCCCCGTACCGGCGCAGGTCTCGGCGCCCGTACTGGCCGAGACGGGCGCGGGGCAGACCGGCGCCGCCGCGGCCCTCGCCACGGCCCTGATCCTGGGCGGCGCCATTCTCTACCGCAGGTCCCGTATCGCCTGACGGCAATACCGGTAATAAGAAGAAATATCGGCCGGAGAGTCCCTTGTCGGATTCTCCGGCCGTTGCCGTGTTCGGTTCCGCGTTTCCGGATCGGCGGGGAATCGTTAGCCAGGGCGAAAGCGGCGCGACGGTCGCCGCTGACGCCTCTGCCTACGAAAGAAGTGGATTTCCATAATGAAGCTCACGAAGGTCGCCGCTGTCGTCGTCGGCTCCGTCGCCGCCCTCGGCGCCACCGCCCCCGCCTTCGCCGCCGAGGCGCCGACCACCTCGCCGGCCATGAGCCTGACGAGCGGGGTGACGGAGACCCTCAACGCCGTCAACCCGGTCTCGCAGGCGCTCCCGCAGACGCTCGGCAACGGCCTGGCCGAGCAGGGTGAGGCCGTCAACAAGGTCGTGGGCACCGTGCAGAGCGTGAACAAGGTCCGCAACGATGCGCCGGGCGAGGTGATGAAGCTCGCGAACGGGGCCACCCAGGGCAACCCGATGCTCGGCGGCGTGAAGCTCAACGGCGGCGCCAACTGACGGGCCCTTCCCCCGAGTGCGCAGATACGACTGTGGGCGCCACCGGCGAGGCCGGTGACGCCCACAGTCGCGTGCGCGACGACTTGCGTCAGTCGTTGATGCAGGTGTTGCCGAACGCGGGGTTCAGCAGGCCGATCACGTTCACGGAGTTGCCGCAGACGTTGACCGGGACGTGAACCGGGACCTGGAGCAGGTTGCCCGACAGGACGCCCGGGGAGCCGACGGCCGCACCCTCGGCCGAGGAGTCGGCAGCGGCGGATCCGGCGGCACCGGCCGCAGCGAGACCGGCGGAGGCCAGAACCAGGGCGGCCTTCTTGGCAGAGTTCATGGGAAGTGCACCTTCTGTTCGATGTTCTGCCCCGATCCGGGGCTCACAACGAGCGAAACGGTCCACCATCCCAGACGACACGGGTCGGTGCGCGATCAGACCTGTTCAGCTTAATAGTCGTAACCACGCACGGTTCCCGTCACGGCGATCCGAGGATCGGAATCTCGGGGATGCCGGGAATGTCGGGGATCGCGGGCACCAGCTCCACCGGTGGCGCCACGGGTACCGACGGCACCGCCGGGTTGGAGACGGGGAGCTGCGGGATGCCGGGGATCTCGGGGATCGTGATCTCCGGGAGCGGGATCTTGGGGATCTCCGGGATCGCCGGCAGGGCGGGCAGCGCGGGCAGTTTGATCTCCGGGAGCGTCACCCCCGGCAGCAGGGCCCCCAGGGACTTGGTGAGGTCGGCGAGGATCTTCGAAACGCTCGCGAGGAGGTCGTCCAGGGGTCCGGCCGCCGCCGCGCGTTCGTTGATCTCCTCCTGGGCCGCCGCCACCCGGTTCCGCAGCGCGGCGGACCCGGCACCGTCGGCGGCGCCCGCGGGGGCAGCCGCGCCGGTGAGTATGACGACCGCGAGGGCCGACGGGACGAGGATGCGGACGCGGGAGCGCTTCGTGCGGTGCATGGGGGATCCGTTCTGGTGGTCGCGCAGAGACGGACCCGAGCGATCCGCCTCCTTACCCACCGTGCGAACACCTCCTACGGTCCGCAACCGGACCGCGGAGCCCCGAACACCCCTGCTGGCTGCGTACGGGCTTCGCGCACGCGTCCGGAGGCGGCTCACCCGGCCCGGGGAAATCCTCGCCCTCCGCAGGCCGTTTGAGTGAAGCAGCGGAACCAACCTCCGTCCGGGCAGTTGATCAGGGCGCTCCACTAGCGGGCACTCGTGCGACAGACAAAAGGATCAAGATGCTCAAGAAGATCATGACTGCTGCCGCGGTCACCGCCGCCGCCGTCGGCGCGGGCGCCGCTGTTGCCGCCCCGGCCATGGCCATCGGCAACGACAACGGGATCAACACCGTCAACGGGAACGGTGCCCAGCAGATCTACGGCAACCAGAAGACCACCGGCGACATGAGCCCGCAGCTCGGCCTGGTCCAGGGCACGCTGAACAAGCCCTGCATCGGCCTGCCGGTCAAGGTCAACGCCCAGTCCCTCATTGCCCTGGTCAACGTCGGCGTCCAGGACATCAACGTCCTGTCGAACCCGCAGAACCAGCAGTGCACCGAGAACTCCACCCAGGCCAAGGGCGACGAGCCGCTCTCGCACATCCTGGACAACATCCCGGTCCTGTCGGGCAACGGCGCCATCGGCAGCTGATCCAGGCTCCCCCGCGGTCCGGGCGCACGGCGCCCGGCGTGGAGCAGGAAACGACGAGGGCCCCGGCAGCCTCCAGCTGCCGGGGCCCTCGCCCGTGCGGTACGGGTACGGGGTCGGGCCGCCGCCGTCAGCCCGTCCAGAACTCCCACCACCGGGTCAGGATCAGCATCCCGATGACGCCGGTGTGCAGGGCCGGCGGGGCCCAGCCGAACTCGGCGAAGAAGCCCCGGACCGGGGCGGGCGCGGGGAGCGTGCCCGCGGTGACGTTGCGCGCGGTGACCGCCCAGAACATCAGCAGGGTCGCCACCCAGGCCAGACAGCACCACAGGCAGAGCGCGTTGATCTCGTAGAGCGACTGGACCATGAGCCAGGAGCAGAACCCGACGCCGAAGGCGGTTCCGGCGTTCAGGCCGAGCCAGAACCAGCCGCGGTGGCGGGCGCCGGCCAGCAGGCCCGCGCCGACGCACGCGACGACCCCGTACCCGACCAGCCCCAGCATGGGGTTGGGGAAGCCGAAGGCCGCCGCCTGGTCGCTCTGCATGACGCTGCCGCAGGAGACGACGGGGTTGAGGCTGCAGGCGGGCTTGAAGTCGGGGTCCTCCAGCAGCAGGAACTTGTCGAGGGTGATCACCCAGGAGGCCAGCAGGCCGGCGGCCCCGGTGAGGACCAGCAGCCAGGCCAACCCCCGGGAGGTGGCGGGCGGTTCGCCGTCGATGCGGTTGCGGGGCCGTCCCTGTTGGCGGGGAACGCCCACTGTATTCGTTGCCATGCCGCCCATAGTCCCGCCTTTCCTTCCATACCGGGCCTAACCATGCCCATGCATAAGGAAGTTGACCTGAAGGTGTGGCGGGAACCCCTGGTGCTTCCCGGACGTTTTACCGAACCCCGGACGTGATGTCAGAGCCAGGGGCTACGTTGAGCTTCCGCGAAGTGACAAGCTGCGACGGCCTGGAGACCCACCTTGAGCGATCCGTACGAGACAACCGAGGCGCACCTCGAGCGACTCCTGGGCCGCGCCCTCAACTCCTTCGACCTGCCCGACCGGTTGGTCGAGCGCCTCGGTACGGCGCTCGCCCACAGCTCTTCGCTGTACACCACCCACCGCAGCCACGCGGCGGGGGTGTGGCGGGAGACCCACCGGCACACCTACCTGCTGGCCGACGGCGGGGCGGTGTCCCTGTGGGAGCTGGCGTACCGGCTGGAGGGCGACGGGGCCGTCCGGCACGAGGTCTTCGCGGGCAAGGCCGAGACCTGCCTGGCCGTGGCCCGGCTGTTCGGCGAGGCTCCCGCCGAGGCGCTGCTGGACCCGACGCTGACCGATTCCGACGATGACGACGCGAGCGATGTGGCCGTGCTGAGCGCGCTGTTCGCGGCGGCCGCGGCCGCGCCGGCGCAGCGGTACCGGGAGTACGCGGTGGAGCAGTCCGCCGACCACGCGCGGCGGGTGCTGCGGCGTGCGGAGAACCCGGACCGGCCCGGTGAGCCGGTGGCGGAGCGGCTGCGCTCGGCGTACGCGCACCAGATCACCCAGGCCTTCGGCGGCCGCCAGTGCCTCCTCGACGGGCGGGACGCGGGTTTCAGCCTGTACGAGCACGCCTTCGTCATGCTGGACGGCAGCGAGTTCAGCCTGTGGGAGGTCGAGCACACGGCGACGCCGGACGGGCGGCACATGTGCGAGGTGTACGAGAGCGAGGCGGCCGCGCGCGGAGCGATGGAACTCCGCGCGCGGGTCCGCTGAACCGTCCCGGTCACAGCACTAGGCTGCGGCGCCGATCTGCTGCTGTTCGGCGGCTTCCGCCTTCTCGGCCGCGGGGGCGGGGGTTTCGCCCCGGCCCCGCGCGCCCTTGAGGAGGATGACGAGGCCCGCGGTGGTGGCCGTACCGGCGGCGATGGCGAGCAGGTAGAGGAGCGGGTTTCCGATCAGCGGGATCACGAAGATCCCGCCGTGGGGGGCCCGCAGGGTGCACTCGAAGGCCATCGAGAGGGCGCCGGTCACCGCGCCGCCGGCCATCGCGGACGGGATGACCCGGAGCGGGTCGGCCGCGGCGAAGGGGATGGCGCCCTCGCTGATGAAGGAGGCGCCGAGGAACCAGGCCGCCTTGCCGTTCTCGCGCTCGGTGCGGGAGAAGAGCCGGCCGCGCAGGGTGGTGGCCAGCGCCATCGCGAGCGGCGGCACCATGCCGGCGGCCATCACGGCGGCCATGACCTTCAGGCTGCCTTCGTTGGGGGTGGCGAGGCCGCCGATGGCGAAGGCGTACGCGACCTTGTTGAGCGGACCTCCGAGGTCGAAGCACATCATCAGGCCGAGGACGACGCCGAGGATGACCGCGTTGGCCCCGGAGAGGCCGGACAGCCAGTCGGTGAGGGCCTGCTGGAGCGAGGCGACGGGCTTGCCGACGACCAGGAACATCAGGAACGCGGTGACGGCGGAGCCGATCAGCGGCAGCACGACCACGGGCATGATCCCGCGCAGGGCCGCGGGGATGTTCAGCTTCTGCACCGCGAGGACGGTGGCGCCGGCGATGAGACCGGCGATCAGGCCGCCGAGGAAGCCGGCGTTGATGGTGAGCGCCACGGCGCCGCCGACGAACCCCGGTACGAGGCCCGGCCGGTCCGCCATGCCGTACGCGATGTATCCGGCGAGGACGGGGACGAGGAAGCCGAAGGCGAGGCCGCCGGTCTGGAAGAGGAGGGCGGCCCAGCTGGCGGCCTCGGTCCAGATGAAGTGTTCGGCCACGGAGGGGGCGTTGTTGATCTCGTACCCGCCGATGGCGAAGGCGAGGGCGATGAGCAGTCCGCCGGCGGCGACGAACGGGACCATGTAGCTGACGCCCGACATGAGCCAGGTCCGCAGCCGGGCCCCGTAGCCGTCCTGCGGTTCCCCGGCCCGCTCGACGGGGGTGGGTGCGTGCGCCTCCACCTCGCCGCGGGCGGCCTTGTCGCGGGCCTCGGCGAGGAGTTCGGCGGGGCGGTTGATGCCGGCCTTGACGCCGACGTCGACGGTGGGCTTCCCGGTGAAGCGGGCCCGGTCCCGTACCGGGACGTCGTGGGCGAAGACGACGGCGTCGGCGTCGGCGATGTCCTGCGCGGTCAGCCGGGTGAAGCCCGCGGAGCCCTGGGTCTCGACGGTGATGTCGATCCCCGCCCCGGCCGCGGCCTGCTGGAGCGCCTCGGCCGCCATGTAGGTGTGCGCGATCCCGGTGGGACAGGACGTGACGGCCACGACGCGGAACGGCTCCGCGGGGCTCGGGCGGGCCGCAGCACCGGCCGCGTCGGAACCCGAGACCAGGGCGGCGGCCCCGGCCGGGTCGGCGACGCCCCGCAGGGCGGCGGTGAACTCCGCCCGCATCAGGCGGCGCGCCAGCGAGGACAGGATCGAGAGGTGGGCGTCGTCGGCGCCGGCGGGGGCCGCGATGAGGAAGATCAGGTCGGCCGGGCCGTCCGGGGCGCCGAAGTCCACCCCCGCGGCCGAGCGGCCGAAGGCCAGGGTCGGGGCGCTCACATGGACCGAGCGGCAGTGCGGGATGCCTATCCCGCCTTCGAGCCCGGTCGGCATCTGGGCCTCGCGCGCGGCCACGTCCGCCAGGAAGCCGTCGAGGTCCGTGACCCGGCCCAGGGAGACCATCCGCTCGGCGAGGGCGCGCGCCGCCCCCTCCTTGGACTCGGCGGACAGGTCGAGGTCGACCAGTTCGGGGGTGATCATCTCGCTCATTGCTCGTCACTCATTTCGGACAGGGGGAGGTCCAGGGGCAGGTCCTGGGTGACGTGGACCGCTTCGGGGCGCAGGTCCGAGGGGGTCGGCATGGCGCTGCCGGGGAGCTGGACCGCGGCCGCGCCGTGGGCCAGGGCGCAGGCCAGGGCCTCGGCTCCGGTGCCTCCCCCGGAGCCGCCGTCCCGGGAGGGACCCGCGGCGATCAGGAAGCCGGCCAGCGAGGCGTCGCCCGCGCCGACGTTGCTGCGGACGCGGGAGACCGGCGCGGTGCCGTAGAAGGTGCCCTCCGCCGAGGCCAGGAGCTGGCCGTCCGCGCCGAGGCTGGCCAGTACCGCGCCCGCGCCGAGCGAGCGGAGCTCCTCCGCCGCCTTGACCACGTCGGCCAGGGTGGACAGCGGGCGGCCCACCGCCGCGGCGAGTTCCGAGAGGTTCGGCTTGATCACGTCCGGGCGGGCCGGGAGCGCCGCGAGCAGCGCGGGGCCCGAGGTGTCCAGGGCGATCCGGGCACCGGCTTCGTGGGCGCGGGACACGAGGTCGGCGTACCACTCGGGGCGAAGGCCCCGCGGGAGGCTGCCGCAGCAGGCGATCCACGCCGCCCGGCCGGAGCAGGTGCGCACCGTGTCGAGGAGGAGCGCCGATTCCTCGGGCGAGAGTTCGGGGCCCGCCGCGTTGATCTTGGTGAGGGTGCCGTCCGGTTCGACCACGGAGATGTTCGAGCGGGTCTGCCCCGCGATCGAGACCGCGGTGACGTCCACGCCCTGTGCGCCCAGCAGTTCGGCGATCAGCGTGCCGGAGGTGCCGCCGAGCGGCAGGACCGCCGTCGTGCGCACGCCCGCGGCGGCCACCGCGCGGGAGACGTTGACGCCCTTGCCCCCGGGGTCGACCCGGTCGCCGGTGGCGCGCAGCACCGCGCCGCGGTCCAGCGAGGGGACCTCGTAGGTCCGGTCGAGGGAGGGGTTGGGGGTGACGGTGAGGATCATACGAGCACAACTTCCGTACCGGCGGCCTCGATCGCCGCCTTGTCGTCAGGGTCGATGCCGGAGTCCGTGATGAGGAGGTCCACGCCCGCGAAGGTGCCGAAGCGGGCGAAGTGCTCCTGGCCGGCCTTGGTGGAGTCGGCGAGGAGGACGACCCGGCGGGCGGCGTCCATCGCGGCCCGCTTGACGGCCGCCTCGGCGAGGTCGGGGGTGGTCAGGCCGCCGTCCGCCGAGAAGCCGTTGGTCGCGAGGAAGAGCACGTCGGCGCGGACCTCGGCGTACGCGCGCAGGGCCCACGCGTCGACCGCGGCGCGGGTGCGGTGGCGGACGCGGCCGCCGACGAGGTGGAGGTCGATGCCGGTGTGGTCGGCGAGCCGGGCGGCGACGGGCAGGGCGTGGGTGACGACGGTGAGGGCGGCCTCCAGCGGGAGCGCGGCCGCGAGGCGGGCGACGGTGCTGCCCGCGTCGAGGATGACGCTGCCGCCCTCGGGGAGCTCGGCCAGCGCGGCGGCCGCAATGCGGTCCTTCTCGTCGGCCGCGGTGGCCTCGCGCTCGGTGAGGTCCGGCTCGAAGCCGAGGCGGCCGGCCGGCATGGCGCCGCCGTGCACGCGGCGGACGAGGCCGGCGCGGTCGAGGGCCTTGAGGTCGCGGCGTACGGTCTCGGCGGTGACCTGGAACCGGTCGGCGAGGGACAGGACGTCGACCCGGCCCGCCTCGTGGGCGAGGCGCAGGATCTCTTGCTGGCGCTCCGGTGCGTACATGTGGGTTTGATTCCGTTCCATGCCCGACTCTGTGGGTTCCCCCTTACCGTACGCCCACTTCGATCCAAAAACAAAGCAAACGGGCATGCCCGCCAACAGAAGCGGACATGCCCGTCAGAGTGCCGTACGGGGAGCTACCCGACCGGGACCTTCTCCGCGGCCGGCTCCGGCGCGTGCGCCGCGCCGCCCTCGCGCTGGTCCACCGGGACCGCCTTGCGCGGCAGCATGAACATCACCGCGAAGATCACGACGAGTACCGCGGCGCACCACCACAGGGCGGTGCGGAAGGCGCCGACGTACTCCGGCCCGAAGAGCACGTCCTTGTCGATCACCCCGAAGTAGACGACGGAGGTCAGGCCGAGGCCCAGCGCGTTGCCCATCTGGCCGGTGGTGTTGATCAGGCCGGAGGCCGAGCCCGCGTGCTCGCGCGGCACCTCGGACAGCACGGTGTCGGTCAGCGGCGCGATGATCAGGCCCATGCCGAGGCCCATGAGGACCAGCGGGGCCGCCATCTGCCAGGAGGCGATCTCCATGCCGTAGTAATCGGACTCCCATATGTACAGGAGCAGGCCCGCGGCCATGACCAGGGCGCCGGCCTGGAGCACCTTGCGGCCGAAGCGCGGTACGAGCTTCTGGACCGAGATGCCCGCGGCGGCCGAGACGGCCAGGGAGAAGGGGATGCCGGTCGCACCGGACTTCAGGGCGCTCCAGCCGAGGCCCATCTGCATGTAGAGCGTCCACACCAGGAAGAAGATGCCGGTCGCGATGCCGAAGGTGAGCTGGACCGCGATGCCGCCGGCGAAGCTCTTGACCTTGAAGAGGGAGAGCTCGACCAGCGGGGAGCCGTCCTTCTGGATCTTGTACTTCTCGTAGGAGATGAAGGCGGCGAAGACGAACGGCACCGCGCCCATGCACAGGAAGCCCCACAGCGGCCAGTCGTTCTCCCGGCCGTGGGTGAGCGGGAAGATCAGCATGACCAGGCCGAGCGTGGCGAGCACGACGCCGACCAGGTCCAGGCGCAGCGCCTTGGGGGCCTTGGACTCGCTGATGAACTTGCGGCCCAGGACCACACCGGCGATGCCGACGGGCAGGTTGATCAGGAAGATCGGACGCCATTCGAGACCGAGGATGTTCCACTCGGTGAGCAGCGCGCCGAGCATCGGGCCCGAGACGGCGCCGAGACCGACGATCGCGCCGAACATGCCGAAGACCTTGCCGCGCTCGTGCGGCGGGAAGGTGACGTGGATGATCGCCAGCACCTGCGGGACCATCATGGCCGCCATGCCGCCCTGGAGGATGCGGGAGGCGACGAGCACGTCCGGGTCGGGGGCGATGCCGCAGAGCAGCGAGGCGGCGGTGAAGCCGGAGATGCCGATGAGGAACAGGCGCTTGCGGCCGTAGATGTCACCGAGACGGCCGCCGGTGATCAGACCGGCTGCGAACGCGAGGGCGTAGCCGGCGGTGATCCACTGAATGGCGCTGGTGGAGGCCCCGAGGTCCTCGCGCATCCGGGGTATCGCGATGTTGACGATCGTGACGTCGACCAGGTCCATGAAGGCCGCGGTCATCACGATGGCGAGCGCCAGCCAGCGGCGGCGGTCTGCGGGTGAGGTGGCTGTGTCGTTCCGCTCTTCTTGTACGGGCCCGTTCACGCTTTCGGGCGATGCCTGGGGTGTCTCGGTGCTCATGGAGAGAAACCTAGACGGCATGTAGGTCAGTCCGTGTCCTATTTGGCTGGCAGCCTTGATTGCATGACGGATACCCCGGCCCGGCTGCTCTCCCTGCTGTCCCTCCTCCAGACCCCGCGCGAGTGGCCCGGCAGCGAGCTGGCGGAGCGGCTGCGGGTGAGCGCACGCACCATCCGGCGCGACATCGACCGGCTGCGGGACCTCGGGTACCCGGTGGAGGCCACGCTGGGCGCGGACGGCGGCTACCGGCTGGTCGCGGGGGCCGCGATGCCCCCGCTCCTGCTGGACGACGAGGAGGCGGTGGCCATCGCCGTGGGCCTGCGGGCGGGGGCCGGGCACGCCATCGAGGGGGTCGAGGAGGCCTCCGTACGGGCCCTCGCGAAGCTGGAGCAGGTCCTGCCGGGGCGGCTGCGGCACCGGGTGAGCGCGCTGCAGTCGGCCACGGTCGCCCTGACCCGTGGGGACGGCCCGAGCGTGGACCCGCGGACGCTGACGGTCATGGCCTCGGCGGTGGCGGGGCCCGAGCGGCTGCGGTTCGCCTACCGGGCACGGGACGGGGTGGAGTCCCGGCGGCTGGTGGAGCCGTACCGGCTGGTGAGCGCGGGGAGCAGGTGGTACCTCGTCGCCTACGACCTGGAGCGCGAGGACTGGCGGACCTTCCGGGTGGACCGGGTGGCCGAGGCCTTCGCGACGGGGGCCCGGTTCGTGGCGCGGGAGCTGCCGGTGGACGCGGGCACGTTCGTACGGCGGGGGCTGCGGGGCGGTGAGACGTACGCGGTGGACGTGTCCTTCGCGGTGGCCCCGGCGGAGCTGCCGGGGTGGCTGCGCGGGGAGGCGGTGGCCGAGCCGGGGGGCGGGGCCCGGGCCCGGTTCGACAGCGGGGACTCGCCGGAGTGGCTGGCGGCCCGGCTGGCCCTGACCGGGCTGGCGTTCACGATCCACGCCCCGTCGTTCCTGGCGTCGGCGGCCGCCGGGCTGGCCGCGCGGCTCACGTCGGCGACGCCGGCGCCGTAGTCGGCGGGTACGGCGCCGTAGTCGGCGGGCACGGCGCCGTAGTCGGCGGGCACGGCGCCGTAGTCGGCGGGCACGGCACCGTAGTCGGCGGGCACGGCACCGTAGTCGGCGGGCACGGCACCGTAGTCGGCGGGCACGGCGCCGTAGTCGGCGGGCACGGCACCGTAGTCGGCGGGCACGGCACCGTAGTCGGCGGGCACGGCACCGTGGTCGGCGGGCACGGCACCGGGCAAGGGGGAGCCCCGGCGCCTGGGGGGGGATAGGCACCGGGGCTCGTTCGGGGGGCGGCCGCGTCAGGCCACGGCGTCGAAGCCGGTGTCGCGCGCCATCTTCTTCAACTCCAGCAGCGCGTGCTTCTCGATCTGGCGGATCCGCTCGCGGGTCAGGCCGTGCTGCTTGCCGACCTCCGTCAGCGTCCGCTCGCGGCCGTCCTCGATGCCGTACCGCATCTTGATGATCGACGCCGTGCGCTGGTCGAGCTTGCCCAGCAGGTCCTCCAACTCCTCGCTGCGCAGCAGCGAGAGCACGGACTGCTCCGGGGAGATGGCCGAGGTGTCCTCCAGCAGATCGCCGAACTGCGTCTCGCCCTCGTCGTCCACGGCCATGTTCAGGCTGACCGGGTCGCGGGCCCAGTCCAGGACGTCTCCGACGCGCTTCTCCGTCGTGTCCAGCTCGGCGGCGATCTCCGCGTGCTCCGGGTCCCGGCCGTTCTCGCGGTTGAACTCGCGCTGGATCCGGCGGATCCGGCCGAGCTCCTCCACCAGGTGGACGGGGAGGCGGATGGTGCGGGACTGGTCGGCGATGGAACGGGTGATGGCCTGGCGGATCCACCACGTGGCGTACGTGGAGAACTTGAAGCCCTTGGCGTAGTCGAACTTCTCGACCGCGCGCACCAGGCCGGCATTGCCCTCCTGGATGAGGTCGAGGAGCGGCAGACCGCTGCGCGGGTAGCGGCGGGCGACGGCGACGACCAGACGGAGGTTGGAGCGGATGAATACTTCCTTGGCACGCTCGCCCTCGGCGGCCAGCGCCTCCAGCTCCTCGCGCGCGGGCGTCCTGCCCGTGCGCTCTATCGCACCGTCGAGGATCTGCTGGGCGTACACGCCCGCCTCGATGATCTGCGAGAGCTCCACTTCCTTGGCGGCGTCGAGCAGCGGGGTGCGCGCGATCTCGTCCAGGTACATCCCGACCAGGTCGCGGTCTGCGATCTCTCCGCCCACGGAACGGGCGCTGCTCGAGGACTGACGACGGGCGACGGCGCGGGTTGCCATGCGTGCTCCCTTGCGATGAGTTCGGTCGCGTTGCGGCTGCGGGACACGCCCTGATGCTGGGCCGGCGCGTCCTCGGACACTCTCCCGAGTGCCCGCTTCCGAAGGAAACAACGACTGGAATCGGGACAGAATTCCCACAGTGCTGCCTCTTTTTCGAGATCTTGCAGTATCCTGCCCGGCCACCAGCCGGGCGGAACGCCGCAAGACCCGGGAGAGGTGCAGGTCAGACCCCGGATGGGGACCGGCCTGGAGACCTTCGCGGACCCGTAGGACCACTGCGTCCGTGAGACCGCCGTCACCTTCGACGCGGTGCACTCCCACCCTGAAGACGGCACGCACCGGCTCTTGGTTGCCTGGAGCGGCGCTCGAATCGCTGGATACGCGACAACCAGCCCATTTCAGCCGAACTGGAGGGAGCGCTTCGAGAGGCCCATCCAGAAGCCGTCCACCGTGTCGCGGCGGGCCGAGAGGTCGCCGGCGGCCTCCGCCGCGCCGAGGGTCACGAACAGCGGGGCGAAGTGTTCCGTACGGGGGTGGGCGAGGCGGCCCGACGGGGACTTGGCCTCGAAGTCGAGCAGGGAGTCCAGGTCGCCGGCCGCCAGTGCCTCGTGGCCCCAGGCGTCGAACTCCGCGGACCAGGCCGGGACCCCCGGTCCGGTGTGGCGCAGCGCGGCCAGGTTGTGCGTGAAGAAGCCGCTGCCCACGATCAGTACGCCCTCGTCTCGCAGCGGGGCCAGCTTGCGGCCGATCTCCATCAGGCGGCGCGGGTCCAGCGTCGGCATGGAGATCTGCAGGACCGGTATGTCGGCGCCGGGGAACATCTCCACCAGCGGGACGTACGCGCCGTGGTCCAGGCCCCGGTCGGGGATGTCCTGGACGGGTGTGCCCGGGGCCCGCAGGAGGGCCCGTACCGCGGCGGCCAGGCCGGGGGCGCCCGGGGCGTCGTACCGGACGCGGTAGTAGTGCTCCGGGAAGCCCCAGAAGTCGTACACGAGCGGGACGCGCTCGGTGGCGCCGAGGGCGAGCGGGGCCTCCTCCCAGTGGGCGGAGACCATCAGGATCGCCCGGGGGCGGGGCAGCCCGGCGGACCAGGCGGCCAGTTCGCCCGGCCAGACCGGGTCGTCGGCCAGGGGCGGGGCGCCGTGGCTGAGGTAGAGGGCCGGCATGCGTGCCCCCTCGGGCGCCCCGGGTGCCGAAGGCGCGGCGAGCGTGCCGACCGCCTGCGCCGTCTCCGCCGCCTGCGCCGTCTCCATCGTCTCGGGGTTCACGGGGCGCTCCATTCGTGGGTGCGGGGCCGGCATACGAAAAGACTAACCCCGCGTCGTTCAAATTTGAACGACGCGGGGTCATCAGTCATTCCCGCTACCCGGAGCCTCCGGTCGGCCGGGTCAGTGGGCGATCACCGGAACCTTGAGCTCGGCCTCGGCCCCGGCCCCGGCGCCCTCGCCGTCACCCGAGGCGACCGGCCCGCCGGCGCCGGGACGGCCCGTGGTGATCAGGGCCAGCGCGATCACCGAGCTGGCGACGAGGATGCCGACCGCCCACCAGATGGCGGAGGCGTAACCCTCGACCATGGCCTGGGCCTGGATCAGCTTCGCGCCCGCCCCGCCCGCCGCGGCCTCCGCGGCGTGGTCGGTCAGGTACGCGGTGGTCGCCGAGGCGGCGATCGTGTTCAGCAGGGCGGTGCCGATCGCGCCGCCGACCTGCTGCGAGGTGTTGACCATCGCGGAGGCGACACCGGCGTCGGCCGGGTCCACCCCGTGGGTGGCCAGGGACATGGCGGGCATGAAGGCCGTACCCATGCCGAGGCCCAGCAGCAGCTGCGCCGGCAGGATCAGCGCCGGGTACGAGGACCCGACCTCCAGCTGCGTCAGCAGCAGCATGCCGGTGGCGGCGAGCAGGAAGCCCGGGCCCATCAGCAGGCGCGGCGGGACCCGCGTCATCAGGCGGGCGCCGATCTGCGTGGAGCCGGCGATCATGCCCGCGATCATCGGGAGGAAGGCGAAGCCGGTCTTGACGGGCGAGAAGCCCTTCACGACCTGGAGGTAGTACGTGAGGAAGAGGAACAGGCCGAACATCGCGATGACGGCCAGGCCGAGCGAGAGGTAGACACCGCCGCGGTTGCGCTCCAGCAGGACGCGCAGCGGCAGCAGCGGGGACTTCACCTTGGACTCGACGAAGACGAAGGCGGCCAGCAGGCCCGCGGAGGCGACGAACATGGCCACGGTCACGGCGTCCGACCAGCCCGCGGACTCGGCGCGGGTGAAGCCGTACACCAGCGCGACCAGGCCGAGCGTGGAGAGGACCACGCCGGGGATGTCGAGCGGGGCGCGGTTGCGGCCGCCGGCCGGCTCGCGGATGACCATCCAGGCGCCCACGGCCGCGACGATCGCGAAGGGGATGTTGACGAAGAAGGTCCAGCGCCAGTTCAGGTACTCGGTGAGGAAGCCGCCGAGGATCAGGCCCACGGCACCGCCGCCGCCGGCGATGGCACCGTAGATCCCGAAGGCCTTGGCGCGCTCCTTGGCGTCGGTGAACATGACGGCCAGCAGCGAGAGGGCGGCGGGCGCGAGCAGGGCGCCGAAGGCTCCCTGGAGGGCGCGGGCGCCGAGCATCATGGCCTCACCGGTGGCGGCGCCGCCCAGCGCGGAGGCCAGGGCGAAGCCGGCCAGGCCGACGACGAACGCGTTCTTGCGGCCCCACTTGTCGGCGATGCGGCCGCCGAAGAGCAGAAGTCCGCCGAAGGCCAGGGCGTACGCGGTGATGACCCACTGGCGGTTGCCGTCGGAGATCCCGAGGTCGGTCTGGGCCGAGGGGAGGGCGATGTTCACGATGGTCGCGTCGAGCACGACCATCAGCTGGGCCAGGGCTATGAAGACGAGGGCCTTCCAGCGGCTGGGGTCGGCTGAGGTCAACGTCAGCGGCGGATTCGCGGCTGTTTTTGACATGGGGGTACCCACTCCATGGTGCGAAATGACTGAAAAAGAGGTTTCAGTAAGGTTTAGGGAGGTTCTGTGACGCTAACGGGTGCGACCCTGGACGTCACATGGTTTTCCGCCTCAGGTCCTCCAGCGTGGCCGCGGAACCCGGCAGCTCGGAGCGGGCCGGAGTGCGCAACCCGTCGAGGAACAGCTGGAGATGGCGGTGGACGAAGCGGTCCACCTCGAAGCAGGCGATGCCGGGGAGCGGGCGCGCGAGCTGGGACATGGCGATCATCAGGTCGCCGGCGCCGATGTCGGTACGGATCAGCCCCGCGGACTGTCCCGCCGCCATCAAGGCCTCGGCAGCCTCCTCCAACTCGATGCGCGCGGCGTCGAGTTCGGGGTGGTCGCGGTCGAAGTCCCCGTCGAGCATGGGGCACAGGGCGCCGATCCGCTCGTCCGCCGCCGCGTGCGCGAACCGGCACAGCGCGGCGAAGGCGTCCAGCTCCTCGCGCAGCGCGTCCTGCGCCTGGGTGGTGACCCGGTCCATCACGAACAGCACGACGTGGTGCACGAGGGCGGCCCGGTCGGGGAAGTGCCGGTAGAGCGTGGCATTGCCGATACCGGCCCGGCGGGCGATCTCGTCGAGCGGGGCGCCGGCGCCGAACTCCACGAACACCTCGCGCGCCGCGGCCAGGATGCGCTCCCGGTTGCGTACGGCGTCGGCGCGCGGCCGCGGCACCTTGACCTCCGCCGCGGCGATCGTGGTGGGGCGCTTCATTCCCGGGCCTCCCTGGCATTGGCACTGACGCCGGCACTGGCACTCGTACAAGCGGGGAGCTCGTCCCCGTTTCAAGTCGGACTCAAGTGCAAACGGGGATTGCGTCCCCGGTTATTTCACTCGTTCGTGTGAGCTGGGTCACACCGATACATCCCGACTTGTCCCGTTTGGACGCTTTCGACGCGCGGGCGCGCCGCGGCCGTCGGAGGGTGAGCGCACAGAGCGCAGACCGGACCCGGCCGGCTGCCGCGGACCCGAAGGCCGATCTCCATGCCGCAGACGCGCCACCGGATACGCAGACCGCACCGCACCAGCGCCTACATCGGCCTCACCGCGCTGGCGCTCGGCGTCACGGCGACCGCCAGCGCGGGCATCTCGAACCGCACCCACTCGGCTTCCGGGCCCGTCGCCTCGACCGCCGAATCGGCGCTCGCGCCCTGCCGCATCGCCGGCACGATGGGCGTGCAGATGTCCGAGGGCCTGCCGACCCCGCCCGGGTACGCGCGCTCGACCGGCAAGGTCCGCGCACTGAACCTGATGATCGACTTCCCCGACGCCAAGGGGGAGGGCACCGCCGCCGACCGGCTGGCGGAGTTCTTCCCGCAGACCTCCGACTGGTTCCGGACCAGCTCCTACGGCCGGCTCGACTACCGGGCCGAGGCCCCGGTACGGAACTGGCTGCGCATGCCGATGCCGTTCGCGGCGTACGGGATCGAGCGCGGCTCCCCGTACGAGCCCGGCTACCGCCAGCTGGTCGAGCACATCGTGAAGGCCGCCGACACCGAGGTCGACTTCTCCCGGTACGACCTGGTCAACATCCTGGTCACGCCGAACGCCGGGCCCTCGGCGCTCGACGCCGTGCTCTCGGTGACCTTCTCCGGCAACAGCGAGGCGCCCATGGCCGACGGGGTGCCGCTCGCCAACACGTCCTTCGTCTACAGCCGGCAGGACGACGGCTCGGGCTCCTACCGGGAGACCGGCTACCGGGTGCTCCCCCACGAGAACGGGCACGTCTTCGGCCTGCCCGACCTGTACACCGCCGACGGCGGGGGCACGGTCGGGCACTGGGACATCATGAGCGAGGACTGGGGCGCCAACAACGACCTGCTCGGCTGGCACAAGTGGAAGCTGGGCTGGCTCGACGCCTCCCAGATCAGCTGCGCCGGCAAGTCCGGCGTCAGCGACCACGTCCTGTCCCCGCTGGCGGTCGAGGGCGGCACCAAGCTGGCCTTCGTCCCGGTGTCGGAGAGCGCCGGGTACGCGGTGGAGGTGCGCACCAGGGCCGGGAACGACGAGGCCGTCTGCAAGCCGGGCGTACTCATCTACAAGGTGGACTCCGACGTGGACACCGGGCGCGGCCCGGTGATCGTCTCCGACAGTGCGAACGCGAGCGGCGGCTGCACCAGGCGGCCCAACGTGCACGCGGAGCTCTCGGACGCTCCGTTCCGGCCGGGCGAGACCTTCTCCGACGAGAAGGCGGGCATCGGCATCTCGGTCGTCGGCGAGCTGCGCAACGGCAGCTACCAGGTACGCGTGACGCGTCCGTGAGGGCGGGCGCGGTGGCGGCGGGCGCGGGGCCGGCGGCGCGCGGGGCCGGCGGCGCGCGGGGCCGGCGGCGCGCGGGCCGGGAGCCGGAGCGGGCCCGGGGCCGGGCCGGCCGGGCCGGATGACCTGATTCGGGACCGGCGGCGGCACCGGGTCCGGCCACTCGGCCCGCCAGGTACCGACCTCCGGCCCCGCGGAGCACCGCACCCGGGCGGCGACCGTTGAGGCGTAAGGCGTAAGCGTCACGACGTAGGGAGACCCCGTGAAGGCCTTCGCTCTGCGCCGCCCCGGCGAGCCGCCCGCCCTGGTCGAGCGCCCGGTCCCGCGACCGGGGCCCGGCGAGGTCCTCGTACGGACCACGGCCGCGCTCATCTGCGCCTGGGACGGCCACTCCGCCGCCGCCGCGCCCAGCGGGCTCGGCCACGAGGCCGTCGGCGTCGTCGAGGCCGTCGGGGGCGGGGTCTGCCCGTCCTACGTCGGCCGCCGCGTCGGCGTCGAGGGGCACGGGCGGCTCGCCGAGTACTTCCGCGCCCCGGCGGCCGGGGCGGGGCTGGTCCCGCTCCCCGGCACCGTCAGCGACCACCAGGCCCTGTACGCGGCCGGGGCGCTGCCCACCGGCTTCGCCGCCGCCGAGGAGGCCGCGCCGGCCCCCGGCGGCAGCATCGCGATCTTCGGGCAGGGCACCGTCGGGCTCAGCGCCACCGTGGCAGCCGGGCGGCTGCTCGGGGCGCGGGTCATCGCCGTGGAGCCGGAGATGAAGCGTCAGCGCCTCGCCCTGCGGTTCGGGGCGGACGTGGTGGTGGACCCCGCGTACGAGGACACCGCCGAGCGGCTCCTGGAGCTGACGGGCGGGGCCGGGGCGGACTGCGCGATCGTGGCCACCCCCTCGCCCGGCGCCGCGCGGGCGGCCCGCGCGGGCACCGCCGAGGGCGCGAAGGTCACGTACGCCCGCTGCCGGCCGCCCCGGGGGCGCGGTGAGCGGCTGGCGCGGGCCCTGCACCTGATCGGCGACGGGCTGGTGGAGCCGACGGTGATGACCACGCACGAGTTCCCCTTCCACCGTGTCGGGGAGGCGTTCACGCGGCTCGGCACCCGCGAACCCGGCATGATCAAGCCGATCATCCTGTTCCCGCGGCCCGCGGGACCACAGCAGCAGACGGAGACAGGAGACCCGCGATGACCGCGACGCCCAGCACCCCCGAAGAGCGCCTCGCCGCGGCCGGGCTGAAGCTCCCGCCGACCCCCGAGCCCGTCGCCGTGTACGTACCCGCCGTACGCAGCGGGCACTACGTCCACACCTCGGGTCAGCTCCCGATGGTGGACGGCGCCCTGCCGCTGACCGGCAAGGTCGGCGCCGAGGTCACCCCGGAGCAGGCCAAGGAGCTGGCGCAGCAGTGCGCGCTGAACGCGCTGGCCGCCGTCACGTCGGTCACCGGGGACCTGTCGGCCGTCAAGCGCGTGGTGAAGGTCGTCGGCTTCGTCGCCAGCGACCCGCACTTCACCGGCCAGCCGGGCGTGCTCAACGGCGCCAGCGAGCTGCTGGGCACCGCCTTCGGCGACGCGGGCATCCACGCGCGCAGCGCGGTCGGCGTGGCGGTGCTGCCGCTGGACGCGCCGGTCGAGGTGGAGATCACCGTGGAGCTGCACACCCCGATGGGCGCGTAGCGGACCTCAAGGGCGGGTCTCCGGCTGCTGGTTGAAGGTGACGGTGTAGTCGTTGCCCGTGAAGACCTGTGAGTTGAAGGTGCCGCCGCTGATGTTGGTGGTGGTGTTCTGGACGGTGGCCGCCCGGTCCGCACGCCAGTCGGGGTTCACCTCGTCGAGCAGCTCGGTCAGTTCGCGTACGGCCGCCGGGTCGCGCTCCAGCGCGGCCCGCAGGCGGTCCCGCCAGGCCTCCTCGACGCGGACTGCGGCGGCCTCGTCGCCGTCGGCGCGGGCGACGAGGAGTTCCGCGCGGGAGGCGCGGAGTTCGGCCTCCGCGGCGGGGTCCGTGCCCTCTGCCGGGTCGGCCGCGTCCGTCCGGCCGAGGAGGCGGGCGAAGCGTCCGCTCGCGTAGGTCCAGGCCTCCGAGGCCATGAGGCCGACGATCGTGGTCGCACCCGCCGTCACCAGTGCCGCAACATCCATGAGGGCCACGCTAGCCGTAGGGTGACCGCGGCGGGCACGGATCGGGAAAGCGGTGGTGTGTGTGCGGACGGAGCGGGCACTGCCGGCCCGGAGGTGGCTCACGGTGCCGGCCGAGCGCACGGTCCTGGGCGTCATCCACAACGTCACGTCCGCGACCAGGCTGCTCGACGTCCTCGCCGTCTTCGAGGGGGATCCGCGCGTCCGGGTGGTGTTCACGTGCACGGGGTCCTCGGTCTTCGAGGACGGCATCCCGGAATTCGTCTCCGCGCACGGGCTGTTCTTCCTGCCGTGGGAGAGCGCCCTGAAGGAGGAATTCGACCTGGCGGTGAGCACCAGCCGCGGCGGAGATCTGGAAGCGATTTCCGCACCCCTCATTGGCGCCCCGCACGGCGCCGGATACAATAAAAAGCTCAGCAGGAATCCGGAATCCGGAATCCGGAATCCGGAATCCGGAATCCGGGGCAGGGGTCGGGGCCGGGGCTTTCGGGCTGTCGCCCGAATGGCTGCTGCACGACGGTGAGGTCGTCCCGTCCGCGATCGTGCTCTCGCACGACGAGCAGCGCTCCCGCCTGGCGCGCGACTGCCCCGAGGCCCTCCCGTACGCCCATGTCGTCGGTGACCCCTGCGCGGACCAGCTCGACGCCTCCGCCCCCTTCCGTACGGAATACCGCGCGGCCCTGGGAGTCCGGCCGGAACAGAAACTCCTGCTCATCACCTCCACCTGGTCCGAGGAATCCCTCCTCGGGTCCGCCATCGAATGCGTGGAGCGAGCCCTCGCCGAATTGCCGTACGATGAATTCCGGGTCCTGGCCGCCATCCACCCCAATGCCTGGTACGGGCACGGCGGATTCCAGATCCGCCAATGGCTGGAGCGCGCCCGCCGGGCCGGGCTGATCCTGCCGCCGCCCGCCGGCGAGACCTGGAAGGCCGCGATCTGTGCTGCCGACGCCTTCGTCGGGGACCACGGCTCCCTCAGCCTGTACGCCGCCGCGCGCGGGCTGCCCGGGCTGCTCGCCGCCTTCGGCGCCGGAACCGTCGCCCCCGGCTCCCCCATGGACTGGCTCGGCGGGCAACTGCCCCGCGTGGACCCGGTCCGCCCGCTGTCCGAGCAGCTCGCGCAGGCCGTCGCCCTCCCCGGGGCCGCCGCGCGCGTCACCTCGCGCCCCGGCCGCTCGCTCGCCCTGCTCCGCGCCCTGTGCTACCGGCACCTGAACCTCCCCGAGCCTGCCTTCCCCGTACTGCCGCGGCCCGTCGCGGTACCCGAACCCGGCGCCGTACGCAGCCCGTTGGGCCCCGCCCTCTACGTCGACACCCGCGTCCGCGGCCGGGAGGTACGGGTCCGCCGCTACCCGGCCGAGTTGCAGGGCAGCGGTGGCAGCGCCGCCCCTCTCGGCGCCGACGTGCACGTGGTGGCCGACGCCGCCGAGCCGGACCCGCGGCTGCGCGGCCTCGCCGACGTACTGGTGGCGCGCCCGGACGCGGACCCGACGGCGGTGTTCGCCCGGAACCCCGGATGCGCACTGGTGGCGACCGGGGCGGGGCGCCTCGTGCTGCGCTCCGGCCGGGAGTTCGAGGTCCCGGCCGGCTGCGATCCGGCTCCGGCCGCCTCGGCCCTGCTGGCGCTGCTCGGCGAGGGCCTCGACCCCGAGGGCGGCTGCACCCTGCGGATCGGCGGCGCGACCTCAGCCCTGCGCTTCACCCCGCCCGGGGCTCGCGGCGCTGCCGGCCAGGCGGATGCGGGCCTCCTCGGCCCGGATGCTGCGCAGTGACCCGTACAGCTCCAGAGCCGCCTCCCAGTCGGCCCGGGCGGCCTCCGGGTCGCCGAGGGCCCCGCGTACGTCTCCCCGTACGAGCACGGCATCGGCCCGGTTGAGCGACGGGCCGGCGAACGCCTCCAGGGCCAGCGCCAGCGGCTCCACGGCCTCCTGGGGGCGGCCCGCGGCGAGGCGGGCCATGGCGTAGCGCAGCCGGGTCTTGGCGGCGTTGCCCGTATCGGGCGCGGGCAGGGTGAGGAACCCGTGCAGGGCCTGCCCCAGGTGCGCGACGGCCTGCTCGTGCAGCCCGGCGGCGCTCGCCGCGTTGCCCTGGTGGTACTCCAACAGGGCGCGTCCGCGCGGGTGTTCCAGGCTGCCGAGCGCGTCGAGGGCCTGCTGGTACAGCTCCAGGGCCGTCTGCGGGTGCCCCTGGGCGGTCGCGATCCGGCCCAGGCCCTCCAGGGCGGAGGACTCGGTGCGCCCGTGCCCGATCCGGCGGGCGCTCTCGCGGGCCGCGCCGTAGTGCAGGAGCGCTTCCTCCAAGTCCTCGGCGGAGCCACGGTCGTTGAGGGCGAAGGCCAGCTCGAAATGCATGCGGGCGAGCATGAGCCCGCCGCCGTCGGCGCCCTCCGCGCGGCCTGCGGCGTCGAGCGCGAGACGGGCGATGCGGATCCACAGGGTGTGGTGGCCCCGGTCGAGGAACATCGCGTGGACGGCCTCGGCGAGCTGGCAGAGGCGCGCGGGCTCGATCTCGCGCAGCTCGGCGACGGCCACCAGGTTGTTCCGGTCCGCCTCCAGGGCCCTCAGGGCCTGCGCACGGTCCGCGAACACCCCTGCCAGCGCCTCGGATCCGGGCTCGGCGAAGAGCGGGCCGGCCCGCCAGCGCGAGGACAGCCGTAGCTCGGCGGCGCCCGCGCGGCGCAGGTACCAGTCGATGACGCGCTCCAGGGCGCCCCGCGACTCGGGGTCGGCGGCGGCCAGGATCTGCGCGTGCCCGTGCAGCACCCCGTTCAGGCGGGACCGCCCGGGCTCGGACCGCTCCAGCAGCCCGGCGGCGTAGAGGGGGCCCCGCACCCCGGGCGCCAGCTCGTCGAGGAACGCGTCGGCGAACTCGGGGGTGGGGTGGGCCCCGAGGAGGCGGAATCCGCGCCGCACCTCCGGGTCGAGGGCCTCGTAGGCGAGGTCGAAGAGGCGCCGGGGCATGTCGAGGGCCTCCAGGACGTTCTCCCGGGCGATCCGGGCCGCCAGCCCCTCGACCCCGTCGAACATCGGGTCGGCCGCCCGGGCCGCGGCGATGCGCACCACGTACGGCAGTCCGGCCGAGGCCCGCAGCACCGTGCGCAGCGCCTCGCCGCCCGGTACGTCCTCCCCCGCGACGGCGCGGAACAGCTCGGCGCACGCCTCCTCGTCCAGCTCCGGTACGACGAGCCGCACCGGCAGCCGCCCGTCCTGCTCGTCGCGCTCGAAGGCGCCGAGGCGGAACCGGCTGGTCAGCACCACCATGCTGGCGGGATGCCCGGGGAACAGCTGCCGGACCTGGCTCGCGGAGACGACCCCGTCGAGGACCACGAGCGAGGGCCGCCCGGCGGTCAGGCTCCGGAACCGCCCGGCCAACCCGTCGACGGTGCCGGGCAGTTCGGCACGCGGAGTGCCGAGCACCCCGATGAACGACTCCAGCACGGCGGCGGCCTCGGCCCCGCCCGCGAGCCCCTGGGGGCTCATGTCGGCGTAGAACACCCCGCCGGGGAACTCCTCCGTGCGCTGCTGCGCCCAGTGCAGCACGAGCCCGGTCTTCCCGACGCCGAGCGTCCCGTGCAGCAGCACCAGCAGCGGCGCGCGCCGGGCCTCGCGGCCGGCCAGCAGCTCGTCGAGCCGGGCGCGGGTCGCCTCGCGGTCGACGAACCCGTCGGGGCCGAAGGGCAGCATGCGGGGCACGGGTTCGGGCGCGGGCCGGTCCATGGGGCCATGCTGGAACATCTTGGGGTCCCGGCCCAGGAAGACCGGGCCGTTGAAGGTACCGCCGGAGATGTTGCTGCTCACCGATTCCACGCGGCGCAGTTTCCCAGCCCCCGCACCCGGACGGCACCCTTCCGGCCGATCATGGCCGGTAGGCGACGGCTGATTGACCGACGGACCCCCGGCCCGCGCCCGCCGCCGCCCCCGCGGGAACCGCGGCGCCATATCGGGGCGCGCCCCCTCATCACGATCCGCTACGCTGTCGGTGGTCGGACGGCTACTCAGTACGTGGGAGACACGTCGGCTGACCAGCACGCTTGATGCGTGGTTGCCTTCGTAGCTCAGGGGATAGAGCACGGCTCTCCTAAAGCCGGTGTCGCAGGTTCGAATCCTGCCGAGGGCACAGTTGTCGCGGGCCGTGGGCCTCCGGACCGGGAACGGTCGGAGGGTCGCGGCCCGTTGGCGTTCGCGGCGTCAGGGGAGCGTGACGCGGGCCTCGGCGCCGCCCGTGGGCGGGTTGGTGAAGGTCAGGGTCGCGCCCAGGGCTTCCGCCTGGCCCGCGGCGATGGTCAGGCCGAGGCCGTGGCCCTTGTTCATGCCCTCCGTGCGGAAGCGCTGGGGGCCGGCGGTGCGGAGGTACTCCGGGTAGCCGGGGCCCGCGTCGGTCACCGTCACCGACCGGCCGTCCACCGTCACCGTGACCGGGGCCGCGCCGTGCTTGTGGGCGTTGGCGATGAGGTTGCCGAGGATCCGCTCCAGGCGGCGCCGGTCCGTCTCCACCCAGTGCGAAGAGACCACGACGAGCTCCGTCCCGGTGCCCGAGGCCCGGATCGTACGGGCCGCGAGGTCCGCCAGGTCGCAGGCGTCCAGGTCCACGCGCTCGCTGCGCGTGTCCAGCCGGGAGATCTCCAGCAGGTCCTCCGTCAGCGAGCGCATCGCCCTGACCCGGTCCCGGACGAGTTCGGCCGGGCGGCCCGGCGGGAGGAGTTCGGCCGCCGCGTTCAGGCCGGTCAGCGGGGTGCGCAGCTCGTGCGCCACGTCCGCCGTGAAGCGCTGCTCCGCTTCGAGCTTGCGCTGGAGGGAGACGGCCATCGTGTCCAGCGCCCGGGAGACCGCCGCGACCTCGTCCTTGGCCCGGACCGGGTCGTTCACCCGGGCGTCCAGGTCGCCCGCGGTGATCCGGCGGGCCACCTGCGCCGTCTGGTGCAGGCGCCGGGTGATGCGGGTGACGCCGAACGCGCCGATCAGGAGCGTCCCGCCGATGGCCAGTACCGAGGAGCCGAGGATGGCCCGGTCGAGGTCGGCGATGGTCCGCTCGCTGCCGGTGAAGTCCACCGCCGCGGCGATCACCCCGTCGTGGTCGGCCGGGGCTGCCGCCCACATCACGGAGCGGCCGTGGCGTTCCCCGACGGCCGTTCCGCGCTTGCCGCTCGCCGCCAGCCGGCGCAGTTCCCCGGGGAGGCCCTCGGGGTCGATCCCCTCGCCGCGCGGCATGCGCGCGCCGCTCTCGTACAGGGTGATGTTGCGGTCGAGCTTGCCGAGCGCCTTCTCGCGGGCCGTGCCGACGGTCTGGTGCGTCATGGCGCTGTGCACGAGGCCGCCGAGCAGCGCCGCGAGCCCGCAGCACATGAGCGTGATGAAGACCGCGGCCTTCCAGGTCAGGGTCGCGGTCCAGGCGGGCAGGCGCGGAGGCCGCAGGGGCTGCGGAGGCCGCGGGGGACGCATCAGCGGGGCTCCTCCGGGTTGCGGATGATCTCCATCAGCCGCTTCGACATGAACCCCTCGTCCGGGCGCCACGACCACACGTCCCGGCACTCCGTGCCGGACGTGCCGCTCAAGGACCGCACGATGAGGTCGTGTGCGGCCAGCTCGACGCCGATGACGCGCTGCGTGTCGTTCATGATCTGCCGGACGTGACCGTCCAGGTACGTGTACACGCGGATGTTGAGGTGGTGGTCGGCCCGTTCTATGCCGAGGATCAGTTCCTGGTGACCGTCCCCGGTCAGGTCACGGTAATGGGCCTCCCTCACGGAGCAGCCGCCGGGCTCCGCGTCGGCCGCGCACGCGTCCGGCGCCCGGCCCGGGGCCGCGTCCCCCGCCAGGTCCGCGGCCAGCACCTCGTGCGGCGGTACGTCGCGCAGCCCGCCCGGCGCCGGTACGCGGATCCCCGGCACGATGTGCGGGACCGCCCGGTGCGCCCCACGGGCCGGCAGGGGCGGGGCGGGCGGGCGCTCGGGCCACAGCCGGTCGGGGCCCTGGGCGCGCGGGGCCTGCTTGCCGTGGTCGGCGACCTGGACCCCGCCGTCCGCACCGGCGTCCGAGGCGCAGCCCGCGAGCGGCAGGGCCGCCACGGGCAGCGCGGCCAGGGCGGCGAGACGGCGGGCGGCGGGCTGGCGGGTCACGCCACTCATGCCACCAGGTCGGCGTAGAAGATGACGTTGTTCGTGCGGTGGCCGTCCTTCAGCTCACCGCCGCAGGTCAGCAGGCGCAGCTCGGAGCGGTCGGTGTCGCCGTAGACCTTGTCGGTCGGGAATTGGTTCTTGTCGACGTCCTCGATCTCGCGGATCTTGAACTTCGCCGTCTTCCCGTCCTCGCGCGGCACCTCGATGAGGTCGCCGAGCTTGATCTTCTTGACGTCCTTCATCAGCGCCGGGCCGTACTTGGTGTCGAAGTGCGCGACGAGTACGGCGACGCCCTTCTCGCCCGGGGTGACGCCCTCGGTCCACCAGCCGGGGTTGTTCGCGTCGGTGTCGGCGTTGGGCACGCCCAGCTCGCCGGAGGCGGCGTCCACCTTGAGGTCGACCATCTTCTTCGCGTCCACGCCCGCCGCGTCGATCTTCATCCCGGTCGGCTTCGACTTCGGCAGGGCCGCTCCGCTGTCCGGGGCGGGTGCGGAGGCCGTGCTGCCCACCTTGGGGTCCGGGGGCAGCTTCGTACCGCCGCCACCGCCGCCGCACGCGGCGAGGCCGCCGGAGACGGCGACCGCGAGGGCGGTCGTGGCCACGGCCCGGCGGGTGCGGCGCGTACGGGAGGGGGCGGGGCGGGGGGCGGCGGGGGCGGTGCGGGTCATGGCGTACTCCGGGCGGCGGGGCGGGGGCAGGACGGGGGTCCGGTGCGGGGCAGGACGGGGGTCCGGGACCGGCAGCGGGACGGGCCGGAGGCCGGAGGCCGGGCCGGGAACAGGCCGGGACCGGGCCCGCCGGGCGGACGCGGGGGTGCGGCGTCCGCCCGGCGGCCGGGAGGGTGGTCCCGGGAGGGTCGTTCCGGAGGGTCGTTCCGGGGCGAAGCGGAGGCGCTCAGCCCTCGGCGCGGTGGCGGCGCAGCATCGCGAAGCCGAGGCCCGCGGCGCCCGCCGCGGCCAGGCCGGCGCCGCCCGCGACGAGCAGCGTGCCGTCGCCGGAGCCGGGGGTCTCGACGCCCTCGGCACCGGCCTTCACGCCGCCCTTGGGGGTCACGGGCTTGGTGGGCTGGGCGGGCCTGGTACCCGTGGTGCCCTTGTCGGCGGCCGGGAAGTCGTAGTACTTGGTGCCCTCGCCTTCGAGCGTCACCTTGAGCTGCGGCTTGGCGCTGTCGGCCTTCACGATCTCGAACTTCTGGCCGTTGTTCTCGGCGCGCGGGTTCTTCTTCGTCAGGGTGGCCTGGACGGTGCCGGCCTTCGTGCCGTTCGCGGCGTCCTTGGGCCCGACCTTCAGTACGGCCTTGGGGCCGTCGGCGGCCGTGTTGGTCAGGTCGGCCATCGTGCCGCCGCCGACGTAGACGCCGGAGACCTTGGTCCCCTCGGGCTTCGGCTTCGGCTTCGCCGCGTCCTTCGTGGCGGTGACCTTGCCGTCCGCGGACAGGGTGAAGGTGTGCTCGCCGACCTTCTTGGAGTCCGGCTTGCCGAACGCCTTCAGGGTGGCCTTGACACCGCCCTTGCCCTGGTGGATCTCGGCCTCGTAGCCCTTGACGACGTACTCCTTCGTCGGGCCGTTGTTGACGTGCTTGAAGACCTTGGCGTACCAGCCGTCGCCCAGCTGCTGCGTGCCCGCGTCCTCCCGCTTGGTCTCCTCCGACGGGGAGGCGCTCGGCGTGGTCGGGGCGGAGGGAGTGGAGGGGGTGGAGGGGGTGGTCGGGGCGTCGGCCGCGAAGGCGTGGGCGGCCGGGAGTGCCAGTGCGGTGACGGCACCGGCGGCGACTGCGGCGGTACGGAAGGTGGCGCGCATGGATGGTTCCCCTCGGGTCGGCGTCGCCTGTGGTCTCGGTCCGGACTCACCACCCTTTTTGGGTGGTTTGCCCTGGCGACAACGACGACGTTACGAGGGTCATGTGTTGGTAATCCGTCGGCAATGTAACGGTTGTCCGGATGCTCCGCCACGAAGTCATCAAGGGACCGAAGCCCTGCCGAAGCCCCTCCGAAGCTGCTCGCGGACGCGCGAAAGCCCTCCCGGCCTGAGCCGGAAGGGCCGCGTCACGGAGTGGGTTCGGCCGGCGTCAGCTCAGGCCCCTGCTGCGCTCGCCGATGCGGTCGCCCTGCGGAGTGCCGGCCCGCTTGAGGGCCGCCTTGGTGTGCGCTCCGCCCTTGATCTTGCTCCGCACCAGGCCGTCGAAGCCGTGGCCGGGGGGACGCGGCGGCCGGTCCGGCTCCATGGCCTGGCGGGCCGGCCGGAGATCCTGCTTCTGCTCTTTGCTCATCCCGTCGTCAACTCCCTCGGGAAGCACCCAATCGGACTACTGGGATCGTATGCAGATATGCGGACCAATGCACCCGGACCGGAGCATCAATATCTATTACGGGCGCGACGGATTCGAGCGCTGGGGCGACCCCAGCGCCTCGTACACCAGTTCCCCGGGACACGGCGTCCCCCGCGGGAGCTGGTACTTCGCCGCAACCCGGTACTCCCCCGGCACCGGCGCCAGCAGCTCCGTCCACGCGTCCCCGGTCTCGTCCAGCGGCGCCTTGAACAGGCACCCGGCCGTGTTCTCGTACTCCTTCGCCGCCCCGGACGGGCGGCTGCCCCGCGCCTTCGAGGCGGCGCTCTCCTGCGGCGGCTCCACCGGCTTGCCCGCCGGGTCCACCAGCCCCAGCCACGGCGAGTGCGGGATCCGCACCAGCACCCGCCCGGGCTCCCGCACCTGGATGACGAGCTGGTCGGCGCTCGCCCGCACCACGCTCGCCGGCCCCGCCACCAGATCCGTCGGGTCCAGCACCTTGAAGAGCTGCCAGTTCGAGTCGCCCCACACCTGCTGGAGGTACGGGAGCCCCTCGCGCACCAGCTTCGCCTCGTCCTCTCCGCCCGAATCGGGTTTGTCGGCGGGCAGCACCACGTAGTGCACGGCCCAGCGCTCCAGCCACGCCCGGTAGCTGTCTGCGGTGAGGGTGTCGTCGTAGAAGAGCGGGTTGCGCTCCAGGTCGGCCTGCCGGTTCCAGCCGCGCGCGAGGTTCACGTACGCCGGGAAGGCCGAGGACTCGCGGTGGCTGCTGGCCGGCACCACCTCGACGCGGCCGCGGTCGGCGCCCGCCTTCTGCAGCCGGTCGACGAGCGGGGCCAGCTCCCGGCTCCAGGCGGCCATCGGGGTGGTGCGGACGATGTCGGTGACGCTGTTGACGGTGATCCACGTCGTCAGCCCGGCGACGGCGAGCAGCACCGCGTACCACTGCCGCGAGCGCCGCCGCGCGTACGGGAGCGCCGCGAGCAGCACCGCCCCGCCGAACAGCATGGCCAGCCGGGTGACGTTCGAGCCGACCTGGGAGTCGATCGCCCAGGCCAGGGCCACGCCCAGGGCGTAGACCCCGGACGCGATCCGGACCGTAGTCCAGCCCTTCGGTACGAGGAACAGCACCGCGAGCGCGAAGACGAACGGCAGACACGCCGAGCCCAGCTTCAGCGGCTGCGTACCGGAGAACGGGAACAGCCAGGCCGAAAGCCCGACCACCGCCACCGGGGCCAGCCCCAGCGCGTACGCCCCCGGGCGCCGCCGGCTCAGGAACAGCGCGGCCGCGACCACCCCGAGGAAGAGCCCGGCGACCGGGCTGGAGGCGGTGGCCAGCCCCGCGAGCGGAGCCGCCACGGCCGCCTTGGCCCACCGCCGCTCGGCCCATTTGCGGGGCCAGCAGAACACGGCCGCGACGGCCGCGAGCGCGAACATCACGCCCAGCCCGAAGGTGACCCGGCCCGACAGCGCGTTGCACAGCAGCCCGTACACCCCGGCCAGCGCGGGCCACAGCGGCTCGCGCACGGCGCCGCGGCAGCGGGTCAGGATCAGCGCGAGCAGCCCGGCCGAGACCGTGCCGGCGACCATCATCGTGGTCCGGACGCCGAGGATGTGCATGAGGTACGGCGAGACCACGCTGTACGAGACGGGGTGCATGCCCCCGTACCAGGCCAGGTTGTACGCCGAGTCGGGGTGCCGGCCGACGAACTCGGCCCAGGCGTCCTGCGCGGCGAGGTCGCCGCCGCTGTTGGCGAAGGTGAAGAACCAGACGACGTGCAGCACGGCCGCCAGGCCGGTCGCCACCCCCACCGGGTGCCGGCGGGCCCGGTCGAGCACGCGCCGCGCCGGTCCGCGCCGTATGCCGCCGGGCTCGTCGCCGTCGCCGGACGGCCCGCCGACGACGGCCGGCGAGCTCAGCTCACGTTCCTGCTGTTGCCCAGCGGTGGTCACAACCGACGCACTTCCCAACACGATGAGTACCCGATGTCAAGACGCGCCCCGGCGCCCCGGGGTTGCCCCGGGGCGCCGGACGCGCTCGCACCTGTGGTCAGCCGACCCGGGTCAGCTTGCTGCCGAGGGTGGGCGCGGCGAGGTCGTTCTGCAGCGCCACCGGAACCTTCACCTGGCTGGCGCCCTCTCCGACGGTCAGCACGCCGACCTCGGTACCGGCCTTGGCGGTCTGCGGCAGCTTGCCGCCGCCGTCACTCAGCTTGACCGCGGCGGTGAGCGAGGGCCAGCCGACGGCCTCGACATCGGCGGTGGCCACGACCGGGGTGCGGCCGCCGAGGCCGTCGTCCACGTAGCCGACGGGCTCGCCCTTCTTGACGACGACCGCGTTCGTCAGCGCCTGCTGCGTGGCCAGCATGACCTGCTTGCTGGCGGCGATGGCGGTGCCGAGGATGGGCACGCCGTGCTGGCCGAGGACGGCGCCGACGATCAGCTGGTTGGTCTTGCCGACCTTCTTCTCGGCGGCGAAGAGCAGGTTGCCGCCGGCCTTGGTGGTGGAGCCGGTCTTGATGCCGACCGCGCCGTTGAAGGGGACGAGGTCGTTGTAGTTGCGGTGCAGCTTGCCGGACGGGTCGGTCCAGTTCGGCAGCTTGGTGATCGCGACCAGCTCCGGCATCTCGACGACCTTGAGGCCGAGCTTGACCTGGTCCTCCGCGGTGCTGACCGTGGTCGCGTCCAGGCCCGAGGGGTCCGTGTACGTGGTGTTGGCCATGCCGAGGCTCTTGGCGGTGTCGTTCATCTTCTTGACGAACGCCTCCTGACCGCCGTCCCAGCGCGCGAGCAGCCGCGCGACGTTGTTGGCGGACGGGATCATGATCGCGGCGAGGGCGTCGTACTGGGAGAGCTTGTCGCCCTCCTTCAGCGTGTCGACGGTCGACTCGCCCTCGGTGTTCTTCCTGCCGTCTTCGACCGCGGTCCTGTCCACGTCGATGAGCTGGCCCTTTTCCCCCTTCTTGAGAGGGAAGTCCTTGAGGATGACGTAGGCCGTCATGACCTTCGCGACGCTGCCGATCGCGATGGGCTTCTGCTCGCCGAAGGTGCCGACGGTGCCGAGGCCGGACGCCGCCATGAAGGCCTGGCCCTCCTTGGGCCAGGGCAGTACGGGGGCGCTGCCCTGGAAGGCGTACGAGGTGTTCGCGGTCATCTTGAGCTTCGGCTCGGGCATGGGGCGCACGAGCTGTACGACGGCCAGGACGATCGCGAGGAGCGCGACGATCGGGGCGTAGATCTTGAACCGCCGCACGGTGGTGCGCAGTGCGCTCGGCGGCGGGGGCGGGTTGTTGGTGAGGTCCGCCAGCATGTCCAGCGGCGGCTTGGGCGGCAGCGGCTGCTGGGTGGTCCGCTCGGGGTTCTCGGCCGGGGCCGGCGTGGGCGCCGGCGCCGGTACGGGGGTCGGGGCCGGGGCCGGGGCCGCGGTCGGCGCGGCGGCGTCGGCGTCGTCGGTCCGCAGCGGTACGAAGGTGCTGGCCTTCGGCGGCTTGACGGCCCGGAACACGGCGGTGCGCTCGCTGTCCGCGGGCTCGTCCGCGGGGGCCGCGGGGGCCGCGGGCGGCCGCGAAGCGGAACCCGGCTTGACCGCCCGGAACACGGCGGTGCGCTCGCTGTCCGCGGGCTCGCCGGCGGCGTCGGGCTTGCCTTCGGCGGGCGCCGAAGCGGAACCGGGCTTGATGGCCCGGAACACAGCGGTGCGCTCGCTGTCCGCGGGCTCATCGGCGGCCGGAACCTGCGGCTTGTCCGTGACGGGAGCCGTGACCCGGAACGCAGCCGTACGCTCACTGTCCGCGGCGGGCGTCAAACCGGAACCGGGCTTGACGACCCGGAACACAGCGGTGCGCTCACTGTCCGCGGCCTCCCCGGCCCCGACGCGCGGGGACTCGGGGCGAGCCGGAGCGGAACCCGAATCGGAGGCCTGCACCGGGGCGGGGGTCTGGGTCCGGGGCTGGTCCGCGGCAGCGGCCGGGGCCACCGCACGGAACACGGCCGTGCGCTCGCTGTCCGCGGGCTCACCGGCGGCCGGGGTCGACGCCGACGCCTCGGAAGCTCGGGACGCCGCAGGCTCATCGGCAGCCCGGGCCACCGCGGGCTTCTCGGCGGCCGGGGCCACCGCCGCCTCGGCGGCCGGGGTCGGCGCCGCAGCTTCGGTGGCCCGGGGCGCCGCAGGCTTCGCGGCAGCCGGGGAGGCCGGGGCGGCCGCGGGCTTCTCGGCGGCGCGGGCCTCGGGCGCGGCGGCGGTCGGCTCCGCCGCGGGCGCGGCGGCGGCCGGAGCCGCGGCGGAGTCCCCGGCCTCCCCGGAGGGGGACGGCTCGGCGGAGTCCGGGTCCTCCCCGGAGGGGGACGGCTCGGCGGAGTCCGGGTCCTCCCCGGAGGGGGGCGGCTCGGCCGTGGCGACCCACGCCGCCACCGCGTCCCGGAGGGGGTCCCGGTCGCCGACGGGCGACTCCGGCTCCCTCGGGCGGAGGACCGACAGCCTCGGGTCACGCTCCTCGGAGGACTCCGCCGCCCCCGACGCTCCTTCATCAACCGACTTGTCGGGGGACTCGCCCGCCACCAGTTCCTCCTCGATCGCCACCACGTCCGGCTGTCCGAATGTCTAACAGTGTCCCGTCTAGGGGGCATCGCCCCCGTGACAGACGAGAACGACATAGCTTCCAGTTCCACCACAAAGCGGGCACGCGCTCTCGACAGATGAATGTGAGAGGCGTCACCCTGTCACTCATCCACGCGGGGAGGCATGGATGGGCAGGAGCCGCAGAACAATTCCGGAGGAGCTTCTGCTGCTCGCCTTGGACCCGGCCACGGGTACCACGGCGCAGCCGCAGTCGCTCGACCTCGGCCTGGCCGGGGCACAGCTAGTGGAGCTGGCTCTGGCAGGACGGATAGCCCCTGACGGGGATCGTATCGCCGTGGTGATGCCACGGCCGACAGGAGATCCGACGCTGGACTCCGCACTGGAACTGCTGCGCAGGCGCGGCAGCCCGGTTCGGGCCGTCCACTGGATCGGCGGACCCCGGCTGGGGCTCCGTCAGATTTACCTCGCTCACCTGGAGCGCTGCGGCATGGTCCACGCCGTCGCGGGACAGATGTGCGGGGTGCTGCCGACGACTCGCTACCAGGCGACCGACACGGCGATCAGCCGGGAGATCCGTGCCCGGCTGGACAGTGCGATCCGCACCGGCGTACCGCCGGACCCGCGGACCGCGGCGCTCGCCGCACTGGCCCACGCGGTCGGACTCGGCAAGCACCTGTACCCCGGCAATGAGGGGCGGTCGTCCAGATCCCGGCTGCGGGACCTGATTCGACACGACCCCATGGGCGGTCTCGTGGCGCACGCCGTCATGGACGTCCAGAACGGTGTGGCCGCACAGCCACGCCGTGACCGCGCACCGGCCCAGCCCGCTGCCCGGGCCACGGCGGGCGGAGTTCCGATGCAGCCGCGCCGGACGGGTGCGATGGCCCGTGTGGCCGCGCACTGACCTGCGGGTTACCCCTACCCGTAGAACAGCAGTACCGGCACCGGCAGCACACGTACACGTACACGTACACAAAGCACCGCAGATCCACAGCAAGGCCACCACCGCAACCGGGGTCCCCCAAGACCCGGTTCCGGAGCCGCCAGCGCGCGGGGTGGCGAGGCCGGTCCGCCGGCCCCGCCACCCCGCGCGTCTGTTTTCCCGGCTTTACCGGCGGCGCCGCACGCTTCGGTGGCAATCTGCTCATCACCACGCACGCAGAGAGACAGAGACACAAGAAGGCGGAGGTGCCGTTCACGTGGCGTCCAATGTCAATCCCACCGTCCGACGCCGCCGACTGGGCATGGAGTTGCGCAAGCTGCGCGAGGACAAGGGCATGACGGCCGAGCAGGTGGCCGAGCGCCTCCTCGTATCCCAGTCGAAGATCAGCCGGCTGGAGAACGGCCGGCGCTCCATCAGCCAGCGCGACGTCCGCGACCTGTGCGACGTCTACGAGGTCGAGGACCGGCGGCTCGTCGACTCGCTCATGCAGATGGCCAAGGACTCCCGCCAGCAGGGCTGGTGGCACGCCTTCGGCGACATCCCGTACAGCGTCTACATCGGGCTGGAGACGGATGCCGCCAGCCTGCGCACGTACGAACCCCAGATGGTCCCCGGCCTGCTCCAGACCCCGGAGTACGCCCAGGCCCTCATCCGCGGCGCGCTGCCCGAGACGGCTCCGGCCGATGTCGACAAACGCGTCCAGGTCCGGATGCACCGCCAGAAACGGCTCTCCGAGACCGAGAACAACAACCCCGACGTCGGACCGCTGCGCCTGTGGGCGGTCATCGACGAGGCGGCGCTGCGCCGGCACGTGGGCGATCCCCAGCTGATGATCCGGCAGTTGGAGTACTTGATAGAGCGTTCCGAGGAGCCGTACATCACCGTGCAGGTGATGCCCTTCTCGATGGGCGCGCATCCGGGCGTGAACGGCCAGTACGCGATTCTGGAATTCCCGGACGCCTCGGACTCGACCGTCGTCTACATCGAGGGCGTGACGAGCGATTTGTACCTGGAGAAGGCCAACGACGTTCAGAAGTACAGCGTGATGTACGAGCACCTGCGCGCCCAGGCCCTCAATGTCGAGCAGACACGGCAGTTCATCGGCGAGATCATCGACCACTATGCGGGCAAGGGGAAGTAAAACCGTAGGAAACGGTGCAGGTGGCGAGGGGGGCCCGTACGGTACACCGTCACTCCCCGGCCACAGAAGGCCTGAATGGAATATGCCACTCGGTCGGGTGAATGACCCCTTCACCCGTCGGGCCGTGCCGGTAGCGTCGATCACGTCAGCCAGGAAAGCCGAAATGGCTGACACACCACCGGCACTACTCGTTGAACCGGAGAGAAAAATGGCTATTCGTCAGGGCGCCACGGAAAACTGGACCAAGTCCTCCTACTCCGGCGGAAACGGCGCCTGCGTCGAGGTCAAGTCCCCCGTCATGGAGGCCATCGCGGTCCGCGACTCGAAGGTGCAGGACGGCCCGTCCATCACCTTCGCGCCCGGCTCGTGGACCTCGTTCGTCGCGGACGTCACCGAGGGCCGGCTGGGACGCCTGGTCTGAACGTCACGGCGCACGAACGCGAAACAACCGCCTCCGCACCACCGCATGGAGCCCTCTCGACCGGTTCGCCGTCTTGGCCGAGAGGGCTCGGCCCTGTCCGGTGACCGGCCCGGATCCGCCTAGCGCCTAGCGGAGCTGGTCGACGTACCGGTCCGTTCCCGGCACCGTCGGGATGAACGGCGCCACCAGCTCCACCCGCCCGAGCCCCGACTCCGCGACCTCGGTGTCCAGCCCCTGGAACCGGTCCCAGCAGGTCCGCGGGTCGGCCTCCAGGAACCACAGGAGCGTGAGGCGGGTATCGACCCCCTCGACCTGCTTCACGTACGTCATCCTGTCCCCGGGCAGCGGCGTGGGCCGGAACAGCGTGACCATCGCCGCCGGGGAGCCCTGGAGCCGCTTCGGCAGGGCCCGCGAGCGCAGCCACTCCAGCAGTTCGGCCCGCTGCTCGGGCCCGTCGGCGTCGATGACCTGGACCACCAGGCCGGCGTACGGGTGGTCCAGGGCGTGGAAGTCCCGGGGGCCGGCCGCCCCGTCGCGGTAGACCGTGGCGGCGTGGTCCTGGAAGGCCGTGAAGACGTGGGTACGGTCCTGGTAGACCCGGCCGTCGCGGTTGAGGCGCTTGTTGATGCCGACGGTCCACTTCATGTGCTCGTCGTAGCGGCCCTCGGTGACCCAGTACGTCGATATGTAGCACCCCGCGGTCACGGGCTGGGCGACGGCCGACTTCTCGGGGTAGCGCAGCTCCTGGAGCTCACGGGTGGCCACCCAGCGGCGGCCGGCGTACATCCAGGGCATGGCCATGGCACCGGCGTAGTAGTGATCGTCCTCGTACCAGCGGTTGTACGCGTACTCGTGGCCCGGGTGGGGTTCGACCATGGTGATCAGCGCATGGCCGGGGCGGACGCCGTAGGGGCCGACGGAGGCGAGTGCGGCGTAGTCGTCGACGCGGGTGTCTTCATCTCCAGGTTTCGATGTCATGGGAACGGTGTAGCTGATGCTGCGTCAGACCAACAGAGTGCGGGAGCGGTTGGGGGCGAGGCTCACGATGTGACACATAGGTGCTGTCTACACGCTTCCGTGGTTAGGATGCGCGCACCCACCTCCCGAAGGAGCTCCCGTGCCCGCGATATCCGCCACCGCCACCGCCGTGACGCCGCCGCCCGCCTTCGCCGCCCGCGCCGCCTCGGTGGGGGGCTCCGCCGTACGCGAGATCCTCGCCCTCACCGAACGCCCCGGGGTCATCTCCTTCGCCGGCGGCCTCCCCGCGCCCGAACTCTTCGACACCGCGGGCCTGCGGGCCGCGTACGACGCCGCCTTCACCGCCTCCGCGCGGCGGGCCCTGCAGTACTCGACCACCGAGGGGCTCCCGGAGCTGCGCGCGGCCGTCGCGGACCGGACGGCGGCCCGGGGGCTGCCGACGGCGCCGGACGACGTACTGATCACCACCGGCTCCCAGCAGGGCCTCACGCTCCTCACCGGCGCCCTGGTCGAACCCGGTGACGTGGTCCTGGTCGAGAACCCCACCTACCTGGCGGCGCTGCAGTGCTTCGGCCTCGCGGGCGCGCGGGTGGTCCCGGTGCCGTGCGACGGGGAGGGCATCCTCCCGGACGCGCTGGCGGAGATCGTCGCCCGGGAGCGGCCCAAGCTGCTCTACACCGTCCCCAACTTCCAGAACCCGACGGGGCGCACCCTGCCGGGATCCCGCCGGGCGGCGGTCGCGGAGATCGCGGCGCGACTCGGGCTGTGGCTCGTGGAGGACGACCCGTACGGGGACCTGCGCTACGAGGGAGCCCACATCCCCTGGCTCGCCGCGCATCCGGGAGCGGAGGACCGTACGGTGCTGCTCGGGAGCTTCTCCAAGGTCATGGCACCGGGGCTGCGGCTGGGCTGGCTCCGCGCCCCGGCCGCGCTGCGCCGGGCGGCGGTCGTCGCGAAGCAGGCGGCCGACCTGCACACCTCGACGGTGGACCAGTTGGCCGCCGCCCACTACCTGGCCGAGGCGGACCTGGCCGCGCACCTCGCCACCGTCCGCGCCGCCTACCGGGCCCGCCGCGACGCCCTGCTGGCGGGGCTGGCGGAAGCACTCCCGGCGGGCTCCACCTGGAACCGCCCGGAGGGCGGCATGTTCGTGTGGGCCCGCCTGCCGGAGGGCCACGACGCGGCCCGCCTGCTCACGGCGGCCATCGCGCGGGACGTGGCGTTCGTTCCCGGTGCGCCCTTCTACACGGGCACCCCGGACCCGCGCACCCTGCGGCTGTCCTTCACCACGCACACCCCGGCCGAGATCGCGCAGGGCCTGGCCCGCCTGGCCGGGGCGGCCGTGGCCGCTGCGCCGCGGGAGCGCCCGTAGGCCGGCCGGGTGCCCCTGCGCAGCCTGCACGACCGGTCCGCCCTCGCCGAACCGCGGCCGGCGTCCGACACGGCGCTCGGCTAGGACTCCGCTTCGGTGTAGCGGGGGAGGCCCTCGGTCGGGATGGTCCAGTCGGCGATGGTGACGTCCTCGCCGTAGACGAAGTCCTTGCGGGTCGCGTAGCGCGGCCCGTCGGGCGTCCGGTGGATGTCGGACATCACGGCCCCCGTGCCGGTGCGCGGGTCGAAGACGGCGTAGACGGGGATGCCGAGGAGCGGGTAGTCCCGCATTTTGCCGATCCAGTCGTTGTCGGGGTTGGAGCGGGAGACGACCTCGACGGCGGCGATGATCGTGCGGGGGTCGAAGGCGCCGTCCCCCTCCATGTCCTCGAACGCGATCACCATGATGTCGGGGTGCCGCTTGATGCCCTCGGGCTCGTCCTCGACGTCGGGCGTTCCCGTGTGCGCCAGCAGCTCGTCCGGCATGGCCTTTTCCATGCGGCGGCTGACGAGGGCGGTCGTCAGCTCATGGGGACGGCCCGGGGACATCATGTCGTGGACGATCCCTTCCTTGGTGATCTCGAACTTGCCGGGCACGGTGTCGTCCAGGGATTCCAGGGCCGCGCGCATCGCCCTGTACTGGGACGACGCCGAGCGTGCTGTGCCGGGGGCGACGGTCATGGTGGCTCCTCGTGTGTGCCCTGGGGGCCGAGTCATCACCTTCATGCTAGGCAGCCTTTCGTCCGTTGGCCGTACAGCGGTCGCAGCGGCCGCCGCGGGTCGGGGCGCGGAAGGCGCGTTCGCAGCCGTCGCAGTTCTGGAGGGGGTGTACGAAACGGTCGGGAGGCGGCGGGCCGCCGGGCGCCGTGGTGCGCGGCGGCAGTGGGGGCGGCAGCGAGGCGCGCAGCCGGTAGGCGATCAGTCCGGCGGGGTTGCGCAGGTCGGACGGTACGTCCGCGGTGAGGGCCCGTCGTACGGCCTCGGGGGCGGCCCCGCGTTCCAGCCACTCCACGACTCCGGGCACGAGCCGCTCGATGTCCCGCTCGGAGAGCAGCAGGCGCGGGTCGCGGTTCCGCAGCCCGGCCAGCAGCCGCGCCGCCTCCTGCCGGGCTCCGGGCGCGGTCGCAGGCCCCGCCTCGGCCTCACGTACGCGCTCCGGCGCGGGCGGCCCGGAGGCCGGTGCGGCACCCGCCGGTTGCGGATCCGGCCACGCTGCCGACTGCGGCGTCTCCGGGACGGGGGCACGCACGGGCCCCCGGCCGGGGGCGGGGTCGGGGTCCGGGTCCGGGTCCGGGTCGGGGTCGGGGTCCGGAGCGGGGGCGGGGGCGGGGCCCGGGTCCGGAGCGGGGCCCGGAGCGGGGTCCGGGTCCAGGTCCGGCGGGGTGTCGGACAGCGGGAGGTTGTACGACACGGTGCGGGTGACGACCTTGCCCTCGGGCGTCCGCTGGCGCGTGCGGCACAGGAAGCCGGCCGCCTCCAGCTCCCGCAGGGCGCGCCCGATGCGGTGCTCGGTCTCGGGGAAGCGGTCGGCCAGGGCCCGGATGCTCACCCGGGTGCCCTCGGGCAGCGACTGGATGTACGCGGCGGTACCGATCGCGAGGAGCGACAACTGCCCGTGCTGGACGAGGCGGTTGCTCACGACGGTGAAGTTCCCCGTGAGGGGGACGTTCGCGTGCTGGACGCCGGAAACGCCACCGGATCGGGGGGTTCCGCGCGTAGGACGGGGCGCCGCGGCCATGACGCGGCTAAGCTTCTGGAAAGCCATGTGGAAGGTTCTGCTTCCTAGTGGATCAGGCCCTCGGCCGGGATTGCCGTCCCGCCGGGGGCCGTCTTCGTGTCTGGAGTTGTCGCGGCGAGCATATGCCAGCCAACCCCACACGAATCCAGTCGAGTTGGGAAGATTCACCCGACCGAGCGATTGCGGTCGAACGGGGAGGCTGGAGGGGTTCGGTCTGGTTCTTTCCCCGGTTCTTTGGTCTTTGGCCACCGGCCCGACCGCCCCTTCCGCCACCGACGCGCACTTTCACAGGATCCGGTCCGAACAGGGCGGTTGCGCCACCCGGATGGCGGCGAAACGATCCGCTGCGGGCCGCCGCGCACGCGCCGGAGCCGCCCTGGAACTCCGCCCCGCCGACTTCACCGCCGGCCGCGTCCGGAACCATCCGACGCGGCCCCGGTCCACCCCTTCCCTCCGCGGCGCCCCGCCCTTAACCTGACGCACCGTCATCTACACGCCCGGCGCCGGGAGGCACGCGCATGCTGCTGCAAGGGAAGACCGTCATCGTCTCCGGCGTCGGGGCCGGGCTCGGGCATCAGGTGGCCGCCGCCGTGGTGCGGGACGGAGGGAACGCCGTGCTCGGGGCCCGGACCGAGGCGAACCTCGCCAAGTCCGCCGCGGAGATCGACCCCGACGGCACCCACACCGCGTACCGCCCGACCGACGTCACCGACGAGACGCAGTGCGAGGCCCTCGCCGCCCTCGCCCAGGAGCGGTTCGGCGGGATCGACGCCGTCGTGCACGTCGCCGCCTGGGACTCCTACTTCGGCGGGCTCCAGGACGCCGACTTCGGCACCTGGCAGCAGATCCTGGACGTCAACCTGCTCGGGACGCTGCGGATGACCCGCGCCTGCCTCCCCGCACTCAAGGAGGGCGGCGGCTCCGTCGTCATCATCGGGACGCAGTCCGCCGTCGCCGCGCCCAACGAGGTCCAGCAGGCCGCGTACGCCGCCTCCAAGGGGGCCCTGACCTCCGCCATGTACTCCATGGCCCGCGAGCTCGGCCCCGACCGGATCCGGGTCAACACCGTGCTGCCCGGCTGGATGTGGGGCCCGCCCGTGCAGGCCTTCGTCACCTTCACCGCGCACACCGAAGCCGTCCCCGAGGCCGAGGTGCACGCCCGCCTCACCGAGCGGATGGCGCTGCCGGACCTGGCCACCGACGGGGACGTCGCCGACGCCGCCGTGTTCCTCGCCTCCGACCGGGCACGGGCGATAACCGGCCAGTCGCTGCTGGTCAACGCCGGTGAGCTGATGCGATGACCCACCACGGCCCCTACCGTCTGATCGTATGCTCGGCCCATGACCACTCCGAGTGACGCTCCGACCGACAACGCGATGCGCCGCGCGCTCAAGCGCGCACGCGACGGCGTCGCGCTCGACGCGACAGAGGCGGCCGTCCTGCTCCAGGCACGCGGCGATGCCCTGAGGGACCTCGCCGCGTCCGCCGCCCGCGTGCGGGACTCCGGCCTCCAGGCCGCGGGCAGGCCCGGCGTCATCACGTACTCGCGCAAGGTCTTCATCCCCCTCACCCGCCTGTGCCGCGACAAGTGCCACTACTGCACCTTCGTCACCGTGCCCGGCAAGCTGCGCCGCGCCGGGCACGGGATGTACCTGTCGCCCGACGAGGTCCTCGGCATCGCCCGCGAAGGCGCAGCCATGGGCTGCAAGGAGGCGCTGTTCACCCTCGGGGACCGCCCCGAGGAGCGCTGGCCGGAGGCCCGCGAGTGGCTCGACGCGCACGGCTACGACGACACCCTCGCCTACGTGCGCGCCATGGCCATCCGCGTCCTGGAGGAGACCGGCCTCCTCCCCCACCTCAATCCCGGCGTCATGAGCTGGTCCGACCTCCAGCGCCTCAAGCCCGTCGCCCCGTCGATGGGCATGATGCTGGAGACCACCGCCACCCGGCTGTGGTCAGAGCCCGGCGGCCCGCACCACGGCTCCCCCGACAAGGACCCGGCCGTGCGGCTGCGCGTCCTGGAAGACGCGGGCCGCTCCAACGTCCCCTTCACCACCGGGGTCCTGATCGGCATCGGCGAGACGTACGAGGAGCGCGCGGACGCCTTCTTCGAGCTCCGCCGGATCCAGCGCAGCTACCACGGCATCCAGGAAGTCATCGTCCAGAACTTCCGGGCCAAGCCCGACACGGCGATGCGCGCCATGCCCGACGCGGAGTTGGAGGAGCTGGCCGCGGCCATCGCGGTGGCCCGCCACATCCTCGGCCCCGCCGCCCGCATCCAGGCCCCGCCGAACCTGGTGGACGCCGAGTACGCGTTGATCGTCGGCGCAGGCATCGACGACTGGGGCGGGGTCTCGCCGCTCACCCCCGACCACGTGAACCCCGAGCGCCCCTGGCCGCACATCGAGGAACTGGCGGCGCGCACCGCCGCGGCCGGCTTCGAGCTGCGCGAACGCCTCACCATCTACCCCGAGTTCATCCAGCGCGGCGAGCCCTGGCTGGACCCCCGGCTGCTCCCGCACGTGCGCGCGCTCGCCGACCCCGGGACGGGGCTCGCGAACGAGGGCGCGACGGTCGAGGGGCACCCCTGGCAGGAGCCCGACGAGGGCTTCGCCTCCTTCGGGCGCACCGACCTGCACACCTCCATCGACACCGAGGGCCGCAGCGGGGACCGGCGCGCGGACTTCGACCACGTCTACGGCGACTGGGAGGCCCTGCGGGAGGCGGCCGCCCCCGGGATGGTGCCGCAGCGCATCGACACCGACGTACGGGCAGCCCTCGCCCAGGCCGCGGACGACCCGACGAAGCTCACCGACGACCAGGCCCTCGCGCTGTTGCACGCGGACGGTCCGGCGCTGGACGCGCTGTGCCGGATCGCGGACGACCTGCGCAGGTCGGTCGTCGGGGACGACGTGACGTACGTCGTCACCCGCAACATCAACTTCACCAACGTCTGTTACACCGGCTGCCGCTTCTGCGCGTTCGCGCAGCGCCGCACCGACGCGGACGCGTACACGCTCTCCCTGGACCAGGTCGCCGACCGTGCGGCCCAGGCCTGGGACGTGGGCGCGGTCGAGGTGTGCATGCAGGGCGGCATCCACCCGGACCTGCCGGGGACGGCGTACTTCGACATCGCGCGGGCGGTGAAGAAGCGGGTGCCCGGCATGCACGTGCACGCCTTCTCGCCGATGGAGGTCGTCAACGGCGCGACCCGCACGGGGATGTCCGTACGGGACTGGCTGACGGCGGCCAAGGAGGCCGGGCTGGACTCCATCCCGGGTACGGCGGCGGAGATCCTGGACGACGAGGTCCGCTGGGTCCTGACCAAGGGCAAGCTGCCGACGGCGGACTGGATCGACGTCATCACGACGGCGCACGAGCTCGGGATCCGCTCCTCCTCGACCATGATGTACGGGCACGTGGACCAGCCGCGGCACTGGCTCGGCCACTTCCGCACGCTGGCCCGGATCCAGCAGCAGACGGGCGGTTTCACGGAGTTCGTGACGCTCCCGTTCATCCACACGAACGCGCCGGTGTACCTGGCGGGCATCGCCCGGCCGGGCCCGACGGTGCGCGACAACCGGGCGGTGATGGCGATGGCGCGGATCCTGCTGCACCCGCACATCACCAACATCCAGACGAGCTGGGTGAAGCTGGGTACCGAGGGCGCGGCCGAGATGCTGCGTTCGGGGGCGAACGACCTGGGCGGCACGCTGATGGAGGAGACCATCTCCCGGATGGCGGGGTCCGGTTACGGCTCGTACAAGTCGGTACGGGACCTGGTCGCGATCGCCGAGGCGGCGGGCCGGCCCGCGAAGCCCCGTACGACGCTGTACGGGGAGGTGCCCGAGGAGCGGCAGCGGGCGGCGGCCGCGTCGGACGGGCACCTGCCGGAACTGCTTCCCGTACTGGACTGACGGCGACGGGGCGGGCCGGGCCGGTTCCGGCCCGCCCCGCCCCGCCCCTGTCTTGTAAGGGTCAGCCGACCAGGAGGTCCCTCTTGAGCTGCTTCAGTTCGCGCGCGTCGATGCCGACGGCGTCCTTCAGGTAGCGGTCGAAGCTGCCGTACTTGGCCTTGACCTCGTCGAACCCGGCGTTCAGGTACTCGGGGCGCACGTCGAGCAGCGGCTTGTAGACGGCGGCCTGCGGGGCCGGCAGGTGCGACAGGATCGCGTCGTTGGCGGCCTTGCGGTAGTCGTTGCTGGCCAGGTAGTCGGCCATGACGGTCTCGCCCGGGACGCCGAGGGCGGTCAGCAGGGAGGCGCCGGCCCAGCCGGTGCGGTCCTTGCCGGCGGTGCAGTGGAAGAGGACGGTGCGGGTGTCGTCGTCGCGCATGCCGTCGAAGACCTGCGCGTACGCCTTCTTGCCGCCTTCGCCGCTGACCATGGTCTTCTCGGCGTCGACCATGGCCTTGACGGCCTCGTCGGGGGACTTGGGCATGGTCTGGAAGGCGGGCGAGCCGGCGAAGACGTCGGCGACGACGTAGGTGGCGCCCGCGGGGACCTTGTCGGCGTCCTTGGTGCGCTCGTCGGTCATGCGCAGGTCGAAGACGGTCTTGACGCGCAGGCGCTGGAGCTTGGCGAGGTCGTTCGCGGTGAGCTTGTTGAGGGCGTCGGAGCGGTAGATCTCGCCCATCTTGACCCACTGGCCGTTGGTGGTGCGGTAGCCGCCGGCGTCGCGGAAGTTGACGGCGCCGTCCAGCTTGATCAGGCGGTCGGCGAGGCGCAGGCCCTCGCCGTGCTCGGGCTTGAAGTCGAACCACTGGCGGTCGGCGGCGGGCAGCCCGGTGACGACGGCCTGCCCCTGGGCGCCGCCCTTGGCGACGACCTTGCCGTTGGCCTTGATCTGCACCCGCTCGGTGCCCTTGGCCTTCCACTTCAGGGTGTACGAGCCGTCGGCGCCGGCGGTGACGGTGGCCTCGGTGAAGGGGATGGCGGACCGGTGGTGGCCGCCGCCCCAGGGGAGGTCCCAGCCGGAGGCGGTGGCGGCGGGGGCCGCGACCAGGGAAACGGTGAGTGCGGAGGCGACGGTGGTCGCGGCGAGCAGTGCCTTCTTCATGGGGTCGAGGCTGTTGGCCGGCGGAGAACTTCGTATGAACGCGGCGTGGCCGAAACCAACCGGTTCGGAGGCAAGTGGCAAAACGTGCCACTGGGCGATCACCGCCCGATCACCGCACGTGCGCAGCGGTCCGGTGCACATTCCCGGACACATTCCGGCCGTTCTGTGCTCACTTACGGGCCGCGTGACCGACTCTTTCCGGATTGGATCGAGCCTGTCCACTACAGTGCGCGCCAGAGCAAGCGGGGCTGGGCAGGGGGATCTCGATGGACACGGCGACGGAAACGACCACGGGCAACGACGGCCCGGGCGGTGCGCCCGCGGCGCCCGCGGCGCACAGACCCGGACTGGGCCCGAGCAGCGGCCCCGGCGCCGGCGACACCCTCAGCGGCCGGACCGCGGTGACCACCGGCCTGTGGGGCCGCGCCGAACAGCAGGACTTCCGCAGCCGCGTCCGCGGCACCCTCCTCGGCTCCGCCATCGGCGACGCCCTGGGCGCGCCCGTCGCCGGCCTCTCCCTCGACGGCATCCGCGAGACCCACGGCCTGGAGGGGCTGACGGAACTCGCCCCCGCCTACGGCCGCCGCGGCAGCGTCACCGCCTCCACCCAGCTCGCCCTGTTCACCGTGGACGGGCTGATACGGGCCCACGTGCGCCGGGACACCGGCGCCTGGCACCCGCCGACCGACGTCCACCGCGCGTACCTGCGCTGGGCGGCCACCCAGCACGACTGGGGCCCCGACGAGCGCCGCAAGGACAACGGCTGGCTCGCGCAGGAGGAGTGGCTCTACGCCCGCCGCGGCCCCGACCGCGCCTGCATGACCGGCTTCGCCGACGAGACCCTCGGCACCCTGGACCAGCCCAAGAACCCCACCGCCCGGGACGCCGCCGCCACCGTCCGCTCGGCGCCCTTCGGGCTGCTGGTCGGCTGGGAGCCCGCGCTCGTGCTCCAGCTCGCCGTCGAGTGCGCCGCGCAGAGCCACGGCCACCCCACCGCGTACCTCTCCGCCGGGGCCCTCGCCGTCATCGTGCACGGCCTGACCCGCGGCGACTCCCTCGACGCGGCCGTCCAGCGGGCCCTCGGCCTGCTCGGCTCCCGCCCCGGCCACCAGCCCGTCACCGACGCCCTCCAGCGCGCGGTGGCCGCCGTCACCCAGGGCGCCCCGTCGCCGAAGACGGTCGAGTCCCTCTCCCCCGGCGACGGCCGCGACGGCGAGGACGCCCTCGCCGTCGCCGTGTACTGCGCCCTCGTCGCCGAGGACGTCGCGCACGGCCTGCGGCTCGCCGTGAACCACGGCGGCGACTCCACCGCCACCGGCGCGCTGTGCGGGGCGCTGCTCGGCGCCCTGCACGGCGAGACCGCCCTCCCGGCGGGCTGGCTCGCCGACCTCGAAGGCCGCGCGACGATCCTGGAACTCTCCGACGACTTCGCCCTGGAGATGACCCAGGGCCCCGCCCTGCACGGCCCGGCGGTCTCCTCCCCCGGCTGGCTGGCCCGCTACCCCCGGGGCTGACGACCCCTCAACATTCGCGGCCACGCGACGTACCGTGGCCCTCCCACGTCACGGAGGTGTCAGCCCACATGCGGATCGCCACGACGATCTTCCTCACCGACCGCACCGTCTCCCCCGTCCGCCTCGCACGCGCCCTGGAGGAGCGGGGGTTCTCCGGCCTGTACCTCCCGGAGCACACCCACATCCCGGTCACCCGTGACACCGCCGCGCCCATGGGCGGCGAACTCCCCGAGATGTACGGGCGCACCCTGGACCCCTTCGTGGCGCTCGGCCAGGCCTCCGCCGTGACCGAGCGGCTCCACCTCGGCACCGGCATCACCCTGGTCGCCCAGCACGACCCGATCGACCTCGCCAAGCAGGTCGCGACCCTGGACCACCTCTCCGGCGGCCGGGTCACCCTCGGCATCGGCTACGGCTGGAACGTCGAGGAAGCCGCCGACCACGGCGTCGAGTGGCGCACCCGCCGCGAACTCGTGCGCGACCGCATGGCGTTGATGCGCGCACTGTGGGCCCCCGAACCCACCGCGTACGTCGGCCAGTTCGCCTCCGTCCAGGCCAGCTCGGCGTACCCGAAGCCGGTCCAGGCGCCGCGCGAGCTCGCCCCGGGCAGCCCGCTGCACGGGCCGCGCACCCTGATCGGCGGCCAGGCCGGCCCGAAGCTGTTCGCCGCCGTCGCCGACCACGCCGACGGCTGGCTCCCGATCGGCGGCGGGGGTCTGACGGAGTCCCTCCCGGTGCTGCGCCGGGTCTGGGAGACCGCGGGCCGCGACCCCAAGTCCCTCCAGGTGGTCCCGTACGCGGTCCAGCCCAACCCGGGCAAGATGAGCCACTACGCCGACCTGGGCATGGAGGAGGTCGTCCTCCAACTCCCCTCCGAGGGCGAGGCGGAGGTCCTGCGCGTCCTGGACGGCTTCGCCCAGTACCTCTGACCCCGCGGGGACCGGAACGGTTCGGTGCGCCGCAGTCAGTCCGCGATGCGCCGGACGGGCTGCCCCGTGATGCGGGCGATGGTCTCGAAGTCGGCGTCCTGGTGGAGGACCGTGAGCTTGTGGTGCTGCGCGGTCACGGCGACGAGCAGATCGACGGGCCTGGCGCACTGGTGGCAGCCCTCGTCCGCCAGCCTCTGCTGGAGGGCGGAGGTCTCCTCCCAGACCGAGTCCCGGGCCACGAAGTAAGGGAACGTCTCCCGCAGCAGGCCGTCGGCCTCGTAGTAGGCCGGGCGCCCCCCGACGGCGCGCAGGAACTCCTGGCGCACCGGTTCGCACAGGCCCACGACTCCGGAGGTGACCACTTCGTCCCAGGCGGGTGCGGCCTGCCGACGGTAGAAGCGGACGAGTGCGCTCGTATCGATGAGGAAGTTCTCACTCACGCGGCCGATCGCCCTCCCGGCCCTTGCGCGCCGTCGGCGGCAGCGCCGGCGCCGGCGTCGGCGCCTTCGATCGCGGAGAGGTCGATCTCGCCCTCGGCCACCATCTGCCGCATGCGCTCCACCGCCGCGGCTCTGCGACGGCGGTCGGCGATCTCGCGCAGGGCGGCGTTGACCGTGTCCCGTTTGGTCGTGGTGCCGAGGTGGCGGGCGGCCTCCGCCAGGGCCTCGTCGTCCAGGTCGATCACCGTTCGGGACATGACGACCTCCAGGCCGGGCGTATATACGATTCCCAAAAAAGATATCACCAAACGGAAAGCCCCGGTGTGCCCGAACAGGTCGGGCACACCGGGGCAGCGGGCAGTCCGGACGTCAGCTGACGCCTATCTCCCCGAGCTGCATGTAGTGCTCGCCGTACTGGTCCGTGCTCAGCCCGGTGCCGCTGATCTTCACGTAGCGGGCGGCGGCCGGGTCGAACGAGAAGGTCTGCGTGTCGGCGCCCGGACGGGACTGGCCGCGCCGGTCGACGACCGTGGTCCAGTTGGCGTTGTCCTGCGAGACCTGGACGGTGAAGTCCACCGGGAAGCCGAGCCCCGTGTGCACCCCGTCGGTGCGCGGCGTGAGCCGGACCTGGCTGATCAGGCTCGCCCCCTGGAGATCGACGGTGATCCACTCGTTGGCCGCGGCCGTGGCCGACTTCTGGCTGCTCCAGCCCAGCGAGTAGCCCTGCGCCGAGTTCAGCGCGCCGTCCGTGGCCGCCCGGCGCTTCCAGCCCGAGCCCTCGATGGAACTCGACGCGGTCACCGGCCGGTTCGCGGCCAGGTTCTCGCCGGCCGCCTCGATCTCGGCGAGTTGCAGGTGGTAGTTGCCGTGCTGGTCCTGCCGCAGCTTCGTCCCGGTGACCTTGACGTAGCGCACGTCGGCCGGCGCGAACGGGAAGGACTGCGCGGACGCGTCGGGCCGGGGCTGGTCCCGCTTGTCGGCGACGGTGGTCCAGGTCGCGTTGTCCGTCGACACCTGGACGGTGAAGTCGACGGGGAAGCCGAGCCCGGTGTTCGCGCCGTCGGCGCGCCCGAAGAGGTCCAGGCGGCTGATGCGGCGCGCGGCACCGAGGTCCACCGTCACGGACTCGGTGTGGTCGACGGACAGGTTGTCGACGCTGCTCCAGCCGACGGTGCCGGTCGGCAGGGAGCGGCGGCCGTCGGTGAGCGCCTTCGCGCTCCAGCCGTCGGCCTCGTAGCTGCTGGACGCGGTGACCGCGGCGCCCTCGACGGGGTTGGTGCCGGGGTTGAGCCGTACGTTGTCGAACCGGGCACTGGCTCCGCCGGTGGCGAGGCCGACGTTGCCGACCGGGTAGCCCGTGTCGGTGAGCGAGATCAGCTCGGTGGCTCCGGCGTACACCTTGAGGGCGGAGCCGCGGGTGACGGCCCGCAGGGTCACCGTCTGGCCCGAGGTGTAGCCCGGCACCTTCGCCTTGGCGAGGTCGGTGCCGCTGCGGTTGACGAAGACCTCGCCGTTGTCGCGCAGCGCCACCAGGTACCCGGTCTGCCGGTCGGTGGGGTTCTGGCTGTGGACCGTCAGACCGGCCCAGTTGGTGGCGCCGCCGTCGGCGCTGACACCGGTGATCCGGACGTCCACGGACGCGGCGACGTCCCCGTAGGCGCGCCCGGCCACCGCGGAGACCGTGTCCCAGTCGGCGGCGGTGCTGCTCTGCACGTACGCCTGGTCACCGGTGACCGACCAGGCGCCCCGGGTGTGGCGCCACTCGGCGTCGTTGCCCGCGGAGAAGTCCTCGGTGAACGGGTACGAGGCGTCCGGCCCCTGCCCGGTGAGGGCGTCCAGGATCTGCTTGTGGCGCTGGTCGAGCTCCGCGCCCGAGGTGCTGAACTCGGTGGTGTTCGTGATCAGGGACGAGGTCAGCGCCCGCGCCAGGACCGGCTTGGCGGCCTCCAGCTGCTTCAGCAGCTCGTAGTCCTGGATGCCGGCCAGCAGGGCCTCGCTGCGCATGCTGTCGTAGACGTCGAGGGCGTTCTTGTTCGGGCGCACCAGGAACGGGTCGCCGTTGGTCCAGCCGTCGAAGGTGTCCACGTGGTCGAAGCGCTGCGGGTCGCCCGTCGGCTGCGTCCAGATGTTCCAGCCCCAGTGCAGGAACCCCTTCCCGCCCACCGCAGAGACCATCCACGGGGTCAGGCGGGAGTCGGAGAGCGGGTAGCTGATGAACCGGTTGACGTGGCGGTCCCGCGGGCCGATGCAGTAGTACAGCCAGAGGTCCTTACCGGCGAGGCGCTGGTTCTGGTAGTAGCCGGCGTTCGCGTCGTAGTGGTCGTCGAGGATCGGCGTGGTCGTGCCGAGCACGTCGTCCAGGGCGGGTACGGCCTCGTGGTGGGCTTCGTTCGTCTGCCCCTGGGGGAAGTAGGCGTGGTACCGCTCGTAGAGCCAGCGCGCGGCGGAGACCTGGGTCTGGTCCTTCTTGTAGGGCTCGTCGACCGCGCTCATGTAGAACACGTCGCTCCAGCGGCGGCCGGGCGCGCAGGTCGGCCCGGCGTCGAGGCACTTGGAGTCCAGGTGGGCCTTCAGCGCGGGGAGCACGGCGTTGACGTAGGCGGTGGCCTCGGGCGAACCCGGGGTCAGGTAGCCCATCTTCACGCCGCCCTTGCCGTCGGGGACGAGCGTTTCGAGGTTGCGGCCGGCGTCCTCGACGAGGGTGGGCGTGTAGATGTACTGGAGGGCGCCGGCGTCCTGGAAGAGCTGGACGAAGCGGTCGAAGTTCTGCCAGGTGAAGGTGTACTTGCCGTCCACGAGCTTGGTGTCGGGGATCGACAGGGCCTGGAAGTCGGCGTAGATGACGTTGTTGCGGTGCTTGGCGTAGTTCTTGGCGAAGTTCCCCATGAGCGTCCACCACTCGGGGGAGAAGTCCGCGATCCCGTACTGGTCGGGGATGGACGACGCCGTCCACTTGTAGTCCCAGCCGACCGAGGTGAACCAGTTGTTCATCCGGAACGTCGAGCGGTTCGCGGGAGGCACTTCGGCGTCGTACACCTTCACCGACACGGGCACGTCGACCGGCCCGGCCGAACTCTGCACGGTGGCCTTGCCGGTGTAGGTGCCGGGCGCCTGCCCGGTGGGCACCGCCACGCTGTAGTGGTACGGCTGCGTGGTGTTCGGCGCCAGCTGGTGCGGGGCGTTGCCGACGAGTGCGTCGTAGTACGCGTTGCCGCCGCCCGGCGGCTCCTGCTGGTGGCCGCTCTCGATCTTCGCGACGTTCGGGTGGTTGTACTCCCGGTTCACGGTGATCCGGGAGGCCGGGATCACGGCCCCGCCCGGCCCGGTGAGGTCGCCCGGCTGCACCGATGTGCCGTTCAGCGTCTCCCGTGCGCGAACGACGATCTGCGCGGCCTGGACCTCGTTGCGCGCCGCGAACAGCGACACCGCGTTCGTCGGGCGGTCGGGGGCGGGCGAGGAGGAGAAGACGTGGTCGGCGCCGCTGGCGACCCAGACCGCCGGCTGCGTAGCGGCGGCGGCGGGCGCCGGAACGACCGCGGAGGCCAGCAACAGGGCGGCCGCGGAGGCGGCTGACGCCCCCATGGATATTTTTCTCACGATGTCCTTTGGAGCTCGGGTCCCGATCTGCGCACGGCGGATCCGTGGCATGTCCAGTCATATCCCACGGCTCACCAACTCCCTTCCACAGCACGCCGAACCACTACTTTTCACCTGTACGAGCCCACTCTCTGGACACCCGCAATCACACCCCGTGACCCTGGTCCAGGGAGGTGACCGCCATGACAACGGCCGACGACAGCGGTGACGGCGAGGTGGAGCCGGACAACGACCTGCGCAACTTCGGCGAGACCGTCAAGGCCTGCCGCAAACGCGCCGGCCTGACCCAGGAGCAACTGGCCCCGCTGGTCAGCTACTCGGTCCAGTACATCGCCTCGGTGGAACAGGGCCGCCGCCACCCGTCGGCGCGCTTCGTGGAACGGGCGGAGGATGTCCTGGACTGCTTCGGGGTCATCCGCATCGCGGCGAAACGCCTGAACCGACGGCGGGGGCTGGCGCGGTGGTTCCGCCGCTGGGCCGAACTGGAGGAGACCGCCGTCACCTTGAACACGTACGAATGCCGCTCGATCCCGGGCCTTCTCCAGACGGAGGCGTACGCGCGGGCCCAGATCCGGGACGTCCCGCCACTGCCGACACCGGAACAGGCGGAGGCGCGCGTCGTCCAGCGTCTGGAACGCCAGGCACTGCTCCGCAAGACACCCTTCGTCGCACTCAGCTTCATCATCGAACAGGCGGTGATCGAGCGACAGACGGGCGGCCCGGAGGTGACGCGCGAGCTGATCGACCACCTGCTGGAGTGCGCGAGGCTGCCCAATGTCGACCTCCAGATCATGCCGCTGATCAGCCCGGAGCACGCGGGCACCGACGGCCCCTTCCGCCTCCTTGAATCCGAGGAGCACGAGTGGCTCGGCTACACCGAAGGCCAGCAGACGGGCCAGGTCATTTCGGACCCGAAAGACACCAGCCTCCTCCACCAGCGGTATGCCAAACTTCGCATCCAGGCCCTCAATCCTGCTGACAGCATGGGCCTGTTGACGCGAAGGCGAGGATCCCTGTGAACAGCTCCCAGTTGCGGTGGTTCAAGAGCAGCTACAGCGGCAGCCAGGGCGACGACTGCGTCGAGGTAGCCCTCTCCTGGCACAAGTCCACGTACAGCGGCAGCGAGGGAGACAGCTGCGTCGAGGTCGCCGCCTGCGCCGAAGCCGTCCACGTCCGGGACTCCAAGGTGACGGCCGGCCCCGAGCTGGCCGTCACGTCGGCGGCCTGGGCCCACTTCCTCAACGGGGTCACCCACCTCTGAGTCCCGCACGACGACAGGGCCGGCCCCGTTGGACACGGGTCGGCCCAGCGGGCATCCGTGATTGCGCCAACCAGGGCAGCATGGCCGCATACCTGACGTACTGGCTGGAGAACGTCGCCGTCCACCGCCTCCACGAGAACACTCACACCCGCCACGCCACGTGCGTGCACCAGCACCTCATCACCGACCTCGGCAAGAAGAAGCCCACCAAGCTCACCGCCGAGGACGTCCGCACCTGGCTCAACCAACTGCGCGCCACCTACCGGTGCTGCACGCGCGACATCGACGCCCGGCGCGACCAGCCGCGCTGCTGCTCCACCATCGTCAAGTTCCCGCCCTACGCTCCCGATCTCAACCCCGTCGAAGGCGTCTGGGCCCACCTGAAGAAGTCCCTGGCCAACCTCGCACCCCGAACGATCGACGACCTCACCCCGCTCGTGAAGAACCGCCTACGCGGCATCCAACGCCGACCCGAGATCCTCGACGGCTTCATAGCCGCGACCGGACTCGGGCTGGAACCTCCGCAGCCCCGTCACCCCAGGGCTGATTCATTGTCGTGTTGATCATGCTGCGTCGCAGGTCAGGGATAGTCCGAGGAGGTCGAGCGGGCGGGTGAAGGGCGTGTAGGAGACTTCTCGGAGTCCGGCGGCGATGTTGTGGTGGCCGGCGTCGCGGAGGGTGTTGATCGCGAGGTTCCGTAAAGTGGCCATG
>NZ_JBFBBA010000003.1:0-281733 GCF_040682455.1 Streptomyces sp. NPDC051183
GCGGCCGGTGAAGCGGGGGCGGAACACCCCTGCCGCCTTGCGACTCATCCAGTTCTACAGACGCCCCGACCCCCTGGCAACGACCCCTCTTACTAAGAGACCTCGTAGCCGCGGGACCTCGGACCCACCGACCGGGCACCGGGGATCCGTGCAGGTGGCAGCGGGTGCCGGGCGGCTCTGACGGGGCCCGGAAAGCTACTACCCCGATTCGTATGTGACGTGGGTCCTATGGGGCGGGTCACCTCCGGGGCACCCGATTCTCACCGAATGTCACCACTCGTACCCCTCTACAAGGCAGCCCGGGCGGAGGAATCGCCTGGCAATCGGAGGGTGCAAGGGGGCGTGTGCCGTCGTGTGAGAAGGGGCCTGCGCCACGGCCGGCCCCTTCCGTACGCTGGCGGCATGCGCATGCGCCCCCCCCTGAGCTGGACACCCGCCCACGACCTGCCGCCCGGCAGCACGGATCCCGAACCGGTCGCCGAGGCGCTCAGGGCCGGAGGCGTACTGGTACTGAGCGGGGCGGGGATTTCCACGGAGTCGGGCATCCCCGACTACCGGAGCAGCGGCGGGAGCCTCAGTCGGCACACCCCGATGACCTACGAGGAATTCACCGGCAGCCCCGAGGCCCGGCGCCGGTACTGGGCTCGCAGCCACCTCGGGTGGCGTACGTTCGGCCGCGCCCTGCCCAACACGGGGCACCGTGCCGTGGCCGCGTTCGGACGGCGCGGCCTGCTCTCGGGCGTCATCACCCAGAACGTCGACGGCCTGCATCAGGCCGCGGGCAGCGAGGGCGTCGTGGAACTGCACGGGAGCCTGGCCCGGGTCCGCTGCCTTTCGTGCGGCGCCTTCAGCTCGCGCCACGAGCTCGCCCGACGCCTGGAGGACGCCAACGCCGGCTTCGCACCGGTGGCGCCCGGGCTGAACCCGGACGGTGACGCCGACCTCACGCAGGAGCAGGTCGGCGACTTCCGCGTGGTCCCCTGCTCGGAATGCGGTGGCGTCCTCAAACCGGACGTGGTGTTCTTCGGCGAATCCGTTCCGCCGCCGCGGGTCGCGCACTGCCGCGAGCTGGCCGACGGGGCGACTTCGCTCCTGGTCCTGGGGTCCTCGCTGACCGTGATGTCCGGGCTGCGGTTCGTCCGCCAGGCGGCCCGGGCCGGGAAGCCCGTACTGATCGTCAACCGGGACGCGACCCGCGGCGACCAGCACGCCGTCACCCGGGTCGCACTCCCCCTGGGACCGACCCTCACCGCTCTGGCTGCCCGACTGGACGTCCCCGTGAACCTGACGCACTAGCCGTCGGCCAGGCGGCGTTCGACGGGGGGTGCGCAGGCTGGGCCGGATGCGACCTCGCCGAGGAAGGCTGTCAGGCGGGCCGCCTCGGCGGCGACCGCTGCCCCGGCCTCACGGGTCCAGCCGGTCCACCACTTCAGGTCCTCGGTGGTCGAGGGGCCGAAGGACCGTAGATAGCGGATGCAGAGGTCCAGACGGGCGTCGTCGGCCGACACGTCGGGGTGGGGAGCGGCGCGCGCCCAGCGGAACCGGGAGGAGACCCAGCTGCCCAGTGGGCGGCCGCGCCGGATGAGGCCTCGGGACCGAACATGCCGGTCTGGGGGCGGATCTGGTCGGGGTGGTTTCCGTACCGGGTCCGGAAGGCCGCGTCGACGCTGTCCGGGTCGCCGCTGCGGTCCTGGCCGGTGGCGGTGGCGAGGTCCCAGCCGTGCAGCCTGGCCGACCTTGCCCTGCTGGAGAGCCGGGCAGGGGCATCTGCCGCTGGAGCGCGCCCTCGGTCTGCCAGGCGGCCAGGGCTTCCTCGGCGCCTTCGGCGTGGACCTGGCCGGGCTGCCGGTCGCCGATCCGGTCGCGGGCGCAGGGAGGAGTCCGGGGTGACGTTGCAGAGCAGTTGCCCGGTGTGGGTCAGGGCCTTCTCCAGCAGCTGATGCCCTGGGACATGGGGATCGCGCCTCTCCGTGGACGGGATGCCGTGCCGGTACGGCCGGAAGGCCGCTCGGCACGCCGGAGCACCTGCCGCCCTGTTCAGGGCACGGTGCGCCGACAGACCCAGAGTGCACCCCCTTGCGGACAGGAAGTGTCCGCAAGGGGGTCGGCGACGCCGTGATTCCACCCGGCCGCAGCCGTTCAGAAGAGCAGTTCCCCCGCCGGGTAGCCGCTGCCGGTCCTGACAGCGGCCGCGAGTCCGCCCGCGTCATCGGCCTTCAGGAGGAAGAGGCCGCCCGAGGCGCCACGGGCCAGCAGGTCGCTCCTGCCGTCGGCGTTCACGTCTCCCGGGGAGGTCATCGCGTCGTAGCCGGTGAGGCCGGAGGCGATCTTCTGCCGGGGGGCGTAGCCGCCGGACCCGTTCCCCTTGTACAGGTACAGGTCTCCGGCGGAGTCGCGGCCCATCAGGTCGGGCCTGCCGTCGCCGGAGAAGTCCCCCGGCGAGAACAGCAGGTCGTAGATGCCCCAGTTGTTTCCGATCCTGACCGGGGAGGCGTACGCGCTGCCCTCATGGGCGGCGTTGCCAGTATTCCCAGCGTTGCCCGAGTTGCCTGCGTGAAGCCACAGGTCGCCGTTGGCGTCGCGGGTTATCAGGTCCGGCCTGCCGTCCTGCGTGAAGTCCCCGGGTGCGACGACGACGTCGTACGGTGACCAGCCGGTGGCCGCCTGGACCCGGGTGGCCCCCGTGTACGCGCCGCTCGCGTCGGCCGGGTAGTGCCACAGCGTGCCGTTGCCGTCGAGGGCGGCGAGGGTGGTGGTGCCGGGTATGCGGACCACCTTCCTCATCCCGTTCCACCCGGTTCCGACCTTGCACGCGGCGGCCAGGGTGCCGGCACCCCGGCCGTCGTAGCGGAAGAGAGCGCCGGAGGCGTCCCGGCGGAAGAGGGCGCCGGCGGTGGGGGCGACCGTACCGCAGTCGGCCCAGGAGGCCGCTCCCCGCACCATCTGGTGATCGGAGACAGCGGGGTCCTGCGGGAGCGCGTCGCCCTGGGCGGACTTGAAGTGCCGGGAGCTGAGGAGGAGGTAGTCGAGCTTCCGGTCGCCGTGGGTGGGCTCCCCGGAGCGGCAGCGCGTGGCGGTGCCCACCGGGCATACGGCGGGGTCGAAGAAGTCGGTGTCGGTCTCGTCGGCTTCGATGAAGGTCCCCCGGGCGCCGTCGTTGATGCCCGGGTCGTAGAACTCGCTCAGCGGGGCGGTGCGGGGGCCGGCATTGAAATCGCCGCCCAGCACCACGGGTATGCCCTGGTCCTGCCAGGTCCCGGCACGCGCCGCGAGCGCTCGGGCCTCCGCCAGGCGTATGGAGGGGTCCCGCCAGTACAGGTGCACCGAGCAGGCCCAGTTCAGCCGGTTCTGTACGTAGTTCTTCACGCACGGGACCTTGACCGGCTCGACTTCACCGCCGACGATCAGGTCCAGGTCCAGTTCTTCGGTGATCGGGCCCCGGACGAGGACCGCGTTCCCGAAATCCCCGTCACCGCAGCTGGGGTCGGCGCCGGTGAGGGTCGCGCTGTACATGCCGTCGAAGCCCAACGGCCGCAGCCTCGCGAGGATCGCGTCGTACTGGGGCCGACAGACCTCCTGGAGGAAGATCTGGTCGGCGTTCCAGGTGGAGACGGACGCCTGGGCGACGACGCTGTCGATCCGCTTCTTCTCGTCGTACCCCTTGCGCGGGTCGCTGCATTCCTGGCCGCAGATGTTGTAGCTGACGAACCGAAGCGGCGGTGCGGTGGAGGCGGTGACCGTGTCGGCCCGGGCGGGGAGCACCATCGCCGCGACGCCAGCCAGGGCGAGGGCAGCCGAACAGACGGCGCCCCAAGGACTCTTGGAACGGAGGGGCAAGACGAACTCCAGTGACGGGCAGACGGCGGGACCACCTGCGGGGGTGTGCGGCAACCGGCCGGCAGGTGGGCGGACACGTCCGTCCAGCGTGGCCGGACACCCAGTTGGTGCCGGCCGCGCGGCGCGTGGCGCCTGCGACGGAGGTCGGGCCGGTGCAGGGGTAGAGCCTACCGGTGCGTAACTCGGTGATGATCAAGCACCCTTGCCCGGCGCCGCGACCCGGTGAACCGACCCGGCCGCAGCACTAGTTCTCGGCGGTCCGCGCGCCCGCGGCGATGTCGGCCAGTACGGTGGCGGGCCGGCCGCCGGGCTGGACGGACTTGCCCATGTCCTGCTTCATCCTCTGACTGACCCCGGCCCAGGACTTCTTGCCCACGGGGTAGAGCCGGGAGGAGGGAAGGGCCTTGAGGAAGACCTGAAGATGGACCGTGGCGGGGTCGGTGGACCTCATCATTGCCTGGTAGCCGCTGGTCGTCGCGGGCAACAGGCCGTACTTGCCGGTGAACGCGGACACGTTCTTCGCCTCGTAGAGGAAGTCGAGGAAGTGGCCGGCCTCTTTCGGATGGCCGTTCCTGAACGCCATCGCCCAGTCCGCCACGCCCATCGCCCTCGGGTCCGATCCGTCCTCGGTGGGCAGCGGGACGATGCCGATCCTGATGCCCTTGTCCTGGGCCTGTTTGATCAGCGTGGGGTGGCCGTTGAGGATGCCGACCTCGCCGCGGACGAAGGCGTCGAAGGCCTCTTGCCGGTCGAGTCCGCCCGGCTCGACCGGGCCGGTCAGGCCCTGGCCGACGAGCTTGTCCCGCAGGAACTCGAAGGTCTTCACGTTCTGCGCCGAGTCGATCGCATACGCCTCCGCGTCGTTGGTGTAGCCGCCGCCACCCGACAGCATCCACATCATGGACTCGGCCTGCGCCTCTTCCGGCCCCAGCGGCAGCGCGAACGGGGTGCGTACGCCGGAGGCCTTCAGCTTCTTCGCCGCCGCCACCAGGTCGGCCCAGGTACGGGGCTGCCAGGTACCGCCGTCCTTGCCCGTGACGCCCGCGTCGGTGAGCAGGGTCTGGTTGTAGAAGAGCAGCCTGGTGCTGGCGACGAAGGGCAGGCCGTACTGGTCTCCCCGGACCTTCCCGGCGTCGGCGAGCGGCGAGAGGAAGTCGGCCTCGGTCTGGATGGAGAGCAGTTCGTCGGCGGGGTAGAGCTTGCCCGCGTTCGCATAGTCGGCGTAGGCGCCGATCTGCGCGATGTCGGGGGCGCGGCCGTCCTTGACCATCTGCGCGACCTTGGCGTCCACCTCGGACCAGGACACCACGTCGACCTCGACCTTGACGCCGGGGTTGGCCTTCTCGAAGTCGGCGGCGAGGCCCTCCCAGTACGGCTTGCTGGAGTTGGACGGCGTTTCGCCGTACTCGGCGGCCACGACCCGCAGGGTCAACCCGCCCGCGGTGGCGCCGGTTCCGCAGCCGGCAAGGGTGAGGGCGGCCAGGCACATGGCGGTGCCGACCGCCGTCAGGCTCAGGGAAGCGCGCTGCACGTGTTGATCCACCTCTCGCGTCGCACACGACTGCTGGGCGTATGGTCTACACCACTGATGGCGCGTGCCGCATCCCCTCGGACCGAAGGATTTGGAAGCGGCCCCTCCGAAGGGGAGGGCAGCGGAGCCGAGTTGGAACGCAGCGATGGAGCGGTGCGGGCGCGCGGGGTCGCCAAGGAGAGCAGGGCGGTGGCCGCGGGCTCGCTGCCCGAGATGCCGATCCGAGGGTCGATGACTAGTATCAGGCGTAGGTGATTGTGGCAACTGCGGGAAACCACCCATGACCCCCAGTGATCTGCCAGAGCATGTGGGCGCGTGTCCGCACGCGCCGACGCGGATGGTCCGCGGCCCGACACGGCCGCGTTGACGGCGATCCCGTTCCTCACTTTTCGCAAGGGCCACAAGGGGTTCCCGCGTCCATTTCTCGCATGAGAAGGGTTCAGAACCATGCAAGCACTGAGAGTGAAGCGTCTTTTCGCGGTGTCCGCCATCGGTGTTCTGATGGCCGGTGGCGCCGCCCTCGGAGCCGCGGGTACCGCCTCCGCGGCGACCCCCACCCACTCCACCACCTACGTCACCGGCAACGGCTGGGACGATGACGACCGTGGGCACCACCACGGCTGGTACGACGACGATGACGACTGGGGCGGTGGGTACGGCCACGGCGGCGGCGACTGCTGACAACCAAAGGGAGCACTGTGCGGCCCGTTCGCGGGCCGCACAGTGTCATGTCGAGGGTCCGCGACGGGCCCCGGCGGCGGAGGTCCGGCGACGGCGCTCTGGCGCCCTCGCGGGCGCGCTGTCACCATGCGTGCGTGACCGCCACCCTGCCGAAGCCCCCGGGAAGCGAACGCGGACCACGCCGGTGGCCCCTGCTCGGGAACCTGCCGGCCTTCGCCCGCGATCCGCTGGCCTTCTTCGAGTCCTTGCGCGACGAGTACGGGGACTGGGTGCCGTGGGCGCTCGGACCGCAGCGCAACGTGCTGGTCTCCCGTCCCGAGCACGCCGGTGAGCTGCTCGCGGCTGTCGAGGGCACCTTCCGGCCGACCGAACTCGGCTGGGCCTTCCGCCAGTTGCTCGGCAACGGCGTGGTCGTCGCCACCGGGGACGACTGGCGCCGCAAGCGGGCCCTGGTCCAGCCCGCCGTCCGTCCGCGCCAGGTGCGCACCTACGCCGCCGCCATGGTGGAGTGCGCGGACGCGCTGTCCCGCGGCTGGTCGCCGGGCGACCGGATCGACGTGCACCGGGAGATGGCCGGGCTGACCCAGCGGATCGCGGTGCGCACGCTCTTCGGTAGCGACGCCGCGGGCCGGGAGGCCCCGATCAGCGCGGCGATGGCCACGGCTCAGCACGAACTGGGCGCCGAGTTCCGCGGGGTGACGCTGTTCCTGCCGCCGTGGGTGCGGACTCCGGGGCGGCGCCGGATGCGGGCCGCGGTGGGGGTCCTCGACCGGGAGATCGAGCACGTCATACGCGAGCACGAGGCGGCCGCGGCCGCGGGCGAGGGCCGGGACGACCTGCTGAGCCGACTGCTCGCGGCCCGCGACGAGCAGGGGCTGCCGCTGTCGCGCACCGAGGTGCGGGACGAGTCGATCACGCTCTACATCGGCGGCCACGAGACGACCTCCACCACGCTGACCTGGGCCTGGCAACTGCTGTCCGGAGCCCCGGCGGCGCGGGAGCGCCTCACGGAGGAGCTCGACCGGGTGCTCGGCGGGCGGCTGCCCATGTACGAGGACTACGCGCGGCTCCCGTGGACGCAGCAGGTGGTCAAGGAGGCCCTGCGGATCTATCCGCCGATCTGGCTGATCTCGGCGGTGGCGCAGCAGGGCGCCTCGATCGGCGGCCGGGCCGTCGCGACGGGCACCTCGGTGTGGACCAGCCCCTGGTCGGTCCACCGGGACGAGCGGTGGTTCCCGGAGCCGGAGGCGTTCCGGCCGGAGCGCTGGGACGCGGACGCCCCGCAGCCGGTGCCGGAGCACGCGTGGTTCCCCTTCGGCGGAGGCCCGCGGGCGTGCCTGGGCGCACGGTTCGCCCTCGTGGAGGCGGCCCTGGTACTGGCCGTGCTGGGGCAGCGGTTCCACCTGGACACCGGCGCGGTGCGGGCGAAGGTCTTCCCCGGGCTCACCCTCCAGCCGGCGGAGCCGGTCCTGGCGACCCTCCGGCCGAACCGCCCCTGAGCCGTGCGGCCGCGGGCCGGGCAGGCCTGCGGTCCCCCGTCGTCGGGGGGGCGGTCAGCCGGTCAGTGTCCGACCGTGTTCATCAGGATGATCGCCGCCAGGTTCAGGAAGATGACGGCGATGACGCCGCCGAGCGCGAGCCAGGCCCTGCGTGATTCGTCCATGAGGCCACCTCCGACCTCCCGCCATCATGACCCGGTTCCCCGCGGAGCACAGCTCGGCCGGGTACCCCCCGACCCGCGGTGGTGGCTGCCGGCCCCTGGTCAGCCCCGATGCGCGTCGGTGGTGAGGGTGGCGGCTGCCGCGAACAGCCGGGCGCAGCGCTCGGTCATGGCCGCCGGGGTCTGCTCCGGGTGCTTGACCCACCAGCGGACGAGGGTGGCGACGAGGTCCCGCCACACGTACTTGAGCGCGTCGGCGTCCAGCGGATCGGCGGACCCGGCCGCGCGCAGCAGTTCGGCGGTCCCGCCGGCGGCGAGCCGGTCGATGGCCGACCAGTACTCCGAGGCCCGGCGCACGGCCTCGCCGTCGGGCGGGAGGGAGGTGTCGTACAGCACGAACCAGGCCTCCCGCCGCCCCTCCAGGGCGGTGAAGATGGCGTCCAGTACGCGCAGCGGCGTGTGCGGCGCGGTTCCGTCCGGGCCCATCGCCGTACGGATGGTGTCCAGGAGCCGGTCGCCCACGGGGACCAGACAGGCGATGTAGAGGTCCTCCTTGGTGCCGAAGTACTGGTGCAGGAGGGTCTTGGTGACGCCGACGCGCGCGGCGATCGCGGGGAGCGACGCGGCCGCGTAGCCGCGGGTGCCGAACTCCTCCGTGGCGGCCTCCAGCATCTGCTGCCGGCGGTGCTCCCGCGGGACTCCCTTGGTGCCGGCTTTCGAAGAAGGGGTTGCCATGAGCGAATATTATCAGTAGGTAATTTACCTCAAGGTAAATTCCTTCGACCTCCGGAGCCCAGCCATGGCCGGCACCACCCCGCAGCCGCCGACGTCCCGCACCCGCTCCTGGTGGGGGTGGGGCTGGTCGGACGCCCATCCCGACGACGCGGAATGCGCCGCGATGGGCGCGCTGATCCCCGGCACCCTCGCCCGCCCGCTCCCCGTGCCCCGCGTCCGCGACCTGCACGTCGGCGCCCCCGCGGTCGAGGCACCGCAGAGCCTCGCCCACCTGGTCAGTACCGATCCCGCGGACCGCGCCGCCCACTCCATGGGCAAGGCCTACCGCGACGTCGTACGCGCCCTGCGCGGGCGGCCGGGGCGCATACCCGACCTCGTCGCCCGCCCGGTGGACGACCGGGGCGTGGCCGACCTGCTGGACTGGGCCGGTGAACGGGCCGTCGCCGTGGTCCCCTACGGCGGAGGTTCCTCCGTCACCGGGGGCGTGGAGTACCGCGGCGACGCCCACCGGGCAGTGCTCTCCCTCGACCTGACCGCCATGGGCCGCGTCCTGGAGGTCGACGTTGAGGGCCGGGCCGCACGCATCCAGGCCGGCACCCTCGGCCCGAGCCTGGAGGACCAGCTCCGGCCCCACGGCCTCACCCTGCGGCACTTCCCGCAGAGCTTCGAGTTCTCCACCCTGGGCGGCTGGCTCGCCACCCGGGCGGGCGGCCACTACGCCACCGGCCGCACGCACATCGACGACTTCGTGCAGTCGCTGCGCGTCGTCACCCCGGCCGGGACGAGCAGTTCCTGGCGGCTGCCCGCCTCCGGTGCGGGCCCCTCCCCCGACCGGATGTTCCTGGGCTCGGAGGGGGCCCTCGGAGTCATCACCGAGGCGTGGGTCCGGCTTCAGGAGCGCCCCCGCCACAAGGCATCCGCCTCGGTCACGTTCGCCGACTTCCGCGACGGGCTCCGCGCCGTGCGCGCCCTCGCCCAGTCCGACCTCTCCCCCGCCAACTGCCGTCTACTGGACGCCGGGGAGGCCGCGCTGGCGGGGGCGGGACACGACGGAAGGTCCGTACTGGTCCTCGGGTTCGAGTCGGCGGACGAACCGGTGACCGCCCGCCTCGAACGGGCCCTCGACCTGGCCCGCTCACACGGCGGCCGGACGGGAACGCGGCCCGGCGGCGCTACGGTCTACGGTCCGGGCGACGGCGGTTCGGGCGACGGCGGTTCGGGCGACGGCGGTTCGGGCGCAGGACCCGGGGACGCCGCCGTGGGCGCCTGGCGTGCGGCCTTCCTGCGGATGCCCTACCTCCGCGACGGCCTGGCCCGGATGGGAGCCGTGGCGGAGACCTTCGAGACGGCGGCCACCTGGGACCGGCTCCCCGGGCTGATCGACGCGGTGCGCACCGAGGTCGGCGAGGCCGCGCTCAAGGCCACCGGTCACCCTGCGATGGTCAACTGCCGCCTGACGCACGCGTATCCGGATGGCGCGGCGCCGTACTTCACCGTGCTCGCCGCGGGCCGTCCCGGCGACGAGGTGGCCCTGTGGGACGAGCTCAAGGCCGTCGCGGGCGAGGTCCTGCACCGCCACCGGGCCACCATCACCCACCACCACGCCGTCGGGCGCGACCACCGTCCGGGCTACGACCGCCAGCGCCCCGAACCCTTCACCCTCGCCCTGAGGGCCGCGAAGGGTGCGCTCGACCCGCACGGAATCCTCAATCCGGGAGTGCTCATCGACTGAACGAGCACTGCACATTTGGAGTCAACTCGGTATCGGTACCGGCAGGTTCGTGCTTTCCGACAATACGGAGTCCCGTGGACGAGCGGGAAGACTTCCCGTCGAGGGCCGCGGCTCGTTCTGAGAGCCGACGCCACAAATCGAGGGGAACGCCACGATGAGTGGTCAGTTGTACGACGGCATTGGTGAAGCATTCGAAGGCTTCAAGACCCTGCCCATCATTCGCTACGCCGAGGTACCGGGCTTCCTCGCCCTGGTCGGGGACGTAACCGGCAAGTCCGTACTCGACATCGCCTGCGGTACCGGTTTCTACAGCCGGGAACTCAAGCGCCGCGGAGCATCGCGCGTCTTCGGATTCGACATCTCCGGCGCGATGATCGACGCGGCCGGGGCCATCGAGCGGTCCGAGCCTCTCGGAATCGATTACGAAGTCGGTGACACGGCCACGCTGCGGGAGTTCGACCAGCCCTTTGACGTCGCCGTGGCCGTGCAGGCGTTCAACTACGCGAGCGACGTCGCCGAGATCGAGCAGATGATGCACATCATCCGGCGCAGCCTCGTGGCCGGGGGTGCGTTCTACCTGTTCGTGCAGAACCCGGACTACGACTTCACCGGACCCACGCTGGCCAAGTACGGGTTCCTGTGCGAGGCGACCGGCAAGGACAACGAGATCGGCCGGGGGATCCAGCTCACGGCCCTGCTGGATCCGCCGGTCTCCTTCGAGGCCGTCGTGCCCTCGCAGGCGACGTACGAGCAGACGTTGAAGGCGGCCGGATTCACCGGGATCGAGTGGGTGACGCTGGAGGTCTCGGAGGCCGGCATCGAGGAGTTCGGCGAGGAGTTCTGGGCCGACCACAATGCGAATCGGCCGCTGACCATGATCCGCTGCACCGCCTGACGGGACCACGGCGGCGCGGTACACCAGCGGGCTGTCGCCCGGCACCCAGGTGCCGGGCGGCAGCCCGCTGCGGCCGTCCCGCGCGTTTCGGTGGGCGGAACGCATCCGGGCATGTCGGCTTGACCGATGGACCTGCGGCGACGTACCTTCTGGCGCACCGGTCCGTGAGTACATGAATGGAGGCGAAGTCGGATGTCGATCATCTCCGACGCTCATCGCCTCGCTCACGAGACCGCTTGGGCTCCGGGTCGTGTAGCACACGGCTGTTGAGCAGCCCCATTTCCGGTGCGCCCTGTTGCGGCCCCGGAGTTTTTTCGTTTTTCTACCACCGGCTGCGGCACGTTTCTCCGTGCTGTTTCACGCGCCGGGTTCTCGAGCTGCGCCACCCGAAGAAGAAGGCTCCCGAAATGGCGACTAGGACAGGCAGATCCACCATGCTCCGAAACGGGTGCGTCCCGTGGTAGCGGCACGGATTACCGTCAATGGGAAGGAAGCGGCGATCTCACCGGCAGCCCCTCACACCACGGTGCTGGATTTCCTGCGCGACCGTGGCCTCACCGGCACCAAGGAGGGCTGCGCCGAGGGTGAGTGCGGCGCCTGCTCGGTCATGGTGGCCCGTCCCGGGGTGAACAAGCCCACCGACTGGGTGGCTGTCAACGCCTGCCTGGTCCCGGTCGCCGCGCTCGACGGCCAGGAGATCATCACCTCCGAAGGTCTCGCCTCCGCCGGCGCACCCGGCGAGGCGCCCGCGCTGCACCCCGTACAGGAGGAGATGGCCGTCCGCGGCGGCTCCCAATGCGGCTACTGCACACCGGGATTCGTCTGCAGCATGGCGGCCGAGTACTACCGGCCCGACCGCTGCGCGCACGCGGCCTCGGACTCGAACTCGAACTCGGAGTCGGAGTCGGAGTCGGAGTCGGCCATCGGCGGCGACTCCGAGCACGGCCCCAACGGCTTCGATCTGCACGCGCTGAGCGGGAACCTGTGCCGATGTACCGGCTACCGCCCGATCCGCGACGCCGCGTTCGCCGTCGGCACTCCCACGGAGGACGACCCCCTGGCGCGGCGTCGCGAGCAGTTGCCGCCCGAGCCCGCTGCCACCCGGTACACCCAGGACGGCAGCACGTTCCTGCGGCCGAGCACTCTGAGCGACGCGCTGCGGCTGCTGCGCGAGCGGCCCGACGCGGTGGTGGTCGCAGGAAGCACAGACTGGGGAGTGGAGGTCAACATCCGTTCCCGCCGGGCGAATTGCGTGGTCGCGGTCGACCGGCTGCCCGAACTGCGGGAACTGCGGACGGAATCCGACTGCATCGAGATCGGAGCGGCGCTGACGCTCACCGAGATCGAACGCCGCCTCGACGGCAGCGTCCCGCTGCTGGCAGAGCTGTTCCCGCAGTTCGCGTCCCGGCTCATCCGCAACGGTGCGACGCTCGGCGGCAATCTGGGTACCGGCTCCCCCATCGGAGACAGCCCGCCGGCGCTGCTCGCGCTGGAGGCATCGGTGGTACTCGCCGACGCCGACGGTGAGCGCGAGGTCCCGCTGGCGGACTACTTCACGGGCTACCGGCAGAGCGTTCGCCGTCCCGGCGAGCTGATCCGCGCGGTGCGCATCCCGCTGCCGCCGGCGCCGGTCACGGCCTTCCACAAGATCGCCAAGCGGCGCTTCGACGACATCTCCAGCGTGGCGGTCGCCTTCGCGCTCGACATCGAGGACGGAGTCGTCCGCAAGGCGCGCATCGGCCTGGGCGGCGTGGCCGCCACCCCGATCCGCGCCCTCGCCACCGAGGCGGCCCTGGAGGGCAAGCCGTGGGCGGCGGACACCGTCGAGGCGGCGTCCCGGGTGCTCCGGGCCCAGGGCACGCCGATGGACGATCACCGTGCCAGCGCCGAGTACCGCTCCGCGATGCTCGGCCAGAGCCTGTTGAAGTTGTACGCGCGAACCACCGAGGCGGTGTCGTCATGAGCCATCTGTCCGAACGTCCCGAAAAGCCCGTCGTCGGCGTTTCGATGCCGCACGAGAGCGCAAGCCTGCACGTCACCGGCGCCGCGCTCTACACCGACGACCTGGTCTCCCGTACCAAGGACGTGCTGCACGCCTACCCGGTCCAGGTCATGAAGGCCCGCGGCAGGATCACCGGGCTGCGCCCCGAGCCCGCGCTCTCCGTGCCCGGTGTGGTCCGCGTACTGACCGTGGCCGACGTGCCCGGGGTCAACGATGCCGGGATGAAGCACGACGAACCCCTGTTCCCCGACGAGGTCATGTTCCACGGCCACGCGGTCGCCTGGGTGCTCGGCGAGACCTTGGAAGCGGCCCGGCTCGGTGCGGCGGCCGTCGAGGTGGATCTCGACGAACAGCCCTCCCTGGTCACGCTGGAGGACGCGATCGCCGCCGGCAGTTTCCACGGCGCCCGGCCCGTGATGCTGGCCGGTGACGTCGAGGCCGGATTCGTGGAATCCGCGCACGTGTTCAGCGGCGAGTTCCAGTTCTCCGATCAGGAGCACTTCTACCTCGAAACGCATGCGGCGCTGGCCCTGGTCGACGAGAACGGTCAGATGTTCGTCCAGAGCAGCACCCAGCATCCCTCGGAGACCCAGGAGATCGTCGCGCACGTACTCGGCCTGCACAGCCACGAGGTGACCGTCCAGTGCCTGCGCATGGGCGGCGGCTTCGGCGGCAAGGAGATGCAGCCGCACGGGTTCGCGGCCGTCGCCGCGCTCGGCGCCAAGCTGACGGGTCGGCCCGTACGGGTGCGGCTCAACCGGACCCAGGACCTGACCATGTCCGGCAAGCGACACGGCTTCCACGCCGCGTGGAAGATCGGCTTCGATGCCGAGGGCCGCATCCAGGCGCTGGACGCCACTTTGACGGCGGACGGCGGGTGGAGCCTGGACCTGTCCGAGCCGGTGGTGGCGCGCGCGCTGTGCCACATCGACAACACCTACTGGATCCCCAACGCGCGCGTCGCCGGGCGCATCGCCAGGACCAACAAGGTCTCCAACACCGCCTTCCGCGGCTTCGGCGGACCGCAGGGCATGCTGGTGATCGAGGACATCATGGGGCGGTGCGCGCCGCTCCTCGGCCTGGATCCCATGGAGTTGCGGGAGCGCAACTTCTACCGGCAGGGCCATTCGACGCCGTACGGGCAGCCGGTCACCCACCCCGAGCGGATCTCCACGGTCTGGCGCCAGGTCCAGGACGACGCGGGGATCGCCGACCGCCGGCGTGAGATCGCGGCCTTCAACGCCGCGCACCAGGACACCAAGCGGGCGCTCGCGCTCACGGGGATCAAGTTCGGGATCTCGTTCAACCTCACCGCCTTCAACCAGGCCGGTGCTCTGGTGCTGATCTACAAGGACGGCTCGGTCCTGATCAGCCACGGCGGCACCGAAATGGGGCAGGGCCTGCACACCAAGATGCTGCAGGTGGCCGCGACCACGCTCGGCATCCCGCTGCACAAGGTGCGACTGGCCCCCACGCGTACTGACAAGGTCCCCAACACCTCTGCCACCGCAGCCAGTTCCGGGGCGGACCTCAACGGTGCGGCGGTGAAGAACGCCTGCGAGCAGTTGCGCGGGCGACTGCTCCAGGTGGCCGGGACCCAGCTGGGTGCGAACGCCGCCGACGTACGCATCGTCGAGGGGGTCGCGCGCGTCCTGGGCAACGACAAGGAACTGCTCTGGGACGACCTGGTGCGCACCGCGTACTTCCAGCGGGTCCAGTTGTCCGCGGCCGGTTTCTACCGGACCGAAGGCCTGCACTGGGACGCGAAGAGCTTCCAGGGCTCCCCGTTCAAGTACTTCTCCTACGGCGCGGCCGCGACCGAGGTGGAAGTGGACGGGTTCACCGGTGCGTACCGCATCCGGCGGGTGGACATCGTGCACGATGTCGGCGACAGCCTGTCCCCGTTGATCGACATCGGTCAGGTCGAGGGCGGTTTCGTGCAGGGCGCGGGCTGGCTGACGCTGGAGGACCTGCGCTGGGACACCGGCGACGGCCCGAACCGCGGCCGGCTGCTGACCCAGGCCGCGAGCACCTACAAGCTGCCGAGCTTTTCGGAGATGCCCGAGGAGTTCAACGTCAGGCTGCTGGAGAACGCCACCGAGGAGGGCGCGGTCTACGGGTCCAAGGCGGTCGGTGAGCCTCCGCTGATGCTGGCGTTCTCGGTACGCGAAGCGTTGCGGCAGGCGGCAGCGGCCTTCGGGCCCGCCGGAGTCAGTGTGGAACTCGCCTCCCCCGCGACACCGGAGGCCGTGTACTGGGCGATCGAAGCGGCCCGCGGCGGCGCGGCGCCGGTCGGCGTCGCCGGCGGCCGCAGCGGGGTCCCCACCGACGTGAGCGCTTTGAGCGATGCCTGACATGTCCTGGGTGGCCGCGGTCGCGGGGTTGCGGGCCCGCCGGGAACCCGGCGTGCTGGTGACCGTCGCGACCGTACGCGGCCACGCGCCCCGCCGGGCCGGTGCCAAGCTCGTCGTCGGCCGGAGCGAGACCTGGGGTTCGATCGGCGGCGGCAACATCGAGGCCGTCGCGATCGACCGGGCCCGCGAGCTCATCGGCACGCCCGGGGCGGATGCGGAACTGATGGAGTTCGCCCTCAACGACAAGGTCACCGGCCGACACGGCGTGCAGTGCTGCGGCGGGGCCGTCGGCGTACTGCTCGAACCGCTGCCGGTGGTCCAAGCGGTGGCGATCTTCGGCGTCGGGCACGTCGGGCTGGAGTTGGCTCGCATCCTGGCCCGCCACAGCCTCGATCTGCACCTGATCGACTCCCGCGCCGAGGTGCTCGCCGAGGAACGGCTCGATGTGCTCGCCGATGCGGTGGCACGGATCCGCGTCCACCACACGCCGCTGCTTCCGGAGGAGGTGCTCGCCGAGGTGCCGCCCGGCACGCACGTCCTGATCATGACCCACGATCACGCGGAGGACGCCGCCCTGTGCGACGCCGCCCTCCGGACCCCCGGTCTCGGGTCGATCGGGCTGATCGGCTCGGCCGCCAAGTGGTCGCGGTTCCGGCAACGTCTGTCCGCCGAGGGCGGCCACGATGCCGCCGCCATCGACCGGATCAACACCCCGATCGGAATGGCCGGGATCACCGGCAAGGAACCCGCGACGATCGCGGTGAGCGTCGCGGCGGACCTGCTGCGGACCTTCGAACGGACCGCCCCTGCAACCGCCCCCGAGCAGCACTGGTGAGAGACCGGACACCCGCTCCGGGCGGCCGGACGCGCAGACCGCGCGTCCGGCCGCCCGGGTCTTACGGGCAGGTGACCAGGACGATGGAGATGGCGGTGCAGGTGACGGTCGCGGTGTCGTTGGCGCGGTTGGGGTCGATGGGCGCGGAAGCGGTGCGCGCGCCGGTGACCTTGACCGGGCCGAGGGTCAGCAGGTGCAGGGGGACGCGGAACGTCTTGCTCGCGCTCGCGTTGTTGGCGATCGTCCCGTAGGTGCAGGTGACCGTGGTGGCGGCGCTCGTGCATCCGGCGGACAGGTTGGCGGCAGAGGCGCCGGGCGGGAGCGTGGCGGTCAGGGTCGCGGAGGTGACGTGTCCGGGACCGGTGTTGTGGGCGGTGAGGGTGTAGGTCAGGTAGGGCGCCAGGAGGCTCAGTTGCGGCTGGGCGGTGAGGTTGACGTCGATGTCCGCGGGCGGCGCGAGGTAGGTGTACTGGCCGGCCGCGGTCACGGGGCTGGTGCCGCCGGGGGTGGTGACCCGCACGTCGACGGTGCCGGGCGCGTGGGCGGGGGTGGTGGCGGTGCAGGAGGTGGCGGTGCAGCTGACGCCGGTGGCGGGGGTCGCGCCGAAGGTGACGGCGGTGGCGCCGGTGAGGTTGGTGCCGGTGACCGTGACGACGGCGCCGCCCGCTGACGGGCCGGAAGCCGGGCTGATGCCGGTCACGGCCGGTGTCGCCGCCGGGCCCACGCTCAGCACGTCGAGGGTCTGGCTGCCGTTCTTCACGACGTACACCAGGGTGCCGTCCGGGCTCAGCCCGGCATCGACGGGGCCGCCGCCGACCGAGGTGTTACCGGTGACGGTGTTCGTCGCGGTGTCGACCGCCGACAGGGTGTTGCTGCCGATGTTGGGCACGTACGCGGTCGTGCCGTCGGGGCTGACCGCCGCGCCGCCCGGGTTGGCCCCGGTGGTGATCGTCGTGGTGACGGTGAGCGTGGCCGGGTCCACCACGGACACGAAGTCGTCGTTGCCGTGGCTGACGTACACGGCTCCGGTGACCGGGTTGACCGTGACCGCGAACGGCTGGTCGCTCAGTGCCACGTTCGCGGTCACGGTGAAGGTGGCGGTGTCGATGACGCCCAGCGTGTTGTCGCCGACGTTGGTGACGTAGGCGCGCGCGCCGTCGGGGCTGAAGGCGACGTCGCGGGCGAACGGGCCGACGGTGAGCGATGCGGCGACGGTGTTGGTGGCGGTGTCGATGAGACGGACCGACCCGTTGGGGTAGGCGGAGTCGACGACGTAGGCCTGGGTGCCCGCCGGGTTGACCGCCACCGTTCTCGGGTCCTGGATCCCCGTGATGGTGGCCGTCGCCGTGTTGGTGGCGGTGTCGACGACGCTGACCGTGGCTGCGCCGCGGTTGACCACGTACAGGTGCGCGTTGTCGGGGGTGACCGCGAGCCCGGCCGGGCCGTTGCCGACGGCGATGGTGGCGCCGACGGTGTTGGTGGCGGTGTCGAGCACGGTGACGGTGTTGCCGGGAGTGCCCATGAAGACGCCGGAGTTGCTGACGTAGACGTGCTTGCCGTCCGGTGCCACGGCCAGGTTCTCGGGGTTCGCGCCCAGCGGTACGGTGGCGATCACGGTCGGCGTGACCGCGGCCGCCGGCGTGGCGCTCAGGGCGCCCAGGCCGGTCAGCGTGAGGGCGAACGCGGCGGCCAGTGCGGTGCGGCGCCGTCTGCGGATGCGGTGCGGGCGTAACCGGGTGATCGCGGACACAGTGAATCCCCCTCGAAAGGCCGCGGCACGACGGCGGGAAGCGGAGGCCCCCGGGAACCGGCGGTGGCGCGGTCGCACGAAAACGCCCCGTGCCGTCGGCGTCAACCACCCCCGCGGACAACAGGCGCGTCGCCGACATCGTTCCAGCGAACATCACCCGCCGCGCGAAAGCTTCGTAGTTGTCCATTTCAGATCAAGTGATGACCGGTTCGGTGATCTGAATGTCCGCTCGCACCACCCGACTCCCCCGGCCGCCGCGATGACCGGCGGCTACTTCAGGTAGGGGCCCGGGGCTCCGACCTGGCCCGGGGCGGCGTTGCGGCCGCCGAGGTCCAGCACGTAGACCCGTAGATTGCCCTTGCCGGGGGCGGCGACGGACAGCTTGCCGTCGGTGACCGTCCTCACGTCGCCGGTCACGGCGTCCCTGTACGTGCCGTTGGGGACTCCGGTGTAGGTGGCGCCGCCGGAGACGGTGACGAGCGCGAAGTTGTCGACGCCGGTGGCGGCGTCGGTGTACCGGCGCTTGAAGGCCATGCCGCCGGAGATTCCCTCGGTCGAGTACTGGCCCATCTGCAGCGCCGGGACGGCCCGGCGGATCTCGTTCAGCCGCTGGAGGTGCTTGGCGAGGGGCGCGTCGAGGGTGGCGGCGACGGCTCCGGTGGCGGTGGCGACCTTGGAGAAGCCGGATGCGGTGACCGATCCCGCGATCTTGTCGCCGTAGTAGGCCCGGCCGGTGGTGGCGAGCGGGCAGGTCGGGCCGCAGTCGATCTGCTTTCCGGCCTGGAACTCGATCTCCGAGCCGTAGTACAGGGTCGGGATGCCGCGGAAGGTCCACATCAGGGCCATGTTCTCTGCCCAGGCGTCGGTGCCGCCGGCGTAGCGGGTGGAGGATTTGCCCGGTCCGAAGTCGTGGCTGTCGACGTACACGACGTTGTAGGTGGCGTCGTTGTAGCTGTCGTCGCTGTCCTTGCCGTTCTGGAAGGCGTTGTTCGCGTCGCCGAAGTTCATGTGCATGCGCATGTCGATGACGTTCATGCCGGAGGACATGCTGTGGTCGGGGGCGTGGTAGAGGTTCCCGTTGAGGAAGGCGTTGCCACTGGTGGGCTGCTTGGCCGGGTCGTTGTCGGTGGTGTACTGCTGGACGGCGGCGGTCGCGTCGTCGGCGCTGTAGGACGCGCTGTCCTTCCAGGTGTAGTACTGGGCGGACTGGTTGGCCGATCCGCGGTTCCACTTGTCGTTGACGAAGGCGCCGACCTCGCCGAACACGTAGAAGTCGGCCGCCTTCTGGGCGCCGAACTGCTGGGCGACGCGCTGCTGGAGGGCGGGCAGGAAGCGCCGGTTCCAGGTGACGCGCGGGATGTGCACGGCGGTGTCGATGCGGAAGCCGTCGACGCCCATGTCGATGTACTTGTTGTACGCACCGATCAGGTAGTTCTGCACGGCGGGGTTCTCGGTGTTGAAGTCGGCGAGGTCCTCGTGGATCCAGCAGGAACGGGCGTCCTCGCCCTCCCAGTTGCCGATCCAGCACTGGTGGTACAGGGCCTTGGGGAACATTCCCGATGTGGGGCTGGGCCACTGGCAGTTGTAGATGGTGTAGCCCTCGGCGCTCTTGTACTGGGTGGGCACGCCCCAGTTGACGCAGGTGTTGCCGGCCGGTTCGGCAGTCGACCACAGGTCGCCGTTGTAGTACGACTTTCCGCTCTTGGGGTCGACGGTGAGGCCGTCGTACTCGAAGCCGGTCTGCTTCTCGTCGTAGTACCAGGACCACTGCGCGTCGCGCACGCCGTAGACGGTGGGGGTGAACAGGCCCTTGGCTCCCCAGCGCGAGCTGTGGTTGTAGACCACGTCCTGGTAGATCTTGACGCCCTTGGCGTGGGCGGCGTTGATGAGGTCCTGGTAGGAGGCTCCGGCCGATTCGAGGCGGGGATCGACCTTGTAGAAGTCGTATCCGTGATAGCCGTGGTAGTCGTAGTCGGAGCGGTTCAGGACGACCGGAGTGATCCAGATCGCGGAGAAGCCGAGGGCCTTGACGTAGTCCAGCTTTTCGACGAGGCCCTTGAAGTCCCCGCGGAACATCGGGTCGTTGTTGGCCGCGTTGCCGGATTTCACGTTCTGGCTGCCGCCCCGGTTGTTGGCGCTGTCGCCGTCGTTGAAGCGGGCGGTGAGCACGAAGTAGATCGGGTCCTTGCGGGGGTCGCCTCCCAGCGGGGCGGACCCGGCGGGGGCGGGCGGCCGGGTACCCGTGGTGGTGACGGCCTCGGCGGAGGCGCCGGACAGGTTCCCGGCGGCGTCCACCGCCTTCACCGTGTAGGAGTAGGCGGTCCGCTCCTCCAGGCCGGATTCGGTGAGGACCGTGGAGGTGGTGCTGGTGACGACGGCACCCTGGGATCCGCCGGTTCGGGTCACCTGGTATCCGGTCACACCCCGGTCGTCCGTGGCGGCGTCCCAAGTGACGACGGCGGACACGTCGGTGGCGGTGGCCTGCACCCGGGAGGGCACGGAGGGCGCGGTGGTGTCCGGCACGGCGGCGGCGCACGGGTCGGCGGCGTTCGCGGTGACCTTGGAGTCCTTCACCGTGGTCGGGCCCGGGCCGAGGGCGTAGTTCTTGCCGCCGTTGTTGTCCCAGGTGCCGTTGCCGTTGTTGAAGGTGGCGGCGAGTCCGGTGGCCGAACCGAGCGGGACCGTCTTCTTCACCCACCCCGCGCAGGCCGGGTCCATGCCGATGCCCGGCACCGTGGTCCAGGAGCCGCCGCTCGGCGCCCAGTGCAGGTTGACGGTCGGCCAGCCGACCGTCGTGGTCGAGTAGTAGACGGTGGCGGTCGCGCCCGTACCGGTTCCGGTTCCGGGGTCCGTCGCGCACGGGTCGCTGTGCGCCACGACACCGTCCTTGACGGTGATCACGCCGGTTCCCAGGGCGTAGTTCTTGCCCCCGTTGTTGTCCCAGGTGCCCTGGCCGTTGTTGAAGGTCGCCTGGAGGCCGGCGGCCGCGCCCAGGCTGACCGTCTTCTTCACCCAGTCCGTGCAGGCCGGCTCCATGCCGGTACCGGGGACCGCCGTCCAGCTGCCGCCGTCCGGCGCCCAATGCAGGTTGTATGCGGTCCAGTTGCGGGTCTTGGTGTAGTAGAAGACCGTCGCCGTGTTGTCGGCCGCTGCTGCTGCCGCCGTGCCGGTCGTCGGGGTGGCCCCGGCGGAGGCGCCGACGACCGGCAGCGCGGCCGCCAGGCATCCGGCGACGGCCGCGGCCAGGGCCGCCGAACGCCCCCCGTGACGTGATCGCGTACGTGATCTCAAGTTCTGCTCCTCGAAGCGGGGCCCAACAGCCCTTCGGCTTCGCGGCATTGAAAACTTGCCGCAAGGTTTTGCGGCAGGCTAATGGCCTGGCTACCAGCAGGTGAAGCCCTCGAGAACCAGAAATCTCGCCACCCTCCCGGCTCGATCGACCCGATGAGCGCCCTTTTCGGGAGAAGCCGTGCAATATCTTGCGGCAAGGAATGGCAGCGTCGACGCTCCGCCCGCACGGCCGGCCCCGGAAAGTTCCCGGAGCCGGCCGTTTCCGTCAGTAGCGGACCCAGAGGACGATGACGTCCTGGCGGGTGGAGCTGAGGGGCTCGCAGAGGAAGATCGGGCCCCAGATCCGGTACCCCGCCTGACCGGTGGCCTGGCAGTCGGCGTACGAGCTGTGGTGGCTGCGTGCGTAGAAGCCGGGGCCGGGGGCGGCCTCGGCCGTGCCGGCGACGCCGAGCGCGAGGGCTCCGGCGGTAGCGACGGTGGCGAGGGCGGCTGCTGCGCGGCGGTACATGGCATGTCCTCCTGAAAATGCCGGGATGCCCCGGCAGAGTGCCTGACGATGCGATGTGGTGCGGTACGTACCGGCTGCGCAGCCGAGCACGAACGTACCGTCACCAACAGGGCCGCACAATAGGTCTAGGCCAATATGCCGACACGTCGCGGGCTGCCGGGGCGAGCTGTCGCCTAATCCTCGAAAGGGACGAACCGCGCCAACGAGGCCCAGTCCAGGGGACTCACGATCGCGGCCAGGCGGTCGAAGGGGTCCTGCGAAGCCGCTTGGAACCACATCAGCGAGAGCTCCGTATGCCCGGGATCTGCGATGTCCTCGGGCTGCCACCAGGACGTCAGCCGAGCACGAACCGTCTCCCGCGGCAGAATCAGCGACCCGCCGGATTCGTCGGCCCGCCTCGGGTCGTGCGGACGCATTCGATCAGGTAGTCGCCGCTCTCGGGGTCCACGGTCACCCCGTGGGCCTCGCTGTGGAAGCCCGGGAAGGCCCGGTCGAAGGCCTCCAGGGCGCGCAGGTACCGCAGCAGCGGGCCGTCCGGGTCGCCGGTGGACTCCCCCGGCATCAGTACGGGAATCCCGGGCGGGGTCACCGTCACCATGGCCGCGGCCACCCGCCCGGCCGCCTCGGCCAGCCGTACGCGCTCGGTGCCGCCCCGCACCAGCAGTTGGTAGCAGTGACGCGGCGGGGCCACCGGCTCCGGGAGCTCCTGGAAGGCCGCGTCGAGGGCGTCGATCAACTCGGCGCGGGTCAGGTGCTCGTGCATCTGCCGGCACAGCGCGCCGAGGGTCGTACGGCCGTAGCGTCGCGGGAACCGCTCGACCAGGTCCGGCAGCGCCTGGTCCAGCGGGACGTCCGCGTCGTGGAGGGCCTTGAAGTCCATGAGGGCGTCCATCAGGGTGCCCCACTTGCCCTTGGTGATGCCCATGGAGAAGAGGATGAGCGTGGAGTAGCTGTCGGTCTTCTCCACGACGATCCCGCGTGCCGCCAGATAGGCGGTGAGGATCCGCGCCGGGATGCCCCAGTCGCCCTTGCCTCCCGCGGCCGTCACCCCGGGGCAGGTCAGGGTGACCTTGACCGGGTCCAGCAGGCAGTAGCCCTCGGTGAGGCCGGCGAAGCCGTGCCAGTCGGCGCCCGGCTCCAGGTGCCAGCAGGAGGGCTCGCGGCTCAGCAGCGACGGCGGTGCGTCCGCGAACTCGATACGGGTGCCGGTCGCCGGATCGGTGACGGAGTCGGGCTGCCACACGCCGAAGAACCAGTCCGGGCGGTCCGCGGCGGCGGTGATGCGGCGCCCGGTGCGTACGACGGCCTGACGGAACCGGATCGCTTCGGTCACCGCCTCGTCGATCAGCCAATGGCCCTGCGGTCCGTCCATCATGGCCGTGGCCACGTCCAGGGAGGCGATCGCCGGATACAGCGGCGAGGTGGTGCCGTGCATCATGAACGCCTCGTTGAACCGCTCGTGTTCGACGGGGGCCCGGGGTGCCGTGCGGACGTGGACCATCGCGCACTGGGAGAGGGCGGCGAGCAGTTTGTGCGTGGAGTGGGTCGCGAAGACCGTCGGCCGACCCGGCCCGGCGTCCGGGGCAGTGCCCGCGTCCGCGTCGGGGAAGGTGTCGGGTCCGATGGCCATCCCGTAGCGGCCCGCGTACAGCGGATGGAAGCGGGCGTACGCGAACCAGGCCTCGTCGAAGTGCAGGCGCGGGGTGCTCGGCGCCAAGGCCCTCGCCACGGCGACGGTGTCGTAGCACAGGCCGTCGTAGGTGGAGTTGGTGACCACCGCGTACTGGGCGTCCGAGGAGACGGCGCCGGGCGTGAGCGGGTTCGCGGCGATCCTCGCGGCCACCGACGCCGGGGCGGTCACGGCGGGCGGCAGGGGGCCTGCGAGCCCGTAGCCGTTGCGGGTCGGTACCAGGTAGACGGGGCGTGCCCCGGAAATCACCAGCCCGTGCAGTACGGACTTGTGGCAGTTGCGGTCGACGAGCGCGATCTCGTCGTCCGTCACGCTGTAGTGGCCGACCATCCGGTCCGCCGTCGAGTCGCCGTGCAGGACGAAGTAGGTCCGGTCGGCGCCGAAGACGCGGGCCGCGTTGCGTTCGGCCTCGCCGATCGGACCGCTGTGCTCGAAGAGCGACCCGAGCTCACCGACCGAGATCGACAGGTCGGTACGGAACAGCCGTTCCCCGTAGTAGTCGAAGAACGCGCGGCCGGCCGGGGACTTGAGGAAGGCGACGCCGCCCGAGTGGGCGGGCGTGTGCCAGGAGTACTCGTGGGAGTCCTCGAACCGGCGCAGGGCCTTGAAGAACGGAGGCAGCAGGTCCCGCTGGTAGCCGTGCGACGCCGTGGCCACGCGGCCCGCGATGAAGGACGGAGTGTCCTCCAGCGGCCAGATGTAGCCCACCACCGTCTCCGAGACCCACAGCGGCAGCCGTTCCAGGTCCTGGTCGGAGTCGTCCGCCATCACCAGGAAGACCGGCAGGTCCTTGAAGCGCCGTCCGATGTGTCGCAGGACGTCCCCGCCGCCGCCCTCCTCGACCGCACCGCCCGCCGCTCGCGGCAGGTCCCAGGCGACCACCGCCGCGGCGAGGCCCGCCTCGGTCTGCAGGGCGGCCCGCGCGTCGCGGGCACTCGGTGCCCAGCGCAGTTCCAGACCCCGGTTCTCCAGTTCCTTCCCGATGCGCCGCAGTTGCTCGGCGCTGACGCCGCCGCCCATCGGGTTCTCCCGCAGTGCCAGCAGGACCGTACCGCTCGGTGTCATTTCCGCTCCCCCGTGCCCTGGAGTACGGCTGTCCGTACTGGGGCACAGTCTCCCGGGGCTCCTGGCGTCGGCGCTGATCTTGAGCCGGACTTCACCCGCGGGTGGGCGCGGCGGCGCACCGCCTTGACGCGCTACTCCGTCGGGCGGGCTGCGCCACGAGCTTCGCGCCGGCCCCCGGTCATGCCCGGCCGGTCACCTGTGCCCCGAACGCGCGGGTGTTGCTCCGGGCGGTGATGTGCCCAGGGGCTTCGATGCCGTCCGCGAGGAGGGGGTCGGCTTCGGGTACGCCCCAGGTGGCGACCAAGGGGAGCACTCCGGCCCAGATGCCGAGAGCGGCGTCGGGACCGTCACCGTCGTCCGGTCCGCCGGTGCTCGTCTTGACCGACGCCTCCTCCAGCGACATGCAGAGCAGCGCGGTCGCCGCCATCTCCTTGGCGTTCGGCCGTCGTGCGTAGTCCCATTGGCCGGGCGCGGCCTGCTCGGTCAGGCAGCGCAGCCCTTCCAGCTTCTCCGCCTCGTCGGTGACCAGGCGCGGGACGCCGTAGATCATCGCGCTGCGGTAGTTGACGCCGTGCTCGAACACCGACCGTGCGAGGACGAGGCCGTCCACGTGCGTCACGGTGACGCACACCGTCGCCTCGGGCGAGGCGACCAGGCTCCGGCTGGCCACAGATCCGTGGAGGTAGAGGTTCCGGCCGTCGCTCCCGTAGACGGTGGGGACGACCATGGGGTGGCCGTCGACGACCACCCCGAGGTGGCACATGAACCCCGCGTCCAGGATCGCGTCGAGTTCGGCACGGTCCAGGCTCCCCTGAGCCCGCAGGCGTCGGTGACGGGTGCGGGCTGTCTCCGGCAGCGCGGACGGGAGCTGGGTGTGGTTCACGTCATCTCTTTCGCAAGTGCGGGTCACCTGGCAACCCTCACGCTACCGATATCGCCATTCCTGCGCCAGATCTCAACGAAATCAGTTCCCATACACCCTGAACACTACGGAAACCATAGCCCCGCTGGGCGCGCACGAGGCCCCGGCAGCGGCCACCGCCCGTGCCACCTGGCCGGAGCCGCGGGCCTGGCCGCAGCCGGCAGCCGCCGACCTGCCGCCGCAGATCCACCTGCGCGGGACCACAGGCCCTGCCCCTGAACCGCACCTGACGGGACTGAACAGGCGGAGCTGGAACCGCTCGCAGTCGCGGCTTCAACGCGCCACGCCGCCCGACGCGCCCGGTGCGGGCCGGGTAGCCACCGGGCACAGCCCGCATCGACGGAGCTGGAAGCTGCGGGTTCGCACCCCCACCCCAACCTGCCTTGATTGAATTGAAACGCTAGTTGATATGCAGGGCCATCAGCGGTTACCGTCTCCCACAAGGACCACGCCCTCAGGCGCCCAGGGGGGCCGCTTCAGCACGGTTGTGCGGCGGTCAAGGGGGAGGACCGTCCGGGGGATCGGCCGACTGCATGCGTGTGACATCCGCTGCAGCACGAACGAACTGTGACCGGAGCTCCCTTCTTCATGCCCTCGCGCGCGAGGACAACATCGAACGAGGGGACCACGCCGTATGCAACGGCGCACACGCATGTCCGGAGCCTCAGGCTCCGCCGCACCATCGGGGACGGTGAGAAGGGCGCTCCGCGGCTTCTTCGGCGTCGCCCTTCCCGTGGCAATGACCGCGGGCCTGCTGGGGGCATCGCCTGCCGCCGCTGCGGACTGGGACGGCACGGACGAGCCTTCCTCTGACCGCTCCTATGTGGTGCAGGCCTGGAAGTACGGCGGTGCCGGACTTCAGGCAGCGGCAGAGAGGGCCCTGTTGGGGACCGACGCCGACGTCAAGGCGTTCTTCGCCGAGATGCCCGCGATCCAGTACGACGACGACTACATCGACGCCAGCCGGATCTTCCGCACGGGTGGTCCGGCAGTCCGCAAGGCCGGGAAGACTGCTCTCAAGGGCACCCCCGAGGAACTCCAGGAGTTCATGCGCAACGGCTGGCAGAAGCCGTTGGCCGAGGACCGCGAGGTCGAGGCGTCGCAGGTCATCAACTTCGGCGGTCCAGGGGTCAAGGAGGCGGGAAAGACCGCGCTCCAGGCCGGCCCCGAGGCCGTTGCCAAGTTCCTGGAGAAGGGCCAGTACGAGGCGCGGGAGATCGACAACGAGGTCGAGGTCTCGAAGCTGGTCAGCTCAGGCGGGCCGAACCTGAAGCTCGCGGGCAAGAACGCCCTGAGGGGCACGCCGGACGACATCGCGGAGTTCCTGGAGATCGGGCAGTACGTCGCCCGTAACCGTGACCAGGAGCACGCCACCGTCGCTCAGCTGACCGAGCAGGCCAAGCAGGCCGGTCTCCAGACCGAAGCGGCGACGAAGAAGGCCGAGGCCGCTGCCGCCAAGGCCGTCGAGGCCGCCGACAACGCCAGGGCCGCCGCCCTGAAGGCGGCCAAGGAGACCGAGGAGGCCCGCAAGGACGCCGACCGGGCCGCCTACAAGGCGAAGCAGGCCGCCCAGTCGGCACGTGAGGCCGCCGCCGCGGCGCAGCTGGCGGTCGGTGCCGCGAACGCCGCGAACCGCGCAGCCCGCACGGCCGCGTTCGCGGCCGCGCAGACCGCGAACGCCGCCTCCGCGGCCGCGAACGCCGCGAACAACGCCTACAACGCCGCGATTGCCGCGGCCGGTGACGCGACCAAGGCGGAGACGGCCAATAAGGCTGCGAAGGACGCGCGCGACGCCGCGCTCCTGACCAAGACCTCGGCCGACGCCGCCCAGAAGGCGGGCGAGGCCTCGCTGGCCGCCGGTATCGCCGCCGACGGTGCTCGCACCGCAGGTGACCACGCGAACGCGGCCGCGACTTCCGCCGAGGAGGCCAACCGGCACGCCGAGGCCGCCGGTGTCTTCTCCGCCGAGGCTCGTAACGCGGCCGCCGAGGCCCGTCGCCACGCGAACACCGCGAACCGCGCGGCGAACAACGCCGGGGCCCTCGCCCGCCGCGCGGCCCAGCAGGCGTTCGATGCCCGCGACGCCGCCCGTGACGCCGCCAAGCACGCCGAGAACGCGGCCGCGGCCGCCGAGCTCGCCGCAAAGTACGCGGGTCAAGCGGCTCAGGCCGCGGCGGACGCCCGTAAGTGGGCCGAAGCCGCGCGGGTGGCGGCCGACGCCGCGACCAAGGCTGTGAACACGGCCAAGCAGGTGCACCAGGTTGCTCTCGACGTCGAGCAGGAGGAGCTGGCCTCGCGCAGCGACGCTGCTCTGGAGCGCGCCCGCTCGGAGAAGGAGCAGACCCAGCGTCTGATCTCCGCCTCCGCCTCTGTCGCCCGTGACGCCCGCACCCTGGACACCACCGCCGCGACGCTGGGCGCCGAGGCGGCCAAGCCGGACGTGGACGTCGCGGCCACCGCTGCCAAGGGGCGCAAGCTCGCCCTGGACGCCTTCAATCTCCGCGGCCCCTGGAACCAGGACTCGGCGGCGCGTGCCCTCGGTGGTACCGACTCGGAGGTCCTGGAGTACCTGCGCAGCGGCTGGAAGAAGGCGAGCCTGGAGGAGATCCGGGACCGTGTCGTCCAGCTGAGCGTGGCCAGCCCTCACGCCTCCATTCGGGCGGGTGCCGTCGAGGCGCTCAAGGGCAACACGCAGCAGATCTCCGACTTCTACACCACCGGCCAGTACGCGGTGGGAGCGGACGACCTGGCGGTCGCCGTCTCCAAGGTGAACAACGACGGCGGCGACAGCGTCAAGAAGGACGCCAAGGCCGCCCTGGCCGACGGCTCCGGCAAGGCCCTGGCCACCTTCCTGGAGGTCAGCCAGTACGGTGCCCGGCTGACCGATGAAGAGGTCATCGCCTCCGCCTTGGCCAACAAGAAGGACGCGGCGGACGGCAGCGAGACCAACGGCGAACTGCGGGCCGCCGCGAAGGCCGCCCTCGCAGGAACGCCGGAGAAGCTCCACGAGTTCGTCATTGCCGGCCAGTACACGGCCGCCCGCAAGGACGACCTGACGGACCACCACCGCGCCCAGATCGGCCGGATCCTCGCCGAGGGCGAGATCATCTCCGCCAATGCCCAGGCCAGCCGCTGGCGCGCCGCCGAGGCCGCAGCCCGTGCCAACAAGGCCGACGCCGACGCCCAGAAGTGGGCCGCCGAGGCCGACAAGTCCGCAACCCTTGCCAACGGCTACGCCAAGGACGCTCAGAAGTCCGCCGCCGCGGCCACCAAGAGCGCCGACCAGGCCAAGGCATCGGCCGTCACCGCCCGCAACGCGGCGAACAACGCCAACCGCGACGCCGACGCCGCCGAGGCCTCCGCCGCCCAGGCCGCTTTCTCCGCGAACTACGCCCGTGAATCCGCGCGCGAGGCGGACCTCTCCGCTGCTCGTGCCAAGGAGTCGGCCATCCAGGCCGGCAAGAGCAAGACCGAGGCCGAGGGCGCGGCCTCCCAGGCGTGGGCCGACGTCAAGGTGAAGCGCGAGGCAGAGCTCGCCGAAGCGCAGCGCAAGGCCGAGGAGGTGCGCAAGCAGCAGGCCGAGGCCGAGAAGAACAAGAAGAAGCCCTGCATCATCCCGTTCAACCGGGACACCCTGCCGCCGTGCGCGCTGAACCAGGACAAGTACGAGCTCGTGATCGGCAAGCCCGACCTGGAGCTCGCCAAGCTCCTGGGCAAGGCCGCCTGGGAGCTGTCCGGCGCCGCCGACATCGAAAAGTGCATCAAGGACCCCTCCCTCGGCGGCTGCGTCATGGCCGCTGCCGGTGTCCTGCCGATCGGCAAGATCAAGATCGCCGGAAAGATCTACGACGGCATTCAGAGCGTCGCCAAGGGCACGAAGTACGGCAAGCTCCCGCCGTGCCTCACGCCGAAGAACAGTTTCCCGGCCGGCACTCCCGTTCTGATGGGCGACAAGACCACCCGTCCGATCGAGCAGATCAAGCCGGGCGACGCGGTCCTTGCCACCGACCCGTACACGGGCGTCACCGGCCCGCGCCAGGTCGACGCGACGATCTACACCCCGGACGACCGCGAGTTCACCGACATCACCCTCGCCCCGAACAGCGGCGGCGGTTCGCTCACCGCGACCGGCCACCACCCGTTCTGGTCCGAGAGCGGCAAGACGTGGAAGGTGGCGGCAGACCTCACCCCGCAGGACACCCTGCGCACCCCCGAGGGCAGCACGGCGCAGATCGCCAACGTCCGCCACTGGACGGGGCTCGCCCCCGCCTACAACCTCACGGTCAACGACCTCCACACCTACTACGTGCTGGCCGGCACCACTGCGGTCCTCGTGCACAACACGAGCTGCGGTCCGGATCTCAGCATTGTTGAAGACCAGTTCGGAAAGAAGTGGGGCAAGCACTCCAAGGACTACGGAGCGCACCCCGGCGACCAGGCCGCTCGCCAGGCCTACCGCGACAAGATCACGGACGTCCGCACGAACCACGAGGACGTGCGTCAGGGCCCCTACAACCCGGACGGCGGCGGCTCCGACGACTACTTCTTCTACCGCAAGGGCCAGGACCTCGTGATCACCAAGGGCAACGGAGAGTTCGTTACGCTCTTCCCCATGGACAAGGGTCTCAACAGGTGGTACGAGAACGCTACTCCCATGACCTGTGGCTGCAAGAAGTGACCGACCGGCGGCCCGTCGACCTCCAGGGCGAGACCGTGGAGGCCGCCTTCGCCGTGAGGTACCTGCCTGAGGGCGATGACTGGAGTGCCGAGGGGATCGAACTGATCCTCGCGTCGGGCGGTTCCACGATGCTGTGGAACGGGACCGATTGGACCCTGCGGATCGCGGACGGCGGATGGCCCGCCCTACCCGACTGGGCCTGGCCGCCGGAGGCTTGGGTGTTCGAGCCCATCGAAGACCTTGGCCGGCCCGGCCTCGACGACATCCTTGAGGTGTCACCGGTTCACAATGAGGTCGGCGAGCTGTACGGCGCCGTGCTCGGGTTCCGCGACGGAACCCTCACGGTCGGCTCGGGTGACTCCATGAGCTGGGAGCTGGTCCGAACGGACTGATCGACCCCGGGCCCGGGCCGGGCCCGAACACAAGTAACGCCCTGTCCGCGCACTGCGCGGGCAGGGCGTTACTCATGGCCGGTGCGGGCGTCGGGTCCCTGGGCTTGGTCCGCCCCAGGTGCCCGGGTACTCGTGGGTGAGGAACGTCACCGTGGGGGCGGGTCCCGGGCGGGGGCCCGCGTTGCTAGTTTGTCCGGCGGCCGGTTTCGAGGCCCCGGACGAGATGCGCCGTACCCGGTCACGCACGACGACGCGCGAGGTGCTGCTGCACGAGCAGCGCCGTACGCCGACCCGCCGGGGCGGTGTCCTCGTCGAGCAAGATGGGCCGAACACCATGACCGTGCCGCTCACCCGCAGCCTGTACCGGACGATCGCGCACGCTGCCGGGGGCCGTACCGGGTCCGTCCGCACGGACGACGGGCGCCTGGACATCCTCCTCGCCCCGCCGCGCGAGAAGGTGCCGGGCACGACCAATCCGGAGCAGCTGTTCGCGGCCGGTTTCGCCGCCTGCTTCACCTCGGCGCTCGCGGAGGTCGCCGCCGAGTTCGGGGCGGACGCCTCGGCCGCGCGCGTCGCCTGCGAAGTGCAGCTCGGCACCACGGACACGCCCGCGGGATACGGCCTCGCGGTGGCCCTCACCGTCAGCCTGCCCGGGTGGCGGGCGGCGGACCTCCAGCCCCTGCTGCACCGGGCGGACGCGGTCTGCCCGTACTCCCAGGCGGTGCGGGGCAACGTACCGCTGACGCTCCTGGCCGTGGACGAGCCCGCCGAGCCCGCCGCCGATGACCGCGCCTGAGCCCGGGCCGGCCAGCCCCGTGCCGTCCCGCCGCGGAGTCCCGGTACCCGCGTACGGGGCCTGGCTGCGGCGCGGCATCAGCCGCAACGGCGGGCCCCTCGTCGAGGACCGTGAAGTGGTCTGGCTGCGCGGCGGCGTCGCGGCGTCCGCCCCCGTGCCCGGCGCCGATGGCGCCACCGGCTCCTGGTCCGGCCCGGACCACCACGTGGTGCGCGTCGGGCGGCACGTGGTGCACGTGGATTCCCGCGCGGGGAGGTACTGGCAGCTGTGACCTGCGCTTCCGCGGCGTTGATGGACGCACTCGTCGTCTTCTCCCGCACCGGTACCGGCACTACCTCGGCGTGATCCGCAAGCACGCGTGAGCGGGGCAGCGGCCCAGTGCGAGCTGCGCACCTGCGCCGTCAGCGCTTCGCGTTCCGCAGATCTGCCGTAGCGGCTCCACCGCGACCACGGCGCCGAGGCACAGCAGAAGGTGCGGAACGAAGGTCCGCGAGGCCGGGCCGCTGCCTGCGCCGAAGCAGGACTGGAGTGCGACCAGCCCCAGAACGCCGGCTGCGGGCAAGTCTCCGAGGAAGCCCTGGAGCGCGAGGAGGAGCGAACATCCCGCTTGCCCGCCGGTCATGAGGAGGTAGAACTTCCGGCGGTCCACCCGGTCGACGAGCGATCCCGCGAAGAGTCCGAGTACGAGGAGGGGAATCGCCTGCGCCAGCCCGACGGCGCCCGTCCACGTGGTGCTCTTCGTCGTCTGCCAGACCTGGAACATGACGGCCACGACTGTCATCTGGCTGCCGAATCCGGACAGGGTCTGACCGATCCACAACCGCCGGAAGGGTGGTGACGACCGGAGCGGTGTCACGTCGATCAGTGCGTGCTTCAACCCCATTCGGGTTCCGCGGCCAGTTTCTCGGCGATCCGGTCATGGAAGCTCTTGCGTTCGAGAGCCCGCTCGATGTCGGTGACGACCTGGGAGAGCGGGTACGGAATCTCGGTTTCCAGGTCGGCGAGGGCGGCCTCGGTGGCCCGCCATTCCGCCGCGAGGCGCCCGACGACACGGCGGGCCTCGTCAGTGAGCGTCACCTTTCTGGTGCGCGCGTCGTCGCCCACGACGGTATCGACCCAGCCGGCCTTGCGCATGGCAGCGACCTTCTGGCTGAGCGCCGAGTGCGTGCGCTGCACCGACTCGGCCAGTTCCGCGATGGTCATGGGTCCGTGGGCGTGGAGCCGGAGCAACTCCATGACGTAGCTGGGCTTGAGCCCGTCGATCTGCTGCTCGGAGTAGACCCGGGCGATGTCGGCGTCCATTGATGCCTGGAGCAGGCGCAGGGGTCGCCAGAGGCTCTGCCGTGTCGGGTCGAAGGCCTGGGGGTCGGTCACGGCCGTATCGTAACAGCATTTATATAAGCACTGTTAGTTCTGCTCCGAATCCCTTCACGGCACGCCACGACCGCGGCTCGCACTGGAAGTTGACAACGTTTCAATTTCGGTGGCCGCCAATCTGGACAGAAGACTTCCAGCACGATGCGACATGTGAAATTTTACATGTCACACGTCAACCGCCCGTGTCCCCAGCACGCGGCCACAGGCCCCGGAGGCCCCCACAGATGCATCCCTTCCGCATACCGAAGGCCGGCGCGCGCAGACTTCCTGCGCTCGGCGCAGCCGTCTTCATTGCGCTCGGCCTGTTCGCGCCGCAGAGCCAGGCGGCCTCCGCGGGCGCCACGGCCCCGGCCGGTGCGAGCGCAAGGGGAGCCGCGGCCTCGGCGCCGCGGTCGATCCCGGTCCCCAAGTCGCCCGACGCGATGAGCAACAGCACGCGCTTCCGGATCTCCTCGCAGGACAGCGCCCTGGAGTCCGGCCCGGCCCCCGCGCCCGCCGTCCAGCCCGCCAGGACCGACAAGGCCGACAAGGCCGACCGGCAGTCCTCGGCGTCCGCCGCCGCAGCCGAGTGCACCGACCTCTCCGGCGTCATCAACGCCACCGGCAGCGCGCTGGTCCAGCAGCTCAAGGCACTCCCCCGGATCGACTGTACGTACCCGCTGTTCGGCCTCACCGGGGAGAACGCCCGGAAGGCCTTCCGCGAGGCCCAGATGGTGACCGTCGCGGGCGCGCTGCGCGAAGCCTCCGCCTCCTACACGGGCGACAACAGCGCAGCCATCGGGCAGTTGGTGCTGTTCCTGCGCGCCGGCTACTACGTGCAGGACAACAACGCGGACGCCGTCGGCGACTACGGCACCGCGCTGGACAGCGCGGCGCGCGGCGCGCTGGACGCCTTCTTCGCCTCCCCGCGCAGCAAGGACGTCACCGACGCCAACGGCGAGATCCTCAACGAGGTCGTCACGCTGATCGACAGCACCCACGCGGCCGGCCGGTACGCCGGCGTCGTCAAGTGGATGCTCGGCAGCTACGACGGCACGTGGCCCGGCCAGATGAACCTCGCCATGCAGCACGTCGAATGGGTCGTCGAGAACGGCTTCAAGGCCAAGAACGACGACCGCGGCTGGCGGGCCGCCCTCAAGGCCGACCCCGCCATCCTCAACACCTGGGCCGGCTTCATCACGCGCAACAGCGCGCAGCTGAACCGCTTGGACGTCGTCAGCAACGTCGGCCGCTTCCTCGGCCACGCCCTCGACGTCCCCGAGCTCAAGGACCGGGTCCGGCCGCTGCTGAAGGACCTGATCAACCGCTACCCGAACGTCGGCCCCACCGCGCCGATCACCATGAACCTGGGCTGGTACACGCGTCAGTACGACAGGGGCAACTGCGCGGCCTACGCCATCTGCGAGCTGGGCGAGCGCGTGCTCCCGGCGGTCCTGCCGATCCAGCACACCTGCACCCCGGACCTGAAGATCCGCGCCCAGGACATGTCCCCCGGCCAGCTGGCCGCCACCTGCACCAGCCTGGTCAACCAGGACGCCTACTTCCACCGGGTCATCGGCGACAAGGGCGCGATCCCCGGTGACGTGAACACCAACCTGGAGGTCGTCGTCTTCGACGACTACACCCACTACTCGCTGTACGCCTGGGCGATCTACAACATCGACGTCGACAACGGCGGCATGTACGAGGAGGGCAACCCGGCCGCCGCCGGCAACCAGGCCCGCTTCATCGCCCACGAGGCCCACTGGCTGCGCCCGGACTTCCAGATCTGGAACCTCAACCACGAGTACACCCACTACCTCGACGGCCGTTACAACATGGCCGGCGACTTCGAGGCCGGCATCGTCACGCCGACCATCTGGTGGGTCGAGGGCATCGCCGAGAACATCTCCTTCGGCTACCGGGGCGAGCGCAACGCCGACGCGATCGCCGAGGCCCGCAAGAACACGTACAAGCTCAGCGACCTGTTCGACACGGTCTACGGCCAGGAGGAGGACCCCGAGGTCAACTCGAACCGGGTCTACCGCTGGGGCTTCCTCGCGGTCCGCTACATGCTCCAGGCGCACCCCGCCGACGTCGAGACCGTGCTGAACAAGTACCGCGCCGGCGACTGGAACGGAGCCCGCACCTTCCTGAAGCAGACCATCGGCACCCGCTACGACGCCGGCTTCGCCACCTGGCTGGCGACCGCCTGCGCGACCAGCGACTGCGGCCCGCTGCCGGAGGCCGCGACCACACCGCTGTGCACCATCAGCGACCCCCGTCAGTTCGACAAGAACTGCCGCCGGGACAACCTCGCGGCCGCCGCCGGCAACTACAGCTACCACTTCATGTACCTGCCGGCCGGTCTCAAGCAGCTGACCATCACCAGCAGCGGCGGCGCCGGCAACGCCGATCTGTACTACGGCGGCAGCAACTGGGCCACCACCGGCAGCTACCGGGCGAAGTCCACCAACGCCGGCAACGGCGAGACCCTGACGATCGACAACCCGCCGTCCGGCTGGGTCTACTTCAGCCTCGCCGCCGCGCAGGACTTCAGCGGTGTGAGCGTCTCCACCCAGTCCAAGTGACCGGGTCCGCCCGGGTCTGAGCACGACGGCGGTCCTTGCCCTCCGATCACGGACGGCAAGGGCCGCCGTTCGTGTCGGGGCCACCGCGACCGCGTCCGCCGCTGCCAGCCCCACAGCGCCGCCCAGTTGCCGGACCGGGCCAGGGCCATCCGCTTCTCGACGCTGTCGAGGATCTGCGAGGTCCTCGGGTGGTCTACGTCCGCTGGTTCGTGCGGGTCCATGCGTGGATGCTGGTCCACATCGAACAACAGTAGTCTTCGGGCATGGCTTTGCGACCTGACGAGTTCTACGACCACGCAAGTACCGCTGCGGACGGTGAACAGCGGCTCCCGCTGTCCCGTATGACGGGGTGGGACATCAGCCCGTTCGAGCCGGAGGGGCTGCGCGTCGCGCCGTTGCGCCCGCCGGTTCTGCCCGAACCCCCGCGGCACGGCGAGGATCCGTCGGACTGCGACTCGTGCCGCAGCCGGGAGGAAGGGATCTGGTTCAACGACCGCTGGCGGCTCACCCGGATCACGGAAGTCGGCGTGCCGCTGGTGCTGATGCTGCATCCGCTCGATCACTTCGACCTGGCGGACCTGCCCGATGATCTGGCTGCCGAACTGGGGGTGCTGAGCACACACATCGCCCGCCACGTGCAAGCGCTGCCGCACATCGCGCGGGCCCACGTCTACCGCATCGGAGACGGTGGCGCCCACCTGCACATCTGGTTCTTCGCCCGCCCCGAGGGGCAGGCCCAGCTGTACGGGTCGTGGATGGTCATCTGGGACGACCTGCTGCCGGAGTACCCGGCGGACGTGGCCGATGAAGACGCGGCGATCGTGGCGGACGCGTTGGTCGCCTCCTACGGAGGCCGTCGCTCGGCCGTCAGCGAACTGCCCCACGCCTGATCCGCCGGAGCACGGAGCACTGAGCACGGAGCACGGAGCACGGAGCACCAACTGCGCCGGGCCCTCTGTTGCGTGGGAATCGCACCTGGTCACAGGGCGTAGGACGGTTGTAGCCGCAAGCGGATCCATGTGCCACGGTGAACCGCATGGACGCGAATCCGCACACCCATGCACATGGCCGCCACCACGATCACCAGCATGGCCGTGCGGAGGCGGACGCGGTCGGGGACGCGGGCGCGGGGCACCGGCCCGGAGCCACCTGGCCGGCCCGCGTCCGGCACCAGTTCGGCCACCTGGTGCGGCCGCACCGTCACGAGGCCACCGACAAGGTCGATGCTGCGATGGAGACCTCCCGGGAGGGGATGCGCACGCTGTGGGTCTCCCTGGCCGTCCTGGGAGCCACCACCGCCGTCCAGGCCTTGGTCGTCGCACTGTCGGGGTCGGTGGCGCTGCTCGGCGACACGATCCACAACGCCGCCGACGCGCTCACCGCCGTTCCCCTCGGGATCGCGTTCATGCTCGGACGCAGGGCGGCGAACCGCCGCTACACGTACGGCTACGGCCGCGCCGAGGACCTGGCCGGCATCCTCATCGTGGCGACCATCGCCGCGTCGGCGGTCCTGGCCGCCTGGGTGGCCGTGGACCGGCTGTTCAACCCCCGTGACATCACTCATCTGTGGGCCGTCTCCGCGGCCGCGCTGACCGGTTTCGTCGGCAACGAGTGGGTCGCCCGGTACCGCATCCGCACGGGCAGGAGGATCGGTTCCGCCGCGCTGATCGCGGACGGTCTGCACGCCCGTACCGACGGATTCGCCTCCCTGGCCGTGCTGCTGGGCGCCGGCGGCGCAGCGCTCGGACGGCAGACGGCCGACCCCGTCATCGGCCTGCTGATCACCATCGCGATCCTGCTGGTCCTCAAGGACGCGGCGCGCGAGGTCTACCGGCGCCTGATGGACAGCGTCGATCCCGCCCTGGTCGACACCGCGGAGCGGGCGTTGCGCGGCGTGGAGGGAGTGCTGGACACCGGACAGGTGCGCATGCGGTGGATCGGCCACGCTCTGCGGGCCGAGGCCGACATCGTCGTTGACGCGCGCCTGACCGTCGTGAGGGCCCATGAGGTGGCCGTCGCCGCCGAGCACGCCCTCATCCACGCGGTCCCGAGACTGACGGCCGCGACCGTCCATACGGACCACGCCCCCGCCGTCGACCACGCACCCGGCCACGACCCGCACGCGGCCCTGGCCCACCACGGCGACCGCTCCCTTCCGGGCATTGTCAGTGGCGGCTGAGAGGATCACCGGATGACGAACCCCGCTGCCGCCATCGCCGCCTACTGGGACGCCGCCGCCCCGGACTTCGACGCCGAGCCGGACCACGGGCTGCGGGCTGCCGACACCCGGGCCGCCTGGGCGGACCTGCTGGCCGGCTGGCTGCCGTACGACCCGGCCGACGTACTGGACGTCGGCTGCGGCACCGGGTCGCTCTCCGAGCTGATCGCCGGGGCCGGGCACCGGGTGACCGGGGTCGACCTGGCGCCGCGGATGGTGGAGGCCGCCCGGGCGAAGCTGGCGGCCGCCGGCCTCCCGGGCCGGTTCCTGGTCGGCGACGCCGCCGCGCCGCCCACGGGAGAGGAGGAGTTCGACGTACTGCTCTGCCGCCACCTGGTGTGGACCCTGCCCGACCCGACGGCTGCCCTGAACCAGTGGGTGTCCCGGACCCGCCCGGGAGGGCTGCTCGTCCTTGTCGAGGGCCGCTGGCGCGAGGCCGGGCAAGCAGAAGTACCGTACGTCGCCGGTGCCGACGCCCTGCCCTGGCACGGGGGCGTCACGGCCGACGACCTGGCCGCCGCGGTGCGCCCGCTCGTGAGCGACCTCCGCGTCGAACCCCTCGGCGCCGACGCCGCCCTGTGGGGCGGCCCGGTGACCGACGAACGCTACGCCCTGATCGCGCGCATCTGAACTCCCGGCCCCGGAAGGGAGCTTCGATCACGCCGCATCCGAAGCCGCGGGGGCCGGACGGTGACTGCGAATGGCGCGGGTGTTAGCTTCCTTGCCGTGGCGGAACACCAGGACGAGACCAGAAATGCCTACGACGGAGTCGTCGGGCTCTACGCGTCGATGTTCGCCGATCGGCTGGAGACGCACCCCTTCTCGCGGGCGATGCTCGGCACCTTCGCCGAGCTGGTGCGCGGGACGGGGAACCCGCGAGCAGCCGACGTGGGGTGCGGGCCCGGTCATCTGACGGCCATGCTGCACGACTTGGGGCTGGACGCCTTCGGGCTCGACCTCTCCCCGGGCATGGTCGACCATGCCCGGCGGGCCCATCCGGAGCTGCGGTTCGACGAGGCCCGGATGGAGAGCATGCCCGTCGAGGACCGCACGCTCGGCGGCGTACTGGCCCACTACTCGATGATCCACACCCCGCCCGGGGAACTGCCCGCGCTCCTCGCCGAGCAGGCGCGCGTCCTGGCACCGGGAGGCCTGCTCCTGGTCTCGTTCTTCGCGACCGACGGGCCGGAGCCGGTCCGCTTCGACCACAAGGTGACGCCCGCCTACAGCTGGCCGGTGGACCGGTTCGCGGAGCTGCTGGCCGGAGCCGGCCTCACGACCTTCGCCCGGCTGCTCCACGACCCGGCCTCCGCGCGGGGCTTCCTCGACGCCCACCTGCTGGCCCGCCGACCCTAGTTGCCCGAGTACTCCCGCTCTCGGTCGAGGGGTTGATGGCGCAGTCCTGCGATCAGGAGTGCGGCCAGGCGCCGCGCGTCGTAGCGCGGGTCGCTCTCGGTGCCGATGCAGAGGTTTCCGATGCCGCGCATGAGGTGGTAGGCGTCGAGGTCGGAGCGGATCTCACCGGATGCGGTGGCAGCGTCGAGGAGCTGGGTGCACACCGGCAGGAGGCGTTGCAGGAAGTAGGCGTGCAGCGTCTCGAAGCCGGCGCCGTCCCCCTGCATCGCAGCGGCCAGGCCGTGTTTGGTGACCAGGAAGTCGACGAAGACGTCAACCCACCGCCCCAGGGCGGCATGAGGTGTCGAACTGGACGCCAGCAGGGCCGGGCCGGCCTCGGCACAGGCGTCGACCTGGTGGCGGTAGACGGCGATGACGAGGTCCGCCCGGGTGGGGAAGTGCCGGTAGACCGTGCCGACTCCGACTCCGGCCCTGGCCGCGATGTCGCGTACCGGCGCGTCCACACCCGAGGTGACGAAGACGGCGGCGGCCGCATCCAGCAGGGTCTGCTGGTTGCGCCGGACGTCCTTGCGCTTGGATCCGGCCGGACTTCCCGTTTCCTGACCGCTGTCGTTCACCACGGCGCTCCTTCCCTTGATCCTTACACCTTGCAAAACGGAACAGCGTTCCGTATCGTCGAAACGGAACGAGGTTCCGTTTGACTCATGATGTCAGACCCCCCAGGAATGCGCGAAGACTGAGCGGAAGGCACTTCTCATGCCCAACTCGAACACCGTGACCTCGCGAAAGACCCCCGGTGCGCCCAGGACGGTGCTATCCGCGGCGCCGGTCGTCCTGCCCTCCCCGGCCGGCCGGGGCGAGGACCTCCATGTCCGCGTGTCCGCCCCCGCCGCCGGCAGTGATCTGCCCGTCCTCGTCTTCTCCCACGGCTTCGGCTGGTCGATGAACGGCTACGCTCCTCTGGTGGACCACTGGGCCGCCCAGGGTTTCGTGGTCGTCCAGCCCACCCACCTCGACTCCCGGACGCTCGGCATCCCCGCCGAAGACCCCCGCACGCCCCGGATCTGGCGCTTGCGCATCGAGGACATCGCGGGAGTCCTGGACGGACTGGACGTTCTGGAGGCCTCCGTACCGGGCCTGGCCGGGCGCCTCGACCGCAGCCGCATCGCCGTGGCCGGACACTCCTGGGGAGCACAGACGGTCAGTACGCTGCTGGGGGCGCGCGTCCTCGACTCCAACGGCGTGCCCGGGGAGGACATGTCCGACCCCCGCGTCACGGCGGGCGTACTGCTGGCCCTGACCGGCCTGGGCGACGACCTGGTTCCCTTCGCCGCCGACAACTTCCCCTTCATGAAGCCGTCCTTCGACACCATGACCGCGCCGGCACTCATCGTCGCCGGGGACAGCGACCAGTCCCACCTTTCCACGCGCGGACCGGACTGGTTCACCGACCCCTACACCTACAGCCCGGGCAACAAGAGCCTGCTCACGCTGTTCGGGGCCGAGCACTCGCTCGGCGGCATCCCCGGCTACGAGGTGGCCGAGACGACCGACGAGAACCCCGCACACGTCGCCCTGATCCAGCAGCTCACCTCCGCCTTCCTGCGCGGCGCCCTCTACCCCGAAGACACCGGCTGGAAGACGGCGGCCACCGAACTGGAGGAAGCCCCCGAGCCACTGGGCAAGCTCCGGAGCAAGTAGGCGCGCCTCACCACAACCCGCCCGCGGGGTGCGGTTGACTGCACGCGCCGGGCTCGGGCAACGGGCGCTCGCGTCGGTGGAGTCGAGGAGGCAGGGCGATGGCCGAGCGGTTGGTCGACGTACACGGGGTGGAGTTGTGCACCGAGTCCTTCGGTGACCGGGCGGATCCGCCCGTGCTGCTCGTCATGGGCACCGGGGCTTCGATGCTCTGGTGGGAGGAGGGCTTCTGCCGGATGCTCGCCGGGGGCGGACGGTTCGTGATCCGCTACGACCACCGCGACACCGGGCGGTCGGTGACCTACGAGCCGGGCCGGCCCGGCTACACGGGCGCGGACCTGGCCGGTGACGCCCTCGGCGTGCTCGATGCCTACGGGATCCCGGCGGCGCACCTGGTGGGCGTCTCCGCCGGAGGGGGGTTGGCGCAGCTGGTCGCGCTCGGGCACGCCGACCGGGTCCTCTCCCTCGTTCTGATCAGCACCTCCCGGGTGGTTGAGGGCGGCGACGAACTGCCGCCGCCCACCCCTGAGTTCATGCGCTTCGCGACCTCCGCCCAGGTCGACTGGTCGCGGGCGGACTCGGTGGTCGACTACCTGGTCGCGTACGCGCGCGTGCTCGCCGGAGGCCTGCGCCCCTTCGACGAGGCGGCCGCCCGGGAGCTCGTACGCAGCGACGTCGCGCGGGCACACGACTTCGCCGCCATGCGCAATCACGACCTGCTCGCCGAGGGCGAGTCGGCGCGGGGGTCGCTGTCGTCGATCGCCGCGCCCACGCTGGTGGTCCACGGGACGGCCGATCCGATGTTCCCCCTCGCGCACGGCGAGGCGCTGGCCGAAGTCATCCCCGGCGCGCGGTTGTTGACGCTGGAGGGCGCGGGCCACGGGGTCGACCGCACGGACTGGGCGACGATCGTCCGGGCGGTCCTGGCCCACACCGGGGAGGCCGCTGACCGCTGACCCGGCTCGTCGGCCGCCACCGCTCGGCAAAAGTTGAGACTTGTTCACTTTCCATTGACAGGGCGGACTCGCGCGCCCGAAAGTGCCGTGAGCAACGCGCACACTCACACCGAGCTAAGCGAGTCCACATGGCAGCGCCCGTACCCGAGTTCCCACCCGGCTTCACCTGGGGGGTCTCCGCCTCCGCCTTCCAGATCGAGGGCTCGCCCACCGCCGACGGCCGCGGCCCCTCCTCCTGGGACGCCTTCACCGGGGAGCCCGGACGCGTCAAGGACGGCTCGCGTGCGGACGTGGCCACCGACCACTACCGGCGCTACCGGGAGGACGTGGCGCTGATGTCCGAACTGGGCGTCGGCGCCTACCGGTTCTCGGTCTCATGGTCCCGCGTCCTGCCCGAAGGCCACGGCCGGGTCAACGGCAAGGGGCTGGACTTCTACGACCGGCTCGTCGACGAGCTGTGTGCCTCGGGGATCGCTCCGGTGCCCACCCTCTTCCACTGGGACACCCCGCTCGCCCTGGAGGAGCGGGGCGGGTGGCTGGTCCGCGACACCGCCGAACGGTTCGCGGAGTACGCCTCGGTGGTCGCCCGGCGCCTCGCCGACCGCGTGCCCATGTGGATCACCATCAACGAACCCGCCGAGGTCACCCTCCTCGGCTACGGCCTCGGGGAGCACGCCCCCGGCAAACGGCTCGTCTTCGACGCCCTGCCCGCGGCCCACCACCAACTCCTGGCCCACGGACTGGGCGTACAGGCCCTGCGCGCCGAGGGCGCCGCCCGGATCGGCATCGCCGTCTCGCACAGCCCCGTCTGGGCGGCGAGCGGCGGCGACGCCGACCGGGAGGCCGCCGAGCTGTACGACACGCTCACGAACCGGCTCTTCGCGGATCCTATCCTGACGGGCGCCTACCCGGACGAGGGGCTGGCCTCCCTGCTGCCCGGCCCGGTGGCGGAGGACCTCAGGACGATCTCGGCCCCGCTGGACTGGTACGGGATCAACTACTACAACCCGATGCTCGTCGGCGCCCCCGAGCCGGCCTCCCCCGCCGGATCCGAGTTCGGCGGCATCGAGATTCCGTCGGACCTGCCCTTCGCCATCCGCCAGATCGAGGGGCGCGAGCTCACCGACTTCGGCTGGCCCGTGGTCCCGGACGGGCTCCGCGAACTGCTCGCCACCCTGCGCGAGCGCTACGGCGACCGGCTGCCGCCCCTGTACATCACCGAGAACGGATGCTCGTACGGTGACGGGCCGGACCCCGCCACGGGGCGGATCGACGACGCCCGCCGCATCGCCTACCACGACGGCCACGTGCGCGCCCTGCACGAGGCGATGGCGGAGGGCGCCGATGTCCGCGGCTACTTCATCTGGTCGATCCTCGACAACTTCGAGTGGGCGGAGGGCTATCGGCAGCGGTTCGGGCTCGTCCACGTGGACTACGAGACGCTGGCGCGGACGCCCAAGGAGTCGTTCGCCTGGTACCGCGACCTGATCAAGAGCAGCAGATGACCGCCGAGGGGACGGCGGCCGGGGCGACCGGGGATACCGGCCAGGGAGCCGCCGAGGCCGCACCCCGGGCCGGGCGGCGATGGGTGGGCGCGCTGTCCCTCGCCAACCTCGGGGTCTGGGTCGGCTGGTTCGGCCCGCTGCAACTGCTCCTGGCGCGCCAGGCCGAACACCTCACCCCCGACCACAAGGCGTCCACCCTCGCCCTGGTGACGGGCGTGGGAGCGGCGGTGTCCATGGTCGCCAACCCCGTCTTCGGGGCGCTCTCGGACCGTACGACGGCGTCCGTGGGCCGCCGTATCCCCTGGGTGATCGCCGGGGTGGCCGGCGGGGCCGCCGGGCTGCTGGTCCTGGCCGGGGCGCGGAGCGTCACCACCGTGATCGCGGGCTGGTGCCTGGTCCAGCTCGCCCTCAACGCCGCGTTCGCCGCCCTCACCGCGGCCGTCCCCGACCAGGTGCCGCCCCGGCAGCGGGGGCTGGTCGGCGGATGGCTCGGCGTCTCCCAGGTCTGCGGCGTACTGGTGGGTACGGCGCTGGCCACGGCCGCGGGCGGAATCGGCGCCGGGTACCTCGCCTGCGCCGCCTTCTCGGTGCTCGCGGCCGTCCCGTACGTACTGATGCGGCGCGACACCCCGCTGTCCCCCGGCGCCCGGCCGCCCTTCCGGTGGGGAACGTTCCTCGCCGGCTTCTGGATCGACCCGCGCCGCCATCCCGACTTCGGGTGGGCCTGGCTCACCCGGTTCCTGATGAACCTGTCGTACTCGATCAGCACGATGTACCTGCTCTACTACCTGACCGACGCGGTGCACTACGAGGACGACGCGGACACCGGGGTGCTGGTCCTCACCGCGCTCAACGCACTGACCCTGCTCTGCACGGTGGTGATCAGCGGGATCCGGTCCGACCGCAGCGGCCGCAGGAAGTCCTACGTCATCCGGTCGGGGCTGGTCATCTCCGCGGCCACCCTGCTGCTCGCGGTCTGGCAGACCTGGACCGGCGCGGTCGTCGCCTCGCTCGTCCTCGGCCTGGGCTTCGGCGTGTACACCGCGGTGGACTTCGCCCTGCTCACGGACGTGCTGCCGACCGCGGAGGACCGGGGCAGGGACCTGGGCGTCATCAACATCGCCAACGCCCTGCCCCAGGTGCTGGCCCCGGCGGTCGCGGCCCCGATCGTCATCCACTTCGGCGGGTACACGGCCCTGTACGCGCTGGCGGGGGCCCTGGCCCTGGTGGGGTCGGTGCTGGTCCGCCGGATCCGCTCGGTGCCCTGAGGCCGCCCCTCGTGAGGATCGGCACAGTTTTGCCCCATTCGGGCGAAATCGGGTCACGATGGTTGGACCCACCGACCGACACTCCAGAGCGACGGGCAGACACATGCGACGCGCACACCGCCGTACAGCCACCAGGCACATCGCCCTGACGCTGGCGGGAGCGGCCGTCGCGCTCGGCTTCGGCGGCTTCTCCGCCTCCGCCGCGGCGGCCGCCGACGGGACCGCGGACCGCGCCGCGAACCGGGCCGTCGTCGCCGAGGCCGGGCAGAAGCTGTCCTCCTTCACGGTCAGCTTCCCGGCCGCGCCGTACCGCACCCACAACATCGCTCGCGCCGTGGAGCTGATCAACGGCGGGGTCGTGCGCCCGGGCGGGATCTGGAGCTTCAACAAGACGGTCGGCGAGCGGACCCCGGAGAACGGCTTCGTCGACGGAATCATGATCAACGACGGCCGCTACGTGAAGGCGCCCGGCGGCGGCGTCTCCGCCGTCGCGACGACCATGTACAACGCCATGTTCTTCGCGGGCCTGAAGCCGGTGGAGCACGGGGCACACTCCTTCTACATCGAGCGCTACCCCGAGGGCCGCGAGGCCACCGTCGCCTGGGGCACCCTCGACCTGCGCTGGCAGAACGACTCCGGGCACCCCGTCCGCATCCGGGCCACGTCCACCGACACCTCGGTGACGATCACCCTGCTGGGCACGAAGAAGTACGACGAGATACGCGCGACCCACAGCCCGCGCACCCACATCACGCCCCCGGCCAAGCGCACCGAGACGGGCCCCGACTGCGAGGCGCAGACCCCCCTGGAGGGGTTCGACGTCTCCGTCGACCGCGTCTTCGTACGGGGCGGCCGGGAGGTCGGCCGGGAGACCTTCCGTACTCACTACACCCCGCGCGACGAGGTCGTCTGCACCCCGGCGAGCCCGTCGCCCAGCGCCACGCCGTCCACCCCCGGCACCACGGGCGCCCCGAGCACCCCCGCGGCCCCGCAGGCGGCCCCCACCGCCACCGCCACCCCCACCGCCACCCGCTAGGCGTCACGGCGCGGCACCAGCAGGCCGCCGGCGAGCAGCGCCGCCCCCGTCCACGCCGCGAGGACGCCCAGGCCTGTCCACGGGCCGATGGGCAGCGCGTCCAGGCGGGTCGCGCACCGTGGCCAGGGCCGCACCGGCGACGGCGAGCACCCAGCCGCGTACGGTACGCAGCTTCGTCCACTCGGCGCGCAGCAGCCGCGCGAAGGTCTCCGTACGGGTCATCGCGCCGACTCCCCCGCCGTCGCGGGCCCGGCGTACTCCACCGCGTCCCGGGTGAGCCGCATGTGGGCCTCCTCAAGGGTCGCGCGGTGCGCCGACACCTCGGCGAACGGCACCGGGGTGCCGCGCTCGGCGGTGTCCGCGGACACGCCGGCCCCGGCGCCGTGCAGCACCGCGCACGCCCGGTCGGCGGCGGAGGTGCGTACAGGGCGACTTGTGACCCGATGCGCTTGTGTACGCCGACGATCTCGATCGTCGCGCCGATGTGTTCTCTCATGCCCCCACGGTGCAGGGCGGCACATCACAGGGGCGGAACGGGAGCCGTCGTACCGCTGTCATGCCCCCCGCCGGCCGGGCTTCGGTCCGTCGAAAAAAGGAGTTGGGCGGGCCGGCGCCGGTTGGTACGGTGCCGGAGGACGTGACCGAACACCCGGAGGTGAGACCCATGAACGCTGTATGCAGGTGGGTACTCCCCCTTTCCGTCACGGTGGGCGGCTGACGCAGGCGTCGCCGGGAGTGCCTCAGGACAGGGCACTCACGAAAGGGCGACACCTATGAATCCCATGCCTCCCACTCCCGGCACGGACGATCCCGCCGTAGCGATCTCCCGGGTCGCGGAACACCAATGGCACGCCGTCGAGGACGGCCGGGAGGTCGGACGGGGCGATGCTTCGCGCCGACCCGACGGGCGCCTCTTCCTCAGCGTCGACGCCTGGCACGCCGCGGCATTCGACCGGCTCGCCGCCGCGATGGTGGCGGACCTTCCGGCCCCGCTGCACGCCCTGGTCGGCGAGGGCGACCTCGACTCGGCATCCGGGTGGCAGCGGGCCGGCTTCACGATCGGTCGGCGGGAGCGGGAGTACCTCGTGCCCACCGACCCGGGGACCACCGGCCTCGGCTCCGCGCAACTCCCCTCGGGTGTACGGATCTTGCCCGTCGGAGAGGCGGAGTACGATCCCTTGTGCGCCTTGGACCGCGCGATTCGCGACGAGGTCGGGGCCGTGGTCGGCTGGCAGCGGATGCCGGCCGAGGTGCCGATCCCGGCCGGAGCCATCGTCGTGGACCCGTCGAAGTACGCCGTGGCAGTGCGGGCCGATCGCTACGTGGGGATGGTCCGGCTGGCGCCCGTACCCCGGCAGCCGCGCATCGGCCTGATCGCCGTCCGGACCGATGAGCACCGCCACGGCATCGCCAGGGCGCTGCTGGCCTCGGTCCTGGGCGGGCTGCACCGCTCCGGGGTCGCGGCCGCACGGGCCGAAGTCGACGAGGCCAACGCTGCGGCCATGGCGCTGTTCGAGAGCGTGGCCACCCAACCTGCAGGCTGCAACCTGGAGTTGGTGCGCCGCTGACGCGCCACGGGAACCGCGCGTACACCGCAATTCATTTCATCAACCAAACTCACCGTCACAGCACGGGAAAGTGAGCGAACTTGCCGAGAACAGCAGGCGCCCTCGAAACCGAGGGCACCGTCATCGAGTGTCTGCGTAACGCCACCTTCAGGGTGGAGCTGGAGAACGGGCACAAGGTCCTCGCCCACATCAGCGGGAAGATCCGGAAGAACTACATCAAGATCCTCCCCTTCGACCGGGTGATCGTGGAACTCAGCCCGTACGACCTCACCCGCGGCCGCATCCTCTACCGCTACAGGTAACGGCTACCGGTATCGGCTACCGGTCACGACTGCCGCGAACAGCCGGGCCCCGACGGTCTGTCACCGTCGGGGCCCGGCTGCGGGTGGCTGCTACCTCGGGTCGCCCTGGACGAGAGCGTGCAGGTGCTCGTCGTGCCATCCGTCCGCGTGCAGCAGCGCGCTGCGCATGGTGCCCTCGTACGAGTAGCCGGCCTTCTCCGCGACACGGCAGGACGCCGGGTTGGCGACCGAGTGGCACAGGCGCAGGCGATGCAGGCCGAGGTCGTTCAGGGCCCACTCGCTGGCGCGCTTCGCGGCCTCGACGGCCACACCGCCACCGCGGGCCGAGGGGAGGATCCAGTAGACGATCTCGGCGCTGCCGCCGACGAGGTCGATGTCGCCCCAGCCGATGAGCCCCACGGCCGCCCCGCCCGGTCGTGCGATGGCCCAGATCGCGCTGAGCTCGGCCCGCCAGCGCTCGTGCATGCGCTCGATCCGCTGCTGCGCCTCTTCCCGGGTCTCCACGAACAGGCGGTTCCACTGCCGCACCCCGGCATCCTGACCGGCCGCCACCAGCACCTCGGCGTCGGCGAGCTGCCAGGGACGCAGTTCCAGGCCGCCCGGAAGGCCGAGGGTCGGCTGGTCCAGGGCGGCCATCCGACCCGCCGGGACGACTGCGGGTATGCCTGAGCTGGAGATCATTTGCAGCATCCTGCCACAGTTCCGACCGCACCGGACCGGCCCGCTCGCGAGTGGGCGCCGTGATCACATGCGGGCGATTGCGGTCATCATCGGTCGCCGGGCAATTCCACGGCCGGGGCTTCGTAGTAGTGGTGTGACGCAGGTTGCGTCGTTCCGAGCAGGAAGATCTGGAGCCTGAATTGACACCCCCGGTTTGGACCGAGTTGCTCTCGGTCGTGGCTGGCTCGGTCCCCGTGGCCGCCGCGTTCTGCCAGCCCTGGGCCGCGGAGATGGGGCGACGGTTCGCGCGCCGCCCCGCCGCGCACGGTGTGGGCGCACCGGCACGGTGCGGGCCGTGCGCCCGTACGGCGACTGTGGTGATCCGCTACGAGCTGCCCGAGGGCGGCCGGGTGACGGTGTGGAACACCGTCACCGGGTCCGCGCACGACGGGCAGGAGGAGAGCGGCCCATGGTGAGCAGTAGTTCCGAGGACGAGGAGCGCCGGCGCCAGAAGGCCGTACGGCTCCATTTCAGCGACCACGCCGAGGAGTACGGCCGGAAAGTGATGGCCGCGTTACGGACCGCCTACCCGAGCATGCACGACTATTGGGAGGAACTCGCTCAAGAGGCGCACGAGAGGACGCTGCGGGTGTGGCTGGAGGGCCGGAACGACCCGGACCGTCCCGTCCTCCCGTACATGAAGCAGGTTGCCAGGAACATCGCCGTGGACGCGCTGCGCTCGCCGGAGCGGCCGCTGGAGGACGAGGCGCTGCTTCCGCTGGCCGAAGAGCGGGGAGTGCACCAGCACGAGTTGCTGACGCCACCCGATCCGGCGTTCCTCCTCGCGCTCGAGGCGATAGCGAACATGAAGCCTTCAAAGCGCAAAGCCGTCGCCGAGGCCCAGATCCAGGGCGACGATGAGAACACGATCGCGGTAGACCTGCAGACCCCGCCCGCGCAGGTCCGCTCCCTGAGCAGCAAGGCATCCAGGGACCTCCGCTGCACGGACGAGCTCCAGTCCTTCATCCGCTGGGGACACCACAGGAAGCACCGGCGCGGGGAAGAGGACGCGTGACTGGCATGATCAGGAACGACATCGGACAGACGCTCCTGAGGCCCTGGGGGCCGCGTGCAGCCGCCGAGCGCATGCCCGGTCAGCGGCCGCGCAGGGACTACTGGGACCGGCCCGAGGGCGACTGGGGCCGCCTACTTGTCGGGCCGGACGCACTGGCGAGGCACGAGCACGCGAATTCCTGCTACCGGATGGGCAGCCGGGCACTCCGGCTCGGCGATGGGCGCCTGGCAGTCACCTGGCTCAAGAACGCCTGCATGGAGTTGCATCCCGGAGCCGCCTTCCGGCTGGCCGTGGCATTGTGGCGGGAGGCGTACGACCGCGGCCGGGCCGCGACCGTCCGAGAAGAGGTACTCGGGGTCCTGGAGGCCGCGGCCCGGTTCGGCCACGGTGACGCGCGGATCCTGCTGGACCTCCACGCCCGGGCGGAGCTGCCCCGGGCGCAGGACCAGCCGGTGGCCTGGCAGGATCCCGATTACGTCCCCGCGGTCGCTCAGCTCCTCGACTCCTACCCGCCGTCCCCGCGCCCCGTCCCGCCCGTGGCGGCCGCGCCGCCGCCGCCCGCCCCGGACCCGGCTCCGGCCCCGGCTCCGGCCGGCGGTGCCACTGCGCAGCAGTACTCCCCGTACGCCCTGCGGGCTGCGGCGGTGGCCTCCGCCGCCCAGCAGATGAACGAGCCGCTGGGGCGGCAGCGGTGGGAATCGGCCATGCGGGTCCTGGACGTGCTCGACGTCATCGCCTCCGCCGGCCGGCCGGTGGACAGCGAGCGGATCCGCACCCGCACCAGCCTGCCCCACCGGGTACTGGAGCAGTTACTGCTCTGGCTGTGCGGGCAGGGTCTGGTCGAGCGCCTTCCCGACGCGTCCTACATGGCCGGCCCCCTGCTGAAGATGATGTCCACCGAACCGGGACCGGTCCGGCCGCAGAGCATCCTGCACCGCGCCCTGGGGCGGCTGCGCGACACGGTCGACGCCGCGGTGTACCTGGGCACCTACGAGCAGGGCGAGGTGTCGATCACCCACTGCGCGGACGGGCCCTCGGCGCCGCGGGTCCAGGAATGGGTCGACTTCCGGGCCGCCGCCCATGCCAGTGCGGTCGGCAAGAGCCTCCTGCACCAGCTCGACTTCGACAGCCGCATGGACCACCTCGCCCGGCGCAAGGCCGTCCAGTTGACCCCGCGGACCATCACCGAGCCCTCGGCGCTGTTCCGGTCCATCGACCACCACGGCCCGCAGGCCGTCCAGTTCGACCTCCTGGAGTACTCCGGCGAGGAGGTGTGCGTCGCCGTACCGCTCGGCATCGGAGGACAGGCCGGGTGCGTCGCCCTGTCGCTGCCCGTGGCCCAGCGGCACCGGCTGCTCGGGATCGCGCGGGTCCTGAGCGACCAGGCCACCGGGCTGCTGCTGTCGCTGCTCCTGGCCTCCGCCCCTCCGGTGGTCGAAACCGGGCGCCAGGGCCACCCCGGCGTCCGTACGGGCCCCGACACCCGCGCTGCCGGACGAGCCGCGCCTCCCACCCGAACCGCGGCACCGGGCGACACCCCTGCGCGGCGCGCGGGCAGGAACCCCGGGCTGCTGTGGGTCCCGGCCGCCGCCGGACTCGTGGCACCCGGCACCACCGAGAACGACGAATCGCACACCGACGACCACGACCACAGGAGTGAACAACCCCACCGGAACGGCATCCACTTCGGGCGTCACGGAAGGCTGACCGCCCGCCTGAACGAGTTCTCGGCACTGCGCACCCGCCACCTCACGGACAGCAGCGCCTGACCACCCGCCACCGGTCTGCCCCGGACACCTTCGTCCGGGGCAGACCGGTGGCGCATGCAGGTACCGGTCCGACGATCCGTTCAGGGAACCGAAGTTGCCCCCTGTTCGTGACAGCGGCGCTTACCCTGCGGGAGTTGTCACAGGTTCAACACCGCTTCTCTACACCGAGGTCCGAGGAGATCCATGGTCGACACCGTCAACTCACTGGCCAGTCGTGTTCACGAACTGCTGGTGGCGCTCATGACCCACGGCCTCCCCCCGGTGACTCCGGGGCGAAACGTTTCCTCCTCGACCGCCGCCGACCCCGTCGCAAGCCTCCAGGACGTCGTCGCGCGCGCCGCCGCGCTCGGCCCCGACGGCACCTGGCTCGTCGCCGCCGCCCACTGGAACCTCAGTGTCGTGGCCATCGCCCGCGGTCAGACGGACCCGGCCGTCTTCCATCTCGACGCCGCGGTGACGGCCGGCTTCAACGACTGCGTGGTGCTCCACGCCGCCCCCGCACGTCCGCTGCACGACGATCCCCGCTTCCAGGCCCTCTATCAGCGGATGCGCATCACCCAGGCCGACCTCGACGAGTTGTTCTGGCTGCACCAGGAGATGCAGATCATGACGGAGGACGCCCAGCAAGCGAGCATCGACAACATCGGCCGCCTTGAAGGCGGAGTTCCAGCGCAGCTCCGGCAACACCAGCCTGAGCCTCATCGACGACACGTGGGACTACACCCGGGCCAGGCGCGACGCCTGGCACGCCGACAACCTGGAATCCCGGTACCAGCGGGCCGCCGACGCCCGGGCCTTCGTCGAACGCCCCGGCGCCGGAACCATGCTCATGCCCTGCCCGCCGCTGGGCTCGATCTCCTTCCCGGCCTGAGCCGGCCGGAGTCCGGCCGGGGCGTGCGTTCGTTCATACCTCTGAGTGAGGTCGGGCGCCACCACGGGGGGGTGGATGCGGAGATCTGCCTAGGGTGGCTTCCGGAGCGGGCAGCCGCTCCGATCCACGCGTCGACTCACGTACGGGAGCTTGTGTGACGCAGCAGCACACGACGTCACTCCGGCTCCGCCTCCGGTACCGGTTCGACCATCTGGTGTCGGGGGGCACGGCCGTACTCATCGGCTGGCTCGCCCTGGCCTGCCTCGCCGTCGTCGTCCCGGCGAGCGTGGTTCTCGTGTGGTCCGACCGGGCCGCTCCGGCCACGCTCGCCGGGCGGCTCGCGGCCGTCTGGGTCAGCGTCGGCCAGACGCTGAAGATCGGGGGCGCCGTCGGCTCCCCGGTCCACGTGCTGGCCTCCGTGTCCCTCGCACTGGTGGCGCTGCTCTTCGTGTCGACCCTGGTCAGTCTGATCACCACGGGCATCAACCGCCGCATCATGTCGCTGCGCCTGGGTCACTCCACCGTGCTGGAGACTCGGCACACCGTCGTCCTGGGATGGTCGGACCAGGTCTTTCCGGTGATCGGGGAGCTGATCACCGCCAACGCGAACCAGCGCCGCTCCGCCGTCGCCGTGCTCGCCCCGCAGGACAAGGTGTGGATGGAGGAGGAGATCTCCACCCGCGTCGGCGCCAGTGGCAGGACACGGATCATCTGCCGCAACGGCAGCACCACCGATCCCTCAGAGCTGCGCCGAGTGAGTCCGCGCACCGCCAAGGCGGTGCTGGTGCTGCCTCCGGCCGGGGAAACCGGTGACGCCCATGTGGTGAAGACCCTGCTCGCCCTCGCCGCAGCCGTCCCCGGAGCCGGGTCCGGGTCCGGGTCCGGTGACAGCCAGGGGGAGGCAGAAGCCGTGGTGGTCGCCGCCGTCCGTGACTCCCGCAACCACATGACCGCCAGGCTGGCCGCCGGACCCACGGGGCACGTCCTGTGCGTCGACGACATCGTCGCCCGGCTCCTCGTCCAGACGGCCCGGCAGCCCGGACTCTCGCTCGTCTACTCGGAGTTGCTGGACTTCGAGGGCGACGAGTTCTACCCGGTCGCCGCCCAGGACCTCGTGGGGCGTACGTTCGGCGCGGCCCTGCTGTCGTTCGCCACGTCCTCGGCGGTCGGGCTGCTGCACGCCGACGGGAGGGTCACCCTCAATCCGGATCCGGGGGCGGTGATCGGTCCCGCCGACCGGATCATCGTCATCTCCCGGGACGACGACACGGCCGTACGGGCGGACGTGGCCTCCCACGTCGACGAGGCGGCCATCGTGACGGCCGGGCCCCGCACCGCCGAGGCCGAACGCCTCCTCCTGCTCGGCTGGAACCGCCGCGCCCCGCTCGTCATCGAGCAACTCGACCAGTACGTGAGCCCGGGAACCACCCTCGATGTCGTGGCGCTCGGCGAGTACGCCGCCACGCTCGACGCCCGCGCCGTCGCCCCCGCGCTGTCCCGCCTCGAAGTCTCCTTCCACGCGGGGGACATCACCGACCCGCTCACCCTGGCCAAAGTGGACGTGCCCTCGTACGACAGCGTGATCGTGATCGGCGAGACGGAGCCCTCGGCCGCGGGCCCTGCTTTCGAGGCGGTGGGCGTGACCGAGGATCCGGAGGCCCTGGCGGACGACAGGACCCTGGTCACCCTGTTGCACCTGCGGGCCATCGGGGACGCCGCCCGGCGGGAACCGGCGCTCACCACCGAGATGTCCGAGGACGGCAACCGGGTCCTCGCACCCGCCCGGGAGGGCGCCGACTTCATCGTGAGCGGCCGGCTGATCAGCCTCCTGATGACCCAGATCTCGGAGAGCCCGTATCTCGCCGAGGTCTTCCAGGAGTTGTTCACGGCGGAGGGCCACGAGTTCCACCTCAAGCCGGCCACGGACTACGTCCGGGCCGGTCAAGAGGTGTCCTTCGGCACCGCCGTCGAGTCGGCGCGGCGGCGCCGGGAGTGCGCGGTCGGGTACCGGCTGCGCGCGCGGAGCGCCACGGGCCCCGACTACGGGGTGCGGATCAACCCCGACAAGCGACAACGGGTCCGGTTCTCCGAGGAGGACTGGCTGATCGTGCTCGCCGAGAGCTGACGGACCGGCGCCGCCGGGGGCGCTGCTACGCCGTGTGCACTTCCAGGGCAGTCCGCACCGCGGATTCCAGGGCCCCCTCGATCCAGGCGGGCTTGATGGAGGTGTGGCAGCCCGCGAAGTGCAGGCTGCCCTCAGGCTTGCGGACGTGGGGGAACAGCTCGGTGTGCTGGCCGGGCAGCAGAACGGACGCCTCACCGTAGGCGTACGGGTCGCGCATCCAGGACTGGGTGCGGCCGACGCCCGTGTAGAACACCTCGATGCGCTGCCCGAACACCTCCTGGACCCCGGCGAGGGCGCGCGGGTAGCGTTCCTCGTCGTCCATGGAGTCCCACTTCAGGGCGTCGTCCGACCAGCTGTACGAGGCCAGGATGACGCCGCCGGCGCTGCCCTCGACGGGGTAGGAGGGCTGGAACATGAAGCGGTTGGGGTTGTCGGTGGCCGAGCCGCCGCCGATGACGTCGGCCGCCTCGGGCTGGTCGCGGGTGACGACGCGGCTGGCGGCGTAGTGGGAGCGCTGACCGGCGGTGATGTGGCCCTCGGGTACGGAGGAGTGGGCGCCGAGCAGGGATCCGGTCGCCGGGGTCTGCCCGGTCTGGTACTTCCGGTACAGGCCGGGTTGCACGGCCTCGAGCTCGCGCTTCCAGTCGGCCTCGTCGAACTCCCACCAGCGGCGGCTGAATTCGAGCAGCACCTTGGTGGCGGCGTCGTAGTGCAGTTCGGTGACCGCGCGCCGCTTGCCGTAGGAGAGCGCGGGGGTGATGGGGATGTGGCGCAGCCCGGAGAAGGGGACGGTGATGATCGCGGTGTCTGCGGCGAAGGTCTCGCGCCGCACCGGGCTGCCACCGCGGCCCTCGGAGACGGTCTCGACGGTGACCTTGCCCTTGCCGTGGGTGATGCGGGTGGCGCGGCGGTCGAGCCGTACGAGGTCCTTGACGCGCGCGTACAGTGCGTCGGCCAGGGTGGCGGTGCCGCCGGGCAGTTCGTAGAAGGCGGTGTCGGGGCTGATCAGCGAGGCGCCGATGAAGCTGTGGACGAAGGCGAGGTGCAGGCGGGAGGTGAGGTTCTCGACGGTTCCGATCAGGTCGATGGTCCGCTCGTCGAGCTTGGCCTCCTCCGTCAGGAAGCGGTACATCGACATGTGGCCGTAGCGCTGGATGACGCGCGCCCAGCCCTCGACGAGCTCCTTGTCCTTCTTGCCCTCGATCTCCTTGCGTACGGGGGCGAAGGCGTCGCGGACGATCTGCGAGGCGGGGACGGCCTCGTACGCCTTCGGGACGCCGAAGGAACGATTGAGCACCTGCGGGGCGCGCGCGTAGTCGGCGCGGCGGACGCGGATGCCGTTGACGTAGATCCACGTCCGGTAGGCGGGGCGGCCGGCGCCGTCCACGTCGACCAGGTGGAAGCGGCGGCGCTTGAGGCCGAGGCCGTCCATCAGTCCGGTGACCAGCGGGTGGCTGTCGGGGATGCGCATCGCGCCGGCCTCGGCGTACTGCTTGGGGTCGGCGAAGGGCGGGGCGGCGTTCTCGTGGCCGCCGGCGCGGAAGGTCTTGATGCGGCCGCCCACCCGGTTGGCGTTGGCCTCGATGACGGTGACCTGGTGACCGGCCTGGCGCAGCAGGTGGGCGGCGGTGAGGCCGGCCGGCCCGGCGCCGACGATCAGCACCTTCTTGCCGGGGCGGCGCGAGCGGGGCAGGCCGTTCTTCAGGAGGATGTCGGCGTAGCGCGGTACGAGCGGCTGGTCCTCCTCGTCGCGTACGAGGATGGCCCGGGCGATCGTGAGGCAGGCGTCCCAGTCGGCGACCGCGGAGCCGGGGACGGCCTGCGAGGTCTCGGCGGAGGTGAAGGCGAGCGTCAGTCCGCCGGCTCCCGCGACGGCGGCGGCGCCGGCGATGACGGTACGGCGCGAGGGCCTGCGGGAGGGCTCCGGTGCGGGCCCGCCGGAGGTCGCGGGGGGTTCGGGGGTTTCGGAGTTGGCATCGGGATCCATGATCATGGCCCCAACTCTTGCCGCCCTCAGAAGCCGGATCGGCCAGAATGCGCCCGCGCGCGCAAGTAACACCCGGACGTGCGTCGCGCGCCACCCCCGTGTTGACGAACGGAGTTTCGTGCGGGTCGCGTCGGGGGCGTACTGCCCGGACTGACGGACGGGTCGGTCTCCCGCTCGTGGCGTGGGAGACCGACCCGTCCCGAGGCTCAGGGGCCGATCCCCCTGGAAGCGGTCAGCTGGTGAAATAGCCGCCGTCGAGGCCTATCCAGCCGGTGAGCTTGCGCTGGTCGTAGACGTGCAGCGAGCCGTCGGAGAGGACCTCCCAGCGGACGGTGAGGGAGTCGGAGACCCCGGCACCGCTCACCTGGCCGATCAGGCCCTGGGTCCGGTTGGGGCGGATGTGCGGCGGGAGAGTGAGGATCTTCTCCCCGTTCGTCCACGCGGCGCCGTCGACGCGGGACAGCCGCAGGTGCAGGTCGATGCGGTTGCCCAGCTGGCGGTACTGCGGCACGTAGTTGCCGGAGTTGGGGACGTAGACGGCGGTGTCGTAGTCCAGATTGGTCCACGGGACGTGGTCGCTGGTGCCGTCGGTGGTGCTGGTGATGCCGTAAAGGGCCATGCGGCGCGGTCCTGGTTCTTGGGTGGCGAAACCGAACACAAGCTGCGGCCCGTTGGACGTCGGGCGGACAGTGATGGATTCGGTCTCGCGGTGGGAAAGGTCGAGAGCGGTGGCGTTGAAGCGTCGCTCGATCATCTGGCCGGTGACGACGTCGTAGACGTTCCACCAGGAGTTGCCGGGAGCCGGGTTGGTGGGCCCGTAGGCGTTGCCCTCGTTCTGATAGACGAGGTCCCCGTACAGGCACCACGACTGGGTGCGGTAGCAGGACGGGAAGGTGTACAGCGGCGTGAACGCGCGGCGCTTGAAGGCGGCGAGGTCGTAGATGCGGTACTCCCCGGCGCCGGAGGCGTGGCGCACACCGATCCGGCCGTGTTCGACGTCCAGGGACGGCGTGATGCCGGAGGCCCCCGGTACGGGGTCGAACACCTCGATCTGGCTGCTTCCCGCGTCGAGGATGGCGCCGGGCGTGAACGCGACACGGCCGATGCGCTTGCCGTAGGCGAAGCCGCTGCTGACGGGGGCGGCGTCGGTCTCCAGCCACAGCCAGGTGCGGTCGTCGGCATGCTCTACGCCGAGTCCGCCGCCGTGGCCGAAGCCCCTCAGGTACATGACGGCGCGGACCGTGCCGTCGGCGGTGACCTCGTTGATGCACAGGTCACCGCGGCGGTCGCGATCGGCGCCGGGTACGGGAGCGGGCTCGTCCGCCAGCTGGCGACCGTCGCTGATGAGCTGCGTCACGTAGGCCAGGCCGGTCACCGCATCGAAGGCGACCTGCTGGTGCACCCTGCCCTGGGTGAGTCGGATCTCCTTGGAGAACAGATCGACGGGCTCGGCTCGCAGATCGAACCTGTTCTGCGTGCTCCGGCTGCCAGTCGGCAGGCGCTCGCCGATGGGGCCGTCCACGAGGGCGTCCTGCTGGCCGGCTGCCAGTGCGGTTCCGGCGGGGGCGAGGACCGGGGCGGCTGCCGCGGCGGCCACGGCACCGAGGACGGTGCGGCGGGTCAGTGACATGGCAGGAGCTCTTCGCCGGTCGGCTGCGCCGATGTCGCGGAGGCGGCCCGGGCCACGGGGCCGGGGACCACGGTCCAGGCGGTGGTGTCCGCCGCAGTCTTCAACGAGCTGCGGCACGGTATGTAGGCGGACCGAATGGTCATGTGCGGGCAAACTCCCTTCGAGGATCATCACCTGTACGGTGCGGTGTTCTTGGCACGCCGAATCGAGGGGGCATTGGCCCGATCTTGAACGCCTCTGGCGGCTCGGGTCAGAGTAGTTGATGTTGAACGGATGGTGTTCCGCAGGTGACCGGGGAGTCCCGGTGGTGCCGATGTCGGGTGCGCAGTGGGCCGGTTGGCCGGGAAATGCCCTTGTCTGCCCGATCGCTCACGAACGTCCCTTGACGCCCGCCCCCTCGGCGCGCACCGCCAACCGGTGCGGGCCGCCGTAGCGGGCGCCGGTCACCCGGTTGCCGCGCGTCTGGGACGGCGGTCGCGTGCGGGGGCAGACATGCGGTGGGGGTTGTTCCCGACCCGAACCCCGTCCACCGCCCCGGAGGAACCCCATGGCAAGTGCTCCGCCCGCGATCGGCACCGAACCCGCGCCGTCCGCGCGCCGCGGCGCGCGGACGGCGATGATCCTGTTGATCGCCTGCGCGGCCCAGTTCATGGTCGTGCTGGACGTCTCCATCGTGAACGTCGCCCTCGCGGACATGAAGACCTCACTCGGCCTGAGCCCGGCCGGCCAGCAGTGGATCGTCAACGCCTACACCCTCGGCTTCGCCGGGCTGCTGCTCCTGGGCGGCCGGGCCGCCGACCTGGTCGGCGCCCGCCGCACCTTCATGGTCGGCCTCTGCATCTTCACCGCCGCCTCGCTCACCTGCGGACTCGCCGACGACGGCACGACGCTGATCGCGGCCCGGGCCGTCCAGGGCCTCGGGGGTGCGGTCCTCGCCCCCGCGACCCTGACGCTGATCATGACCACCTTCACCGAGCCCCGCGCCCGCACCCGCGCGATGGGTGCCTGGAGCTCGGTCAACGCCGTCGGCGGCGCGGCCGGCGCGGTGGTCGGCGGGCTCCTGACCGAGTACACCGGCTGGCGCTGGGTCTTCTTCGTCAACGTGCCCATCGGCATCGCGATCCTCGCCGCCGCGTTCCTCTACGCGCCCGCCACGCACGGCAGCCGCGGCGGGCTGAGCCGCCTGGACCTGCCGGGCGCGCTGTCGGTCACCGTCGGCCTGACCGCCCTGGTCTACGGGATCATCTCCACCGAGAGCTCGTCCTGGGCCTCCCCCCAGGTCTGGGCGGCGCTCGCCGCCGGCATCCTGCTCCTGGCCGCCTTCGTCGTCATCGAGTCGAAGGTCGCCGCCCCGCTGGTCCCCCTCGCCGTCCTGCGCCGCCGTACCCTGGCCATCGCCAACCTGGTCATGATCTGCGTGGGCTCCGCCATGTTCGCGATGTGGTTCCTGCTCTCCCTCTACATGCAGCAGGTGCTCGGCTTCAGCGCCCTGAAGGCCGGCCTGTTGTTCCTGCCCGGCTGCTTCGCGGTCATCCTCGGCACCCGGACCTCCACCCACCTCGTGCGCCGCATCGGCCCGCGCCCCCTGCTGGTCACCGGCATGGCCGTCAGCACCTTCGGCTTCCTGTGGCTCTCGCGCATCGCCGTCGGGGGCTCCTTCACCACCGACGTGGCCGCGCCGTTCGTGCTCTGCGCCCTCGGGCTGGGGATGTCCATGCTGCCCGTCACCGCCGCAGCCACCACCGGCATCCAGCCGCGCGAAGCGGGACTGGCCTCGGGGCTGGTCAACACCTCCCGCCAGGTCGGCGGCGCACTCGGCCTCGCGATCCTCGCCGCCATCGCCTCCCGGGCCGTCGGCGGCCACGTCAGCCCCGGGGTGCAGGCCCTCACCGCCGGCTACGGCCACGCCTTCCTCTTCGCCGCCCTCTTCACCTCCGGTGCGGCCGTCGGCTCCCTCTTCCTCCCCGGCCGCCCCGCCCCGGCGGGCCCCGGCGCCACGCCCGACGGGCCGCGGTGACCGGCTCGTAGCCGTCGCAGGCCGCAGGCCCCGTACCCCGTACCCCGTACGCGCCGGACCCCGCGCCCGACCGGGCGCGGGGTCCGGTCGCGGTCCCGGCGGGGTCAGACCGTTGCCAGCTGTGGAATCAGGCGCAGGGCGTTCTCGCGGTAGATCCCCCTCAGCTGCTCGGGGGTGAAGGCCGGGTCCGCCTCCAGAGCGGGGAGCGCCAGGTCCGTGACCGTGTCCGCGGGGGCGGCGGGCCAGTCGGTGCCGAAGAGGATGCGGTCGGCGGGCACATGGGCGAGGAGCGTCGCGGCCGGCGCCATGGGCCCTGCCGTGTCGTAGTAGAAGCGTGCCAGGTGGTGGCGGACGGCGGCGGGGTCGACCGGCGGGTCGCAGAACCGTCCGAGGGCCTGGAGGCGGTGGGCGATGTACGGCAGGAACCCGCCGGCGTGGGGCAGGATGACGGAGATGTCGGGGAAGCGGTCCAGGGTCCTCCTGCTGATCATGTTGACGGCGGCCCGGGTGGTGTCCAGCAGGAAGTCGCACATGAAGTTGGGGATGCCGGGAACCGTCATCGCCCCGGGCCGGCCCCCCGGCAGGTGGTGCGGATGGGTGTCCACCACGGCCGAGAAGTCGTTCAGCTCGGCGAAGATCTGGTCGTAGGCGGGATCTCCGAGGTACACGCCCCCGTAATTGGCCGTCACGTTCACGCCGACGGCGCCGAGTTGCCCGAGTCCGCGGCGCACGGCCCACGAGGATGCTTCGAGGTCGTCCAGGAACAGCGGGACGTAGAACGAGAACCTGGCCGGATGCTCCTGCGCCACGTTCATCATCGAACGCAGGGTGATGTTGACGGCTTCGCGGAGCTGCGCCGATGAACGGTAGCGCGCGGGCAGCATGGGTTTGAGCACGGCCGTCCCGATCCCCGCGGCGTCCATGAAGCGGACGGCGTCCTCGGCGCCGAGGTGCGCCCATCGGGGCAGCTGTGCGGGATCGATCAGCCCGTGCTGTGCGGCCCACTCGCGCCATTCCGGAGCGCAGAAGTGGTGGTGCATGTCGATCTTCGGCTGAGCTCCCTGCCCGTGGTCCGGGTCCCCGGGCGCGGCGCCGCCTGCCGCGGGTACCTCGCGCACCTGCTCTCCGGCGCCCACGACGGCTGGGACCGGCACCTTGTCCGCGGACAGCTCCTCGAAGTTCAGGCCGGACGTGCTCCCGGAATTGGGCATGCCGTTCCACCACCCATCGGTTCGTTTACTTGACGGAGACCGTCGGCGTCATGGCCAGGTCCTCGATCGGCCGCGACGGCTCCAGGACGACGTGGAGCCGCTCCAGCCCCCGGAACGCCGCGACGGGGCCCTTGAGCCAGGCCGCGCCGCTCTCCTCCTCGTCGGCCAGCTCCATCTCGGGGAACTCCCGGAGCAGGCAGGCGAGCGCGATCTCGAGTTCGAGCCGTGCCAGCGGGGCTCCCAGGCAGTAGTGCGTCCCGTGCCCGAAACCCAGGTGCGTCCCCTGGATCCCCTCGCGGGTCACGTCCAGGACGTCGGCGGACTCGAACTTCTCGTGGTCCCGGTTCGCCGAGGAGATCGCGATCTGGACGAGAGTGCCCCTGGGGATCACGGTTCCCCGGATTTCGGCTTCCTCGGCCGCGTACCGGAACGTCGAGGTCTCGACCGATCCGTCGAACCGTACGAGTTCCTCGACCGCGCCGGGGATCAGGGACGGATCCCTGCGGAGCTTCTCCAGCTGGTCGGGGTTGAGGAGGAGGTCGAGGACGGAGTTTCCGATCTGGAAGGCCGTGGTCTTGTGGCCGGCGAAGAACAGGACCCACATCGACGCGACCAGGTCCGCGTCGTCGAGCCCTTCCTCCGCGGTGATGAGGTCGCTGAGGAAGCAGTCCGACGGGTTGGCCCGCATGTGGGAGACCATCTGTCCCAGGCGCTTCTGCAGCCACTCCTCGGCCGCCTTCAGTTCCGCCTTCAGCTTGGGGTTGAACCTGGACCGCGTCACCACCCCGAACTGCTCCAGGATCTCGGGACGGTCGGATTCCTCGATCCCCAGCAACTCGCAGAGGACCGCGACGGGAAGCGGGAACGCCAGGGAGGACATCAGGTCGACCGCGTTGCGCTTGCGGCATTCCTTCAGGAGGCCCTCGGTGATCTCCGTGATCCGTGCTCGCATGTCCTCCACCCGCCGGGGGGTGAAGGCGCTCCTGAGGACGCGGCGGAGCCGCGTGTGGCGCGGCGGGTCCGAGAAGAGCACGTTGTCGTCCAGCGCGTCGAAGAAGCTGCCGAACACCGCGTGGTACGTGTCCATGGCCCCGCGCATGTTCTTGCTGAAGCGCCGGTCCGACAGGGCGTCACGGGCGTCGTCGTAGCGGGTGATGAGGTAGGTGTCGACCCCGTGCGGAGGCGTCAGGCGGCAGACCGGTGCCTGCTCGCGCAGGGCGGCGTAGGCGGGGTAGGGGCATGCGCGGAACTCCGGCGCGCCCCTGGACACGGCCGACACGAGGTCCTGCAGCGGCTGGCCGCCGTTCGGTGCCGCATTCTCCTGCGCCATGTTCCGCGTCCCTTCGGGGCATCGGTGTTCTGTGGACTGGACACACCGGTTCCCCGCGCGGACCGCCCGCGAAACGGTCCTTGGTTCCTTCGAGGCAGGGGGTCAGCCGTCCGGTCCGGCCGTGTGGCGGGCCCGGCGGACGCGGGACATCCTGCTCGCTACGAGCCCTTCACCGAGGAGTCCGCGCATGGTCCGCAGTCCCGCCCCGGCCCTCGCAGCGGCCGCCGCCCTCGCCTTCGCGGCCGCCGCCGCCCCGGCCTCCGCGTCCCCTGCCGGCATCGACACCGGCAGGGCGAGCGCCCAGCGCGCGGTCGTCTACCGCGCCACCGCCCCGTTCCAGCGGCATGCCGCCGCGGTGAAGGCGGGCTACGTCCCGGACAAGTACTGCGTCGTGGACCGGGCGGGGTCGGGCGCCCTCGGCTACCCGCACTTCAACCACGCGTACGACAACTCCGTCGACCCGGCGAAGCCCGCCGCCCTCTACTACGAGGACGACGGGCACGGGGGCAAACGCCTCCTCGGCGTCCAGTGGGTCGTCTACGACCGCGACCAGGACACGGGGACGGACGATGACCGACCGACGCTGCTCGGCAGGCCCTTCACCGGCCCGCATCGCGGCAACTTCCCCGGTCAGCCCGTCCACTACGCCCTGCACCTGTGGCTCTGGAAGAAGAACCCCTCGGGGACCTTCGCGACGTACAACCCGGCGGTCACCTGCCTGCCCGGTACGACCCGGCCGAAGCCCCCCGCGAGCCCGTCCCCCTGACGGGGCCGGCCGACCTAGTGCCGGTGCGAGCCGGACGCGGGCGGTGGATTCGGCGCGGCCGCCGGCCCGCCGGGGTCGACGACCGCGAACTGGCCCATCATGCCCTTGTCCTCGTGGTACAGCAGGTGGCAGTGGTACATGTACGGGGTGTCCGGGTCCGCGGGGCCGTCGAAGCGCATGGCGATGCTGACCGTCGAACCCGAGGGGACGAAGACGGTGTCCTTCGGACCGCGCAACGAGGGCGGCGGGGCGGCGCCGTTGACGTCGAGGATGCGGAACTGCACGTCGTGGACGTGGAAGTTGTGCGGCATCCCGTCGTCGTTGCGCAGCGTCCAGGTCTCGGCCGTGCCGCGGGTGACCGTCTCGTCCACGCGGGACATGTCCATCTTCCGGCCGTTGATGCCGGACATCTTGAGCTCGAAGAAGCGGCTGCGGACCGAGTCCTGGCCCGTGGGCAGCGTCGATGCCACCAGCGCGCCCGGCAGCTCCGCCGAGGGCCTCAGGGTGGGCGCCGCGCGCAGCTGCATCACGTCGAAGGAGTCGTCGCCGCCCCCGAAGCGCTGGTTCCAGAAGTCAAGGCCCGCGTCCAGGGGGTGGGAGCGCAGGACCGTCCGCTCGCCCGGCTGCATCCGTACGACGATCTCCGCGCGCTCCCCCGGCGACAGGCGCAGGCGGTCGGTCGCGTACGGGGCTTCGAGGAGGCCGCCGTCCGAGGCGATCTGCCGGAAGGTGCGGCCGTCGTCGAAGCCGAAGGTGTACACGCGGGCGGTGGAAGCGTTCAGCAGGCGCAGCCGGACCAGTTCGTCCCGGACGGTGGCGTACGGGTCCAGGGTGCCGTTGACCATCGTCCGGTCGCCGAGGAATCCGACGTTGCGCATCAGTTCGTGGCCGTGGTCGAGCTTCGCGCCGTCGAAGGTCACGTCCTGGACGATGACCGGTATGTCGTCGATCCCGTACGTCCTGGGCAGGGGCAGGGCCGCGGACTCCGCGTCGTCCAGGAGGAACAGGCCCGCGAGTCCGCGCTGGACGTGCGTCTCGGTCGCGCCGTGCGGGTGTGGGTGGTACCAGAGGGTCGAGGCCGGCTGGTCGACCTTCCACTCGGGGGCCCAGCTGCCGCCCGCCGGCACCATCTGGTGCGGGCCGCCGTCCATCGCGGCGGGCAGGTGCATGCCGTGCCAGTGGACGGTGGATTCCTCGGGCAGGGTGTTGGCCACCTTCACCCGGACCTTCTCGCCCTTGGCCGCGCGGAGGGTGGGGCCGAGGTAGCTGCCGTTGAATCCCCAGGTCGGGGTCTTGGTCCCGGGGGTGAACTCGGTCTCCCCCGCCTGCATCCGCAGGTCGAAGACACGGGTCCCGTCCGCCTCCACCGTGGACGCGGCGAGGGGCGGCACCGCGAGGGCGTTGCGGAAGTCCACCGCGCCGACGGTGGACACTTCGGCTCCGGTGTAGAGCCAGGTGAAGAGCGCGCCGATGACGAGGGCGAAGCCCCCGACCAGCGAGCCGACGATGAGCAGCGCCCGCTTCCAGCGCGGCATCGGGCGCTTGCCGCTGTTGTCTCTGTTGCCGCTGTTGTCTCTGTTGCCGCTGTTGTCTCTGTTGCCGCTGTTGTCTCTGTTGCCGCTGTTGCCCCTGCTCCCCATCTTCGCCATGTCCATGACGCTACGGAGGGCGCCCGCGCCCCACATCGGGGACCGACCCGGGGCCGACCCCGACACGGCCCCCGAGACGGTTCAGGGGCCCGGGTGCGGGTGCGGGCCCGGGTGCGGGTGCGGGCCCGAGTGCGGGCCCGAGTGCGGGTGCGACCGCCCGCGGATTTCGCGAGCGCCGGTTTCAGTCCTGTTCCGCGCTGGACAGTGCGCTGCTGATCAGGCGGGTGGCGGAGTCGCGGTCGCCCGTCATCCGGTTGATGTGCTCCGCCAGCAGGAGGGCGGTGGCCTCCAGGGCATTCATCTCGCCCTCGGTCCACTCCCCGTACTGCCGGCGCCACAGGCTGGGGCTCAGGCCCGTGGCCGCCGCGATGACCATCCCGGCCATGGTGGGGATGGCCTCGGGCCGGACGCTCCTGGACATCGTGCACATCGTGGCCACGAGGTTGGGCACCACGTACTCGATGACGTCCTTGTCGTGGTCCTCGTGCGTCTTCCGCAGCCACGTCATGAACATGTAGATGAGCGTGCAGGTGCCGTCGAGCAGGTCATCGACTCCCCCGGGCCCCAGGGACGCGATGAACTGGTCCATCAGCAGCCGCTGTTCGGGGCCGGAATCGGTGCTGCCGTCGTAGATCGCCTTGAGTCGGGAGTCGATCACCATGAGCGCCGCGCCCACATCGCCGGCCGGAGCGTACTGAGGGTCGTAGGACGATGGCACAGGATCCTCCCGGGTGACAGGGCGTGCAGCGACGCGTGTCCCCACGCTACGGCTGCCGAACGGGCCGGGTCCGGCGAATCCCGATGAAGGCTCCGATCTCCCTGTCCCCCGCCGGCGGTCAGCCGCGCACGTGCAGTCCGAAGCCCGTGCGGCCTGCTCGGCGAAGACGTCCGGGGTGAGCGTCCCGGCGTCGAAGGCCCGACCCGGCGGCCGTCGGCATCCCCACCGACAGCCGCCGCCGTGTCGAGGGGCTGCGCCGCGAGGAGGTCGCGCACCTGTCCGGAGTCAGCGTCGACTACTACGTGCGGCTGGAGCAGGGCCGCGCGACCCAGCCCTCCGAGCAGGTCCTCGACTCGCTCGCCCGCGTCCTCGGCCTCGACGAGACCGAACGCGGGCACCTGGGCCGGCTCGCCCGGCAGCGCCGCCGCCGTGTGAAGGCGCCTGGCGGAAGGGTCCGGCCGGAGCTGCTGCGGGTCCTCGACCTGGTCGCCGGCGCACCCGCGGCAAGGCGTACCGGCACCCGCTGGTCGGGGTGCTGGAGCTGCACCAGGAGAACTTCGCGCTGCCCGACGAATCGGGCATGGAGCTGCTGGTGCTCTCCGCGGCCCCCGGCAGCCCCGCCGAGGACGGGCTGCGCCTCCTCGCGGGCCTGGGCGCGGACAGCACCGACCCGCGGCCCGCGGTGAACGGCCCGCCGGTGAGGTGAACCTGTACCTCGGTTGGCGGCGGGGACGAGCGCCGGCACTGGCAGTACCCCGGGGCGCGCCCAAGACTCGTAGCCGGAGACAGACCCGAGTGAAGGGCAGCAGCCGATGCCGCAGGCCGAGGAGGAAGACGCCGCCGTGCGCCCGACCGGCGCGGCGGATCAGCGCCGCAACCGCGCCGGACACCTGCGGACCGCGATCCGGCGGACCAATCTGCTAGCGGCCTTCTTGGTGCTCACGGTCATGATGGTGGCCCTGTGGCTCATGGGCATGCCCTTCCTCCAGGCCCTCACGATCTCGACCGCGGTGAAGATCTCGGTAGCCCTCCTCGAACTCCGCAGACTGCCCGCCCCTCCCGACAGCTGACGCGGTCCGCGCCACGCTCACGCGACTGCGGTGCCCTCCAGTTCGACCATCTGCCCGGGGAGCGCGAGTCGCACCACTCCCAGCAGCGTGGAGGTCGGCGCCACGCCGGCGGCGCCCAGCCGCGCCGCCAGCACGCCGTAGTGCTGGAAGAGCAGGTCGACGTCGGTCGTGTAGACATTGAGCCGCACGAGGTTCGCGAGGGTCATGCCGGCCTCGCCGAGCACGGCCTCCAGGTTGTCGGTGCTCAGCGCCAACTGGGCTGCCATGTCACCGTCATGCTCGGGCTTGCCGTCGCCGCTCATCGCGGTCTGCCCCGAGATGTACAGCGTCCGGGTGTGCCCGGTGACGACCTCGCCCTGGTTGAATCCGATCTCCTTCGACCACGTCACCGGGTTGATCGCCGTTCGTTCCATCGCCACGTCAGCTCCATTCGATTCATGGGAAGTACGTACGTCCATCGGCTCGGTGGCCACCGGCTCCGACGTCGTGTGAACGAGCCTCGCAACAGATCACGACACCCTCTGTCATGTATTCCGATAAAGTTCTCGGATGCGCGCCGACCGGCTGGTCTCTCTGGTGCTCCTGCTGCGCCAGCGCGGCCGCCTGACGGCGGACACGCTGGCCCGCGAGCTGGAGGTGTCCACCCGCACTGTGCTGCGCGACATCGAGGCGCTGTCCGCGGCCGGGGTCCCGGTCTACGCCGAACGCGGCAGGCACGGCGGTTTCGCGCTGTCGCCCGGTTTCCGTACCGAGCTCATCGGGCTGAACCACGACGAGGCCCTCGCCCTGCTGACCGCCGGATCGGGGCGCGGAGAGCAGGTGTTCGGCCTCGGTTCGGCGCTCGCCTCGGCCATGCGGAAGGTGGTCGACGCACTGCCCGAGAGCCACCGGGCTTCCGCGAGCGACGCGGCTCAGCGGTTTCTCGTCGACCCGGAGACCGACCTTCTCTCCCGCCGGACGGTCACCGAGGAGGTTCCCCGCACCACCATGGTCGAGGTCAGGCGCGCCGTGCTCGCCGGACACAAGCTGCGCATCCACTACGCGGCCACGGGCCAGGCACCCCAGTGGCGCACGGTCGACCCGATCGGCCTGGTCACCGTGCGCGACCGGGCCTACCTGCTGGCCACGCGAGCCGGTGCGGACCGCACGTACCGGCTGTCGCGGGTGCTGGCCGCCGAGGAACTCCCCGAAGCGGCGCAGCGGCCGAACCAGGTAGATCTGGACCGGATCTGGCGGGACCGCTCCGCCCGGTTCCTCTCCGTCGGCGACCACATCACCGTGCTGCTACGAGTGAACCCGGCGCGGCGGGAGGAACTGCTGGACACCGCGCTGGCCGTCCGCGCGGAGGAACCCGCCCCGGACGGCCGGCTGCGGCTGGAGGTGACCTTCCAGGATTTCCGGCACGCCGAATGGGCGCTGTGGCAGCTCGGCACGGACGCGGAAGCCCTGACCCCGCAGTCGTTGCGCACCCGCCTGCGCGACCGCGCCTCCGAGGTCGCGGCCCGCTACGGAGCCTCGCCGTGAGAGGCGGGAGCCCACGCCCACTCGTCCGGCCGTCCGTTCAGCTGATGGCGGCCGCCACCGGCAAGTGGTCGCTGCCGGTGGCAGGCAGCACCCACGAGTTCTTCGGCTCCACCCCGCGGACCAGGATCTGATCGATCCGCGCCACCGGGAACCTCGCCGGCCAGCTGAAGCCGAAGCCGTCCCCGGCCGCGTCCTGGGCCGAGCGCAGCCGCGAGGTGATGTCGTCGAACGCGCGGTCGCCCGTCGTGCCGTTCAGGTCGCCGAGCAGCACCACCCGCTCGTTGTGCTCGGCTGCGAGGGCCTCGGCGAGCGCCTTCGCGCCGCGGTCCCGGCTGCCCGTCCAGAAGCCGGTCCTGGGGAGCACGCGTACGGACCCGAGGTGGGCCACGTACACCGCGAGCGGCCCCTGGTCCGTGGCCACCGTGGTGCGCAGCGCCCGGTTGTAGGCCATCTTGACGTCGACCGGCTTGGTGTCGCCCAGCGGCCCGGCGTCCATCTTGATGTCGACCGGCCGGGTGTCCGACAGCGGCATCCTGCTCCACAACCCGACCGTGCCCTGCACCGTGTGGTACGGGTACGCCTTCTCCAGGCCCTCCTCGTAGAGCGGCTTCGCCTGCGGGGTGATCTCCTCCAGCGCCAGTACGTCCGCCCCGGAGGCGGCCAGATCGCGGGCGGTGCCGGCCGGGTCGGGGTTGCCGGCGTCGACGTTGTGGCTGACCAGGGTGAGGTCGCCGCCCGGGCGGGACTTGTCCCCGAGCAGCCCGCCGAAGAGGTTCAGCCACACCACGGACGGCAGGAGCAGCGCGAGCACCGCGGAGGCGGAGCGGCGCCGGAGGGCCGCGGCGAGGAGCACCGGGACGAGCAGGCCGAACCAGGGCAGGAAGGTCTCCACCAGGCTGCCGAGGCCCGCGCGGTCCGTGATCCCGGCGTGCAGCAGCATGAGCAGGCCGAGCAGCAGCGCCACCGCGGTGAGCACCCGGCCGCGCTTCCACGGCCCCGGTCGGGAGGCGGTGCGGATCGCCCGGCGGATCCTCGTTCGTACTGACGGCGGGTTTCGATACATGCCGCCAGTCAAGGCGGCGCCGTGTTGCCGGCACGTATGGGGTTTTCGATACGCCCGCGATATGTGCCGACTCGTAGCATCGATTCATGCGCGTGCTGATCGTCGAGGACGAACCCTTCATGGCGGAAGCCATCCGCGACGGCCTGCGCCTGGAAGCGATCGCGGCCGACATCGCGGGTGACGGCGACACCGCTCTGGAACTGCTGGGCAGCAACGCCTACGACATCGCTGTTCTCGACCGCGACGTTCCCGGACCCTCCGGCGACGAGATCGCCAGGCGCATCGTCGCCTCCGGCAGCGGCATGCCGATCCTCATGCTCACCGCGGCCGACCGTCTCGACGACAAGGCGTCCGGGTTCGCGCTCGGCGCCGACGACTACCTCACGAAGCCCTTCGAACTCCGGGAGCTCGTGCTCAGGCTCAGGGCGCTCGACCGCAGGCGCGCCCGCAGCAGGCCCCCCGTACGGGAGATCGCGGGGCTGCGGGTCGATCCGTTCCGGCGCGAGGTCTACCGGGACGGCCGCTTCATCGCGCTGACGAGGAAGCAGTTCGCCGTGGTCGAAGTCCTCGTCGATGCCGAAGGCGGTGTGGTCAGCGCCGAGGAACTCCTGGAACGCGCCTGGGACGAGAACGCCGACCCGTTCACCAACGCCGTACGCATCACCGTCTCGGCCTTGCGCAAGCGGCTCGGCGAACCCTGGGTCATCGCCACGGTGCCGGGCGTCGGCTACCGCATCGACGCCCGGCCGGAGGCCGGACGCGAGGGAGGCGAGGGAGATGGGAGGGCCGAGCGTGGATAGGGCGCCCGGGTTGAGCGTGCGCCTCAGACTCACCCTCAGCTATGCCGGATTCCTCATGCTGGCCGGCGTGCTGCTGCTCGCGGCGGTGTGGGTGTTCCTCCTGCGCTATGTCCCCGACCGTGCGATGCTCATCAACCCCCAGGACAAGCCCACGAACGGTGTCTTTCCCGTCCGCTCCGCCCTCCTGGACGTCTTCGCTCCGAGGGCGGCCGCGGTACTGGCGTTCCTGCTGGTGTTCGGTCTCCTGGGAGGGTGGCTCCTCGCGGGGCGCATGCTCGCCCCGCTGACCCGCATCACGGATGCCACGCGCATGGCCACGCACGGATCGCTCTCCCACCGGGTCCGGCTGCCGGGCCGCAAGGACGAGTTCCGCGAACTGGCCGACGCCTTCGACGCGATGCTCGAACGGCTCGAAGCGCACGTCGCCGAACAGCAGAGGTTCGCAGCCAACGCCTCTCACGAACTGCGCACCCCGCTCGCGATCTCGAAGGCACTTCTCGACGTGGCCCGCGCCGATCCGAACCGCGACACCGGTGAACTCATCGAACGCCTTCACGCCGTCAACACCCGGGCCATCGACCTCACCGAGGCACTGCTCCTGCTCAGCCGCGCCGACCAGGGAGCCTTCACCCTCGAATCCGTCGACCTGTCCCTCCTGGCGGAGGAAGCCACCGAAACGCTCCTCCCCCTCGCGGACCGGCGCGGCGTCACCCTCGTGACCAGCGGCGAGATCGCCCGCACCTTGGGATCGCCCGCGCTCCTGCTGCAGCTGACCACGAACCTCGTGCACAACGCGATCGTCCACAACCTTCCCGGGCAGGGCGCCGTGTGGGTCAAGACCACTGTCCGCCCCCGGACCGTGGTGCTCACCGTCGAGAACACCGGCGAGCAGGTCGCCCCGGAGCTGGCCGCGACGCTCACCGAGCCGTTCCAGCGCGGCGCCGAGCGCGTCCACACCGATCACGCCGGCGTCGGCCTCGGCCTGGCGATCGTCAAGACCATCACCCACGCGCACGCCGGAACGCTCACCCTCACCCCGCGCTCCGGCGGCGGGCTCCGGATCACCGTGGAGCTGCCCGCGGCAGCCGCGCACGACCACCCGTAGGGCGCCCCGGCCTCAGGACCCGTCGTAGACCTTCCGCAGCTGGTACCGCTCCCCGGAATCCGGGGGACCGACGTGCTGGTAGAGCCGGGGCGTTACGTCGGTGCCGCCGACGCTCCACGCCCGCCGGGAACACCCCGGGACATCGATGCGGACCTTCTGGGTCCAGGCGTCCCGCCCGGGCTCGTACGACCAGGTACCGGAGCCCGAGCAGCGCCGGATCGGGTCGCCGGTGTGGTTGTCGGCTTCGGGGTCGCCGACGCCGGAGGCCGTGACACGGCCGTCCGGGGTGAAGACCAGATCTCCGCCCGTGTGGTCGACCCACGTACCGGTCATGGTCGCCGGACCGATCGTCGGCGGCTCGTACAGGGGCAGCTGGCGGGTGGTGAGCCCGAATGCGCCGAGGAGGCCGGTTCCCACCACCACCGCCGTGCCCCACAGGGCCACGTGCCGGACCAGCCGCGGGTGCCGGGGCCGGGCGACCACGCCGCCCAGCGTGAGCGATGCCGTGGCCACCGCCCAGAACACGAGCACGGGCTGCGTTTCCACGTCGTTGTACCCCGCCAAGATCCAGATCGGCGGCGCCACCAGGACCGCCACCGTCAGCGGCACCCACCACCACGCCTCGCGGCCGCCGATCCGGCGGCCGAGCAGGTCGGCCAGCGCCACGGCCGGCAGTACGAAGACCAGGGACAGGACGACCGCGATCACCGCGACGATCGTGCCGAAGGAGAACAGGGCCGCCACCAGGTCGGTGTAGTCGACGCGATGGTCCGGCGGCGGCTGCGTCCGGACGTACAGGAGGATCACCACGACGGTGAGCGCCACCTCCAGGCAGCCCACCAGCGCCGAGACCAGCAACATCCGGCCGTACGACCGTTTCTGATGCATGGTCAACCCCCCTCGTGGCACGGCGAAATGAACCCGTCCGCCCGACCGGCGACGTGGATCCATTCTGCCAGCCGGGCTGAACGCGTTCAATTCATTCTTCGTGCACGCCTGGCCCGGCGGGTCACTCCACCCAGGGCTTCCAGACGCCCTCGTTGCGCTCCACCCATTTCTTCGCCGCCTGCTGCGGGGACAGCTTCCCCTCGGCGATCATCAAGGACACCTCGTTCTGCTGCGCCTGGGTCCAGTGGAACTTCTTCAGGAAGTCGGCCGCCGCTCCCCCCGACTCCGCGAAGCGCGTGTTCAGGTACTTCTGCAACGGGGTGCGCGGATAGGCGCATGCCACCTTCTGCGGATCGTCGGCGCAGCCCTCGGTGTACTCGGGGAGCTTCACCTCGGTTATCGGGACGCGTTCGAAGAGCCACTGCGGCTCGTACCAGTACGTCAGGAAGGGCTTGTGCTCCTTGGCGAACTGCTTGATCTGGGTGATCTGCGCCGCCTCGGAGCCGGCGAAGACCACTTCGAAGTCCAGGCCCAGGTTCTTCACCAGCGCCTTGTCGTTCGTGACGTAGGACGGGGAGCCGTCCATCAGCTGGCCCTTGCCGCGGCTCTCGGGCGTGCGCAGCCGGTCGGCGTACTTGTCGAGGTTCTTCCAGTCGGTGACGTCGGGATGGGCCTCGGCGAAGTAGGTGGGGACGAACCAGCCGATGTGGCCGGTCACTCCCAGGTCTCCGCCGGGGGTGATGGTCTTCTTGCCCTCTACGTACCGCTTCTCCTGCTCGGGGTGGCCCCAGTCCTCCAGGATCGCGTCGACGCGCCCCTGGCTGAGGGCGTCCCAGGCGGGGACCTCGTCGACCTGGACGGTGTCCACCCGGTAGCCCAGCTCGTGTTCGAGGAGGTAGGAGGCGACGGCGGTGTTCGCCTGGGCCCCGACCCACGACTGGACGGAGAGGGTGACGGTCTTGGCGCCCTGTGCGGCGGCGTACGGGGAGGACTGGCGGGTCATGTCGGCGGCCCCGCAGCCGGTGAGGACGGCGAGGCCGGTCACGGCGGCGAGGACGGCCGCGCCGCGCCGGCGTCGGAGGCCGCGGCCCCGGCGTTGTGCGTCGCGCATGTCATGCCTCCTTGGCGGGCTGGGTGAGACGGTCGAGGAGCAGGCCGAGGCAGACGATCGCGGCGCCGGCGACCAGGCCGGTGGCCAGGTCGCCCTGCGCGAGGCCGAGGACGACGTCGTAGCCGAGGGCCCCGCCGCCGACCAGGCCGCCGATGATGACGACGGCGAGGACCAGTACCACAGCCTGGTTGACGGCCAGCAGCAACGCAGGCCGGGCCAAGGGGAGTTGGACTTGACGCAGTAGCTGCACGCGGGTGGCGCCGAGCGAGCGGGCGGACTCCATGACGGTCGGGTCCACCTCGCGCAGGCCCTGGACGGTGATCCGCACGACGGCCGGCAGCGCGTACACCACGGCGGCTGCGGCGGCCGGTGCGCGACCGACGCCGAACAGGGCGACCACGGGGATGAGGTAGACGAACTGCGGCAGGGTCTGGCACACGTCGAGGACGGGCCGGAGCAGTCGTTCGGCGCGGGCGCTGCGGGCGGCTCCCACGGCGATGGCGAAGCCCAGTACGAGCGTGACCGCGACGGCGGCCAGGACCTGGGAGAGCGTGTCCAGGGAGGCTTCCCACACGCCGAGCACCCCGACGGCGCCCAGGGCGAGGACGGCGGTGAGCGCGGTGCGCCAGGTGCCCGCGAGCAGGGCGAGCGCACAGGCCGCCAGCAGGAGCAGCCACCAGGGAGCGCCCTGGAGCCCGTTGCGCAGCGGGTCCAGTATCCAGCCGGTGAAGCGGGCGGCCCAGTCGGCGGTCCCGCCGACGACGGGTACGCCGGAGTAGAGGTGATCGGTCATCCAGGCGACGGCCGAGTTCACCGGATCGGCCAGGGGGACGGTCCAGGGCTCGGGCCACAGCGAGGTGCCTGCGATACGGCCGGCGACGGCGACGGCGACCGCCGCGAGGAAGGTGAGCAGGCGGCCGTACCAGCCCGAGAACACCTGGCGCAGCAGGTGCTGTTCGCGGGCGGGTACGGGGGCGGCGCCGATCCGGCGGCCGGCGGCATCGGCGGTGCGGTCGAGCACGACGGCGAGCAGGACGATCGGGATGCCGGCGGCCAGGGCGGCGCCGACATCCACGGAGGCGAGGGCCTGGTAGACGCGGTCACCGAGGCCGCCCGCGCCGATCACGGAGGCGATGACGGCCATGGACAGGCCCGTCATGATGGCCTGGTTGACGCCGAGCAGGAGTTGTCGGCGCGCGAGCGGGAGGCGGGCGGTCAGCAGCCGCTGGCGTCCGGTGGCACCCAGCGAGGCGGCGGCTTCCAGCACGCCCGCGTCGGCCTCGCGCAGGCCGAGGGCGGTGAGGCGGGCCATGGGCGGGGCGGCGTAGACCACCGTGGCGAGGACGGCGGCGGGCACGCCGATGCCGAAGACCAGCACCATCGGCAGCAGGTACGCGAAGGCCGGCAGGATCTGCATGGTGTCGAGTACGGGGCGCAGGGCGCGGCCGGCGCGCGGGGAGAGCCCCGCGGCGAGGCCCAGCAGGGCGCCGAGTACGACGGAGGCGGCGACGGCCACGACCATCAGCGCGAGGGTCTGCATGGTCGGCACCCACATGCCGAGCAGTCCGCAGACGGCGAAGGCGGCGGCGCAGGTCAGGGCGAGCCGGATGCCGGCGAGGCGCCAGGCGACCAGCGCGGCCAGGGCGGTGACCCCGGTCCAGCCGGCGGCGAGCAGGATCACGTACACCGCGCGTACGGACACCACGACGGCGTTGCTGACGTGGCCGAAGAAGTAGAGGAACAGCGGGTGGCTGTCGCGGTGGTCGATGATCCAGTCGCCGGCGCGGCCGAGCGGGCCGGACAGGTCGACGGCCAGGGCCGCGGGCCAGGTGCCGGCGCCCGGGAAGGCCAGGGCGAGCGGGACCAGCAGGGCGACGGCGACGCCCATCGGGATCAGGAATCCGCGGCGCGCGGCCGGGCCGGCCCAGGGTCTGCGGGGGCGGTCCTGCGGGGCGGCCGCGGCGCGGGAGGCACGCGGGCCGGCGGGCCGTTCGGAGGACTGCGGGGCTTCCGAAGGGGCGGCGGCGCTGGTGCCGGGCGGGGTGCGGGTCGGGATCGCGGTCATGCGCACCACCTCCGGGCGCCGGGGGCGGGGGCCGCGGGACGGGCGGGGCGGGTCATGCCGCCACCCCCCGGCCGGCGGTGGCCGGGAGTCCGGCCACGACGGCGAGCAGCCCGGCGTCGTCCACGACCCCCAGGCAGCGGCCGTGGTCGACCACGCGGGCCGGGCCGCCGCTGAGGGCGACGACCTGGATGGCCTCGACCACGGTGGTGGCGGGGCCCAGTTCGGGTCCTTGTTCGGCCTCGCCGGCAGCGGCGGGGCGCATCGCGGTGCGAACCGTGAGCACCTGCTCGCGGGGGACGTCGCGGACGAAGTCCCGTACGTAGTCGTCGGCGGGCGAGCCGACGATCTCCTCGGGCGTGCCGAGTTGCACGATGCGGCCGTCGCGCATCAGCGCGATCCGGTCACCGAGGCGCAGGGCCTCGGCGAGGTCGTGGGTGATGAAGACCATGGTGCGGCCCTCTTCGTGGTGGAGCCGGGCGACCTCCTCCTGCATCTCGCGACGGATGAGGGGGTCGAGGGCGCTGAACGGCTCGTCGAACAGCAGCACTTCGGGGTCCGCGGCGAGGGCGCGGGCCAGGCCGACGCGCTGCTGCTGGCCGCCCGAGAGCTGGCCGGGGCGCCGGTCCTCCAGTCCTTCGAGGCCGACTTTGGCGACCAGTTCGGCGGCCTTGTGCCGGCGGTCACCGCGGCCGACGCCCTGGATCTCCAGTCCGTACGCCACGTTGTCGAGGACGGTGCGGTGCGGGAGCAGGCCGAAGTGCTGGAAGACCATGGCGACGCGGTGGCGGCGCAGGGCGCGCAGCCGGGTGGTGTCCATGGCCAGGACGTCCTCGCCGTCGATGGCGAGACCTCCGGCGGTGGGCTCGATGAGCCGGGTGAGGCAGCGTACGAGGGTGGACTTGCCGGAGCCGGAAAGGCCCATCACGACGAAGACCTCGCCCTTTCGGACGTCGAAGGTGACGTCGCGGACGGCCGCGGTGCAGCCGGTGCGCTCGCGCAGTTCGGCGGCGGACAGGTCGGCTTCGGCGGAACCGGGGACCTGCGCGGCCGCCTTCTGCGGCCCGAAGACCTTCCACAGGCCGTCCACCGCGAAGACGGGGGGCGCGGCGGGGCCGGTGGACCCGGCAGGGGTGGTGTTCTCCGTGCTGTTCACCGGGTACCGCCTTCCCGGGACAGCAGTTCGACTGCCTTTTCGCCGACCATGAGCACTCCGATCATCGGGTTGACCGCGGGCATCGTCGGGAAGACGGAGGCGTCCGCGATGCGGATGCCTTCGAGCCCGCGGATCTTCAGGTCCGGGCCGACGACGGCCCCGGGGTCGTCGACGGCGCCCATCCGGCAGGTACCGGCCGGGTGGTAGACGGTGTGCGCGACGGAGCGGGCATAGGCACTCAGTTCCTCGTCGCCGGTGATCTCCGGGCCGGGGCACACCTCGCGCCCCAGCCAGCCCGCGAGCGGCTGGGTCGCGGCGATCTTCCGGGCCAGCTTGATGCCGTCCACCAGGGTCCGGCCGTCGTAGTCGTCCGGGTCGGTGAAGTAGCGGAAGTCCAGGGCCGGTTTCACCTCGGGGTCCGCGCTGGTCAGGTAGAGGCGGCCGCGGCTGCGCGGCTTGGGGATGTTGGGGGTCATCGAAACCCCGTGCACGGGGCGCTCGTAGCCGATGCGCTCGGGGTTGTCGGTGAAGGGGACCTGGTAGAAGTGGAACATCAGGTCGGGTCCCGCGGAGTCGGGGTCGCGCCGGACGAACAGCCCCGCGTCGCTGTCCATCGCGGAGTTCTCCGGTATCGGGCCGTCGGTCTCCCAGACGATCACCGATTCGGGGTGGTCCAGCAGGTTCTCCCCCACCCCGGGCAGGTCGTGCACCGGCGGGATGCCGAGGGCTTCCAGGTCCGCGCGCGGGCCGATGCCCGAGTGCAGCAGCAGCCGCGGGGTGTCCACGGCGCCGGCGCAGACCAGCACCTCGCGGCGCGCGGTGACCAGGGACTGCGTGCCGTCCGAGGCGCGTACGTGGACTCCCCGCGCCCGGGTGCCGTCGAGTTCCAGGCGCTGCGCCCAGGTCTCCAGGAAGATCCGGAGGTTGGGGCGTTCGTCCATGACGGGGTGGAGGTAGGCCACCGACGCGGAGGAGCGCTTGTTGTCCTCGGGGTGGTAGGCGAGGTCGAAGAAGCCGGCGCCCTCGTGGAAGGGCTTGCGGTTGAAGCCCTCGACGCGCGGGACGCCCAGGGCGGACTGCGCGGAGTCGACGAAGTCCCGCGCGATGGCGTTGCGGTCCTTCTGGGCCACCGGGACGATGTTGTTGAGGAGCCTGTCGAAGTACGGGTCCATGGCGGCCGCGTGCCAGCCCTCGGCTCCCGCCCGCTCCCACTCGTCCCAGTCCGAGGGGAGCGGCTTGAAGGCGATCAGGGTGTTGTGCGAGGAGCAGCCGCCGAGGACGCGGGCGCGGCTGTGGCGGATGTGCGAGTTGCCCCGGGGCTGCTCGGTGGTGGGGTAGTCGTAGTCGAGTTCGCCGCCGAGCAGGCCCATCCAGCGGCGCAGGGTGAGCACTTCGGGGCGGTCGACGTCGCTGGGGCCGCCCTCGATGACGGCGACGGTGACGTCCGGGTCCTCGGTCAGGCGGGAGGCGATCACCGAGCCGGCGGTGCCGCCGCCGACGACGACGTAGTCGTACTCCTGCTCCTGCTTCGGGGCCGCGGGGGTGCGCGTGGGGGAAGGCGTGGGGGTGTGCGTGGGGGTGTGCGTGGGGGTGGTCATGGCTCTGCTGCTCCTTCAGCCCGCGAACCAGCGCACGGGGCGCGGGGCGAGGTTCTGGTACACGTGCTTGGTCTCGCGGTACTCGGCCAGTCCCGACGGGCCCAGTTCGCGCCCGGTGCCGGACTTGCCGAAACCGCCCCACTCGGCCTGCGGGAGGTAGGGGTGGAAGTCGTTGATCCAGACGGTGCCGTGGCGCAGCCGGCCCGCCACGCGGCGGCCGCGCCCCGGGTCGGAGGTCCACACCGCGCCGGCGAGGCCGTACTCGGTGTCGTTGGCGAGCGCCACGGCCTCGGCCTCGGTACGGAAGGTCTCGACGGTCAGGACCGGCCCGAAGACCTCCTCCCGTACGACGCGCATCCCGCGGTGGCAGCGGTCCAGCACGGTCGGCCGGTAGAAGTAACCGGGCCCCTCGGGCCGCCGGCCGCCGGAGCGGAGTACGGCTCCTTCGGCGAGGGCGGAGGCCACGTACTCCTCGGTGCGTTCGCGCTGGGCGGCGGACACCATGGGTCCGCACTCCACGTCCGGGTCGGTGCCGCGGCCGAGGCGGATCCGGTCGGCCCGGCGGGCGAGTTCGGCGACGAAGCGCTCGGCGGCGATCTCCTCGACGATGAGCCGGGAGCCGGCGGAGCAGACCTGGCCGCTGTGCATGAAGGCGGCGTTGAGGGCCTGGTCGACGGCGGTGTCGAAGCCTTCCTCGGTGGCGCAGGCGTCGGCGAAGACGACATTGGGGTTCTTGCCGCCGAGTTCGAGGGCGACCTTCTTGACCGAGTCGGCGGCCGCGCGCATCACCTTCGTACCGCTGGTGAGACCGCCGGTGAAGGAGACGAGGTCGACGGCGGGGTGGGCGGCGAGGCGGGCGCCGACCGGGTCGCCGGGGCCGGTGACCAGGTTCGCGACGCCGGCCGGAAGTCCGGCTTCCGCGAGCAGGCCGATCAGGGCCACCGTGGACAGCGGGGTGATCTCGCTGGGCTTGAGCACGAAGGTGTTGCCCGCGGCGAGGGCGGGGGCGATCTTCCAGGAGGCCTGCAGGAGCGGGTAGTTCCACGGGGTGATCAGGGCGCAGACCCCGACGGGCTCGTGGACGACGACGCTGTGGACGTCGGGGGTGCCGGCGTCGACCACGCGGCCCGCGCTCTCGCCGGCGACGAGGTCCGCGAAGTAGCGGAAGGCATCGGCTACGCAGTCGACGTCCACGCAGCCCTCCTTCAGCGTCTTGCCCGCGTCCCGGCTCTCCAGCAGCCCGAGGCGCTCGCGGTCGCGGTGGAGCAGGTCGGCGGTGCGGCGCAGCAGTGCCGCCCGCTCCAGGACCGGGGTCCGGGGCCACTCTCCGCCGTCGAAGGCCGCGCGGGCGGCGCTGACGGCCGCGTCGACGTCTGCGGTGCCACCCTCGGCGACGACGGCGAGGACCGTGGCGTCCGCCGGGTCGAGGACCTCTCGGGTGGCTCCTGATATCGCGGAACGCCATGTTCCGGCGATGTGGATGGTCGTCTGGTCGGACACGACTCGCTGTACCTCCGATTCCGGCACTGCGGCTCACCCGCAGTGGTGGTGCTCGTGGCCGCCTGCCCCCGTTCGCCGGAGCCATGTGCCATCCGTCACTGGAAGTGACGGGAGTCACTCCCCTTGCGGCGTCGATATGACGCGCGTCACTCGCGGGGTACTTCGGGTCGGGCGTGCACGATCATGATCGGAATGGACACTCGTTTCCTCGGCATCGCAGAGCTGACCGAAGCCCCCTCCGTGGCGGTCGTGGTCGACGTGATGCGTGCCTTCACGGTGGCTGCCTGGGCCTTCGGCCAAGGCGCGGAGAAGATCGTTCTGGCCGGGTCGCTGGACGAGGCCCTGGCGCTCAAGGCCCGCCACCCGGGCTGGATGGCGCTCAAGGACGGCGCTCCGGCGCCCGGGTTCGACATGGTCAACTCGCCCGGCATGCTGCGGTCCGCCGACCTTCGCGGACGGACCGTCGTGCAGAAGACCACGGCGGGGACGGTCGGCGCTCTTGCGGTCAAGGATGCGTCGTTGGTGCTGTGCGCCGGCTTCGTGGTGGCGGAGGCGACGGCCCGGCTCGTGCGGACGCGCCGGAGTGACAGCGTCACGTTCGTGGTCACCGGCGAGGACGGGCGGGCCGATGAAGACCTGGCCTGCGCCCAGTACATCGGCCGGAGGGTCACCGGGGCCGATGCGGATCCGGCCGAGTTCCTCCGCCGCGCCGCCGAGTCGCGTGCCGCCGTCGAGTTGGCGACGGGGGTGCGCCAAGGGGTCCATCCCGACGACGTTGAGCTCTGCCTCGAACTCGACCGGTTCCCCTTCGCCATGGCCGCGAGCCCGGAAGACTCGCTGATGGTCCTGCGCCCGTGCGCCGTGCCGCCTCATGACATCGTGCTGCCATGACCATTGCAGTGCGCCCCGCTTCGGACTTTGAGGACGTCCGTACCCTGGTCGGTCCGAAGTCGGCCGGAGCCAACGTCTGCTGGTGCCTGAGCTACCGGATCCCGTCCAAGCTCAACAACGAGCTCCGCGGACCGGCGCGAGGCGAGTACGTCGCCGAGCTGTGCCGTACCGGTCCCCCTCCGGGGGTGCTCGCCTACGACGGCGACGAGCCGGTCGGCTGGGCCGCCGTGGCGCCGCGCGCGGACACATCCTTCGCGCACAGCCGTAAGATCCCGCACGTCGACGACCTGCCGGTCTGGTCACTGTGGTGCATCCGCGTCCGCCCCGGCCATCGCAAGAGGGGCATCTCCCACGCCCTGATCGCCGGTGCGGTCGAGTTCGCCCGCTCCCACGGCGCGCCCGCGATCGAGGCGTACCCCCTCGACAGCGGGGACGCCAAGGTCGACCTGACGATGGCGTACGCCGGGATCCGGAAGAACTTCGAACGTGCCGGGTTCACCCACGCCGCCGACACCACCTCGGTACTGGCCGGTCATCCCCGGGTCCTGATGCGGCTCGACCTGCGCTGAAAAGCGGCTCGGCATCACGGGTGCCGTCGCGTTGGCCGTCACCACCCCTGCCTCCGCCTCGCCCACCATCCAGCCGCTGCCCGCGCCGGCGGCCTCGTACGCCCTGACCTAGTCCGGAGGCTCCGGCACCGGCGGGCGTTCGACGGGCGACGGCTGGTCGGGCGCCGGCCGGGGGTCGCGGGGCTTGGGGCCGGGAGGTGCGGGTACGGGCTCACGCGGCACCGGATCCGGGTTGCTCGGGACCGGTCCGGGGCCGTCGGGCTGCGGTTCGGTGGTCTTCCAGTCCATGCCGTTCACCTCTGATCTCCTGGCCTGGCCGTGCGCGGTCGTACGTGCCGTACACCGCGCACGGCGCCTGCCCCGCCGAACGTGCCCGAAACAACTACGGCCGTGCGCTTGGGCGGCCGGCGACCGGGTAGGCGCCAAAGACCCGCGGAATCCACGTCCGGAAGGGTGTGTGCGTGATGTCCATGGCCAAGGGAGAACGTTTCACCCTTGAGGCGCTCCCCCTTTCGGGTGCCACGGTCATGGTCATGTCGGGGGAACTCGACCACGACACCGCCGCGCCCTTCCAGCAGGTGTTCGATGCGCTGTGGCGGGACGGCGGGCGGCTGCTGGTCGACCTGAGCCACCTGGATTTCTGCGACTCCACGGGCTTGAACCTGCTGTTGCACGGCCGGCTCAAGCTCCAGGCGGCCGGCGGCAGCCTGGAGCTGGTCGGCCTGCACCAGCCCGTTGCCCGGATGTTCCACGTCACGGGCGCGGACCGGCTCTTCCGGACCCACACGGACGTGAGGACCGCGCTGGCGGCTCCCGGTGGGCCGTAGGTGTCATCTCTCGGCCGTGTAGCGGATGCGCGCCCACAGGGGCAGCGCGAACCAGCACAGCAGGTACCAGGCCAGTACGCCTCCTACGAGCCACGGCGCGAGGGCGTTGTGGGTCGCGACCCGCAGCACGAGGAAGAGGGCCGCGGTACAGGTGGCCAGCAGCAGCAGGAGTCCCGTGAAGGTGAGTCGTGCCGCCCACGTCACCGCCTTGGGCTTGATCCGCCGGCCCGAGACGATGCGGTGGAAGGCGACCGGCCCGATGAGCGCGCCGGTCGCGAGGGAGCCCAGTACCACGGTCACGATGTAGATCGTCTTGTCCGCCTGTTCGAGCCCGTGGAAGATGGGCGTGAAGACGACCGTGAGCAGGAATCCGAAGAGGATCTGGACGCCGGTCTGGGCGACGCGGATCTCCTGGATGAGTTCCTGCCACTGCCGGTCCGCGCGTTCCTCCACGGTCTCGTCACGTCCGGCCGCGTTGTCACCAGGCATGACGCCTCCTTGGAACGTCGTGTACGGCTGCGCCTACCCCGGGACGGCCACCCCATGCCCGTGCGCCGCAGCGTCACAGGCCGAGGTCGAGCAGGGCCTTCTCGACGAGCTCGGTGGGCGCCGGGTGGATCCAGTACGGGGACCTGGCGAGGGTGGACGCGTCGATGCCCAGGGTCATCGCCAGCACGAGGGGCTGGATGAGGGTGGCGGCCTGCGGGCCCATGAGGTGGGCACCGAGCAGGCGGCCGGTGCCGCGTTCGGCGAGCACCTTGCAGAAGCCGGTGGTGTCCTCCATCGCCCAGCCGTAGGCGACGTCCTCGTAGCGGGCCTCGCCCACCAGCGGGTCCAGCCCCCGGTCCCGGCAGTCCTGCTCGGTGGCGCCGATCGAGGCGACCTGGGGGCGGGTGAAGACAGCCGCGGGCACCAGCTCGTGGTCGGCCGCGATCAGGGCGTCCGGATGGCGGAGGTTGTGGGCGACGACTTTTGCCTCGCGGTTGGCGACGTGCCTGAGCGGCAGCGGTGTGCAGATGTCGCCGAGGGCGAAGACCCCCTCTGCCGTGGTCCGTTGGTGCGCGTCGACGACGATGCGGCCGTCGTCGTGGGTGTCGACGCCCGCGACGCCGAGGTTGAGACGGTCGCTGTTGGGCACTCGGCCCACGGCTACCAGCAGCATGTCCGCCCCGATGGTCGAAGCGTCGTCGAGGGTCAGCCGGATCGCGCCCGCACGGCCTGTGACGGCCGTGACCTCCCGGCCGAGCCTGAGGTCGTAGCGGGCACGGGCCAGTTCGGTGAACCGTTCGGCGACCGCCTCGTCCTGGGGGCCGAGGAGGCGGTTCTCCTTCTCGACGATGACGACGGAACTGCCCGCCGCGTCGAACACCTCCGCGAGCTCGGCCGCGATGTAGCCGCCGCCGAGGACGGCCAGGCGGCGCGGTGGCGCGTCGATCCGCATGACGGTGTCGGACGTCTCGTACGGCAGCGAGGAGTCCGCGACGGGCCCGGGAACCGAGGGGCGCCCGCCCGCGGCGATGACGATCTGCCGGGCGCCGATGTCGACGGGGCCGTCCGCGAGGTCGATCCGTAGCTCCCGCGGGCCGGTGAAACGAGCCCTGCCCTCGTACACGGTGACGTAGTCCGACTCCCGGCGGCCCCGGCGGCCCTCGTCCCGCTCGGCGTCCACGCGTCCGAACACCCGGTCGCGCATGGCCCGCCAGCGCACCGCGCGCAGCTGCGCGTCCACGTCGTACGTGCCGGCCGCGGCGACCGTCCGGGCCACCTGGGCGGTGTAGGCGAGCATCTTGCTCGGGATGCAGCCCGCGTTCAGGCAGGTTCCGCCGAACCACTTCTCCTCGACGATGGCCACGTCGAGACCGGCGAAGGAATCGTCGATGACGGCGTTGCCGGATCCCGCACCGATGACGACAAGATCGTGCTGACGCATCACGCCAGGCTACGAGGCCGGACCGCGCTGCGCGTGCCCGTGCCCGGGTCGTGAGCGCGCGTGTCGCGCAAGAGGTCCCGGGGCAGCACGTCGCGGCCGTGAAGAAGCGAGTCGGCGGTGGTGTTCCGCCAACTCGCCCCGGGCCGCGGTGCGACTACCAGTAATGGCGACGCCCTCCGACCGCGTGTCCGACGGAGCCGAGGATCCACAGCACGGCGCCGACGACGAGCAGGATGATTCCGATGGTCCACAGAATGGAAATCCCGAGTATGTAGCCGATGATCAGCAGGACGATTCCGAGGGCGATCATGACGTCTCCGATCTCTTGAGCCTCTGGTCGCGATGCAGTCGCGATGTACCGGTCACCAGTAGTGGGCTCGGCCGCCTACCGCGTGCCCGACCGACCCCAGGATCCAGAGCACCGCCCCCACCACGAGCAGGATGATCCCGATGGTCCACAAGATGGAGATTCCGGTCAGGAATCCGATGAGCAGAAGGATGAGTCCGGCGACAATCATGGTGTCCTCGTTCCCACGCCGGGAATTCGGCGGAACGGTTTGATCCGCCCTGGTTTCGCGTGTACCCGGGAATTCCGTCGGTATTTGCGGCTCGTCCCTGTGATTCCGCGGGCAGCGAATGCGCGCTCTCCTCAGCTGCCGCCGCCGAGGGCGCGCCGCAGCTGTTCCTTGTTCATCTTCGACCGGCCATCGATGTTGCGGTGCTTGGCTTCCTGGTACAGCTGGTCGTACGTGCGACCCTGGGCGCCGCTGTGCGAGCGGTGACCGCCTCGTTCGCCGGACGACATGTCCTCCAGCGAGAGCCGGCTCGCCGTCTTCGACTCGCCGTGACGCGCGCGCTCCTTGTTGACGGTCCGGGCGGCGATCTCCTCGGCGCGCTTCTCGGACTCCCCCCGGTCGAGCGCGCTCTCCTTGATGTGCTCGTACTGTCGCTCCCGCTTGGGGCTGGATCCACGGGGCATGGCAGTGCTCCTTTCGGTCAGCGCGCGGCTACCCGCGGATGCCCGCCCCAACCCTTCGCGAGTGCCGGAGCGCGACGGCGCTCGGGCCCGCGATCAGTCCTGCTCGGCGGACCGTACGGAGTCCCGCACGACGAGGACGGTGTCGGCTCCGGTGATCGCGAACAGGTTCCGGAGCTGGTGCCCGGGCGCGGCGATGCGCAGGTCGGTGGTCCGGTGGACGCGGAGCAGCAGGTTCAGGAGGGAGGAGTCCCCGAACCGGATCCCGGAAGCGTCCAGGACCACCCGGCTGTGCGTGCGGGCCGCCTCGGCCAGGGCATCGGAGAGCGGTGCGACGGTGCTCAGGTCGAACTCGCCCCGGGCCTCGATAACACAGGTGCCGGGCGTCTCGTGGGAGACGGTCACTGCCACATCGGCCGGCAGCCGCGCATCCTCGGAGGAAAAGTCGTCACCGCCATCGTCCATGGCCCCGAGTATGCGTCCGTGACGCGGAGCAGGCGCTGCGGGGAGGCGGAAGGGCCCACGCCTTCACTCGTACGGGCCACGGCCCCCGCGCCCCCGGACCGTCGCGCGAAGTCGGTCGGCTCGGGAGGCATACACCGGTAGGTCCCGGGCAGTCGCGGCGCGTCGGAAGAAGCACAGCACGACCGAGAGGACCGGAACCGTCATGAGCAAGGCGAAGGCGAGAGCCAAGCAGGTCAAGGGCAAGATCAAGGAGACCGCCGGCGACGCGATGGACGACAAGCGCATGGAAGCGGAAGGCGCCGCGGAACGTCTGACCGGCAAGGCACAGGAAGTTGCGGAGAAGGCTGCGGACCAGCTGAAGAAGTCCAAGCGCTGAATCGCGGCTGCACCCCTTCCCGATTTCCCGATTCTCTTCCCCGTCCCCGCTACCCCACCCGCCCCGGAGCGGTCGTGCCCCACGACGGCCCCGGGGCGCTGTCGTTTCCCCGTTCGCGCGGCAGGCACGCGCCATCGCGGGTGCCCGCAGGGGCGGGCCGTAGACTCGGGCGCAGGGGATCCGGCTACCAGACGTGTCGCCACAGGAGCCGATATGACGTCGCCGTCCGCCGAAAGGCCCGCCCCGCAGGGGGCCGGGGAGCCGGGCGAGCACGCCCTGGCCGCGACGGTCACCGAGCTCGCGGCGGAGATCTCGGCCCTGTACTCCGACCGGGCGCGGCGCCGGATCCTCGATCTGGCCACGGGCGTGCTGGCGGAGCAGATGGGCACCTCTCCGGACGAGGCGGCCGACCATCTGGTGCGGCTGGCCGTGTCCACCGGGCTCGGGGCGGCGGACCTGGCCGCGGACATCGTCAATGCCGCCGCCGGGACGGTGGTCGTCGACACCCCCGGCGGTCAGCCCACGGCAACCTCGCGGGGCCGGCGGGCCCGGCGCAACGACATGGCGGTACTCGCCGCCGACAGTGCCTCGGCGGCGGTCGGCACCCTCCTGGAAGGGGGTCTGCGGCAGCTCGGCGTCCAGTCGCTCCTCCTGTGGCGGCGTTCCGAGACCGGCTGCCTGGAGTTGGTCGGCCACGGCGGAGTGAGCCTCCAGGAGGCGGCGCACTGGCAGTGGGTCCCGCCGGAAGGCCCGGGAGCGCTGCACCGGGTGGTGACCGGGGGTGAGCCGCTCTGGCTGCCCGGGGGCACGCTCCGGGGTGAGTCCCGGCTTCCCGGGTCCCCCGAGGCCGCGGCCCGTGCGATGCTCCCGCTGCGGCGGGAGGGCCGGATCTGCGGGGTCCTGCTGGCCGTCTGGGGCGAACCCACCACCCTGGACGAGCCGCTGCGCAGGAGCGTCACCGAGCTCTGTGGACCGGCGGCCCTCGTGCTGGACTGGGACACGGACGATGCGGGCGGCCCGGGCACCATGGCGGCGCTGCTGGACGTCCTGCCGCAGCCCGCGGCGATCGTCGACGCGACGCCGCAGGGCGCCGTACTGGTCGAGCACCTGAACCCCGCGGCCCACAGGGCGGTCGCCGGTGTGCACGACCCGCTCGGCAGGCCGCTTCCCCAGGTCTTCCCCTACGCCCACCACGGTCTCGTACGCCTCCTCGAAGAGGCTGCGAGCGGCCCCGGCCCTCGGTACGCGCCCTGCCTGCCGGAGGACGGGACCTCGCCGGGGTCGATGGCGCACGTCCGCGTGCTGTCGCTCGGGCGCGGCCGTGCAGCCGTGCTGTGGGACGCCGTGGACGACAGCCCCGTGCTCGCCCGCGTGCTCGGCCGGCTGGAGCGGGTCGCGTCCTTCGAGGACGACCTGCTGACGGGCCGCTCCCGATGGAGCGACCAGGCCTACGCCATCTTCGGCCTGGACCGTTCCGAGGACGCGCTACCGCTGCGCGAGCTCGCCCCGCGGCTGCACCCGGCCGATTCCGAGGCGCTGCGGGAGCTGCTGGCCGCCCTGACCGAGCGCCACGAGGGCGCCCACGCACTGTGCCGGGTGATCCGCGCGGACGGCGGCGTGCGCCATGTCCGGATCGCCGCCGAGCCCGTCCTGACCGGCGGCGCGCTCAGCGGCCTGGCCGGCATCTACCAGGACGTCTCCGCGCAGCACCGCACCGAGGTGGCCCTGAGCGCGAGCTTCGACCGGCTCAACGCGGCGCAGGCTCAAGCGGTCCTGCGCAACCGGGTCGTCCTCCAGCTCCAGGAGATGATCGTGCCCCAGGCGCCCGCACTGGAGGCCACGCCCGGGCTGGAGGTCGCGGCCCGCTACCGGCCCGCGGCCGAGGAGTACCGGGTCGGCGGCGACTGGTACGACGTCCAGGCGCTGCCGACCGGGCGGGTCCTGGTCACGGTCGGGGACACGGCGGGGCACGGGATGGCCGCCGCGACCGGCATGGTCACGCTGCGGGGCGCGCTGCACGGCTTCGGGTTCACCGGCCGGACCCCGGGCCGGCTGATGGAGTGGCTCAACGAGGTGGCCCTGCGCACGGCCGGGCAGCCGACGGCCACCGTCCTGTGCGCGCTGTACGACCCGGCCGCCCGCACCCTGCGGTGGACCAGCGCCGGGCACCCGCCGCCGCTCCTGCTGCGCGACGGGCGGGCCCGGCTGCTGGAGACGTCCCCCAACATCCTGCTCGGGGCACTGGCCGGAGCCTCGTACGAGGAGACGGTCACCGGGCTCCTGCCCGGCGACACCCTGCTCCTCTACACGGACGGACTCGTCGAGCGGCGGCGCGTGGAGCTGGACGAGAGCCTGGCGGTGCTGCGGCGGGTGGCGGAACAGCTGGGGTCCGGGTCGCCCGACGAGCAGGCGGACCAGCTGATGGCCGCGGTCAGCGGGGACACGGACGACGACACGAGCCTCGTGGTGGTCCGCGTGACGTGACCCGCCCGGGCCCCGGCGCCCGCGGGAGCAGGTTCAGCGGTCGGTCAGGCACGTCCGGACGACCTCGATCAGCTGGTCGCCGTCCACCGGCTTGGTCACGTACTCCGTCGCCCCGGCGGCGAGCGCTTCGGCCCGGTCGTCGGCCATGGCCTTGGCGGTGACGACGATGACGGGCAGGCCGGCGCGGCCGGGCATCTGCCGGATGGCGCGGGTGGTGGCGTACCCGTCGAGGCCCGCCATCATCAGGTCCATCACGACCAGGTCGACGTCGTCGCGGCTGCTGAGCAGGGCGATCCCGGCCTCGCCGTTGTCCGCGCTCAGCACTCGGATGCCGGCCGATTGCAGCACGGCCCTGAGCGCGAAGACGTTGCGGGCGTCGTCGTCGACGACGAGTACGGTGCGGCCCTCCAGATCCGTGGCCGGCCGCCTCGGCCCGTCCCCCGGCGACCGGGCGTCGGCCTGGTCCGTGCCTACGGGCCCGGCCGGCGCGGACCGGCCGGCGTGCACGGGCAGGTACAGGGTGAACCGGCTGCCCTGGTCCTCCACGCTGTCCACGCCGATGGCACCGCCCAGCAGCCGGGCCACTTCGCGGCTGATGGACAGCCCGAGCCCGGTTCCTCCGTAGGCGCGCGCGGTGGTGGCATCGCCCTGCTGGAAGGCGCCGAACACCGACTCCAGGCGATCGGCGCGGATACCGATACCGGTGTCGGTGACGTGGAAGGCGACGGCGTCACCGATGTCGCCCGCGGCGGCCGGCAGGTCGGCCGCAGCGGCCCGCTCCACTCTCAGGGCGACCCGGCCGGACTCGGTGAACTTGAGCGCGTTGGACACCAGGTTGCGCAGCACCTGGCGCAGCCGGGACTCGTCCGTGGTCAGTTCCTCGGGCACGCCGGGGGCCGCGGTCACCAGGAACTCCAGTTTCCGCTCGTCCGCCACGGGCCGGAAGGTGGCGTCGACGTAGTCGAGCACCTGGCGCAGCGGGACCGGTTCGGGGTGTACGTCCATCTTGCCCGCCTCGACCTTGGACAGGTCGAGGATGTCGTTGATCAGTTGCAGCAGGTCGGATCCGGCGGAGTGAATGACGGTCGCGTAGTCGACCTGCTTCTCCGTCAGATTCCCTTCCGGGTTCTGGGCGAGGAGCTGGGCGAGGATCAGCAGGCTGTTGAGCGGGGTGCGCAGTTCGTGGCTCATGTTGGCCAGGAACTCCGATTTGTACATGGAGGTGCGCGAGAGCTGCTGGGCCCGGGCCTCCAGTTCCTGGCGGGCCTGCTCGATCTCCAGGTTCTTGCGCTCGATGTCCCGGTTGCGGTCGGCGAGCAGCGCCGCCTGGTCCTTCAACTCGGCGTTGGAGCGCTGTAGTTCCTGTTGTCCGCTCTGGAGTTCCTGGGATCGCGAGCGCAGTTCGGCGGTGAGCTGCTGGGACCGGTCCAGCAGTTCGTCGGTACGGGCGTTCGCGATCAGGGAGCGGACGTTGACGCCGAGCATTTCGGTGAACTGGTCGAGGAAGTCGCGGTGCAGGGGGCGCAGCGGGCGCAGGGCGGCCAGTTCGACGGCGCCCAGGACCTGGTCCTCGGCGACGATCGGCAGGACGACCAGGGTGGTCGCGTCGGTGGCTCCGGTGCCGGAGGCGATGGTCGCGTAGCCGGGCGGGATGTCTTCCACGGTGATGGCGCGGCGGCCGGCTGCGGCCTCGCCGACGAGGGACTGGCCGATCCGGAACCGGCGGGGGCCGGTGCCCGGGTCGTCCGGCAGTCCGTAGGTGGCCATCGCGACGAGCTCCGTGCCCTCCGGGCCGTCCTGCGCCAGGAAGAAGCTGCCGTACTGGGCGTTCACCAGGGGCGGCACCTCGCGCATGATCAGCTGGGCGACGGCGGGGAGTTCGCGGATCCCCTGGATCTGCCGCGAGACGCGGGCGAGGCTGGATCCGAGCCATTCCTGGTCCTCGTTGGCCCGGGTGGTGGCGCGCAGGGACTCGACCATGGCGTTGATGTTGTCCCGGAGCTCGCCGACCTCGCCGGGTGCCTCCACGGTGATCGAGCGGGTGAGGTCCCCCTCGGCGACGGCGCTCGTCACCTCGGCGATGGCGCGGACCTGCCGGGTGAGGTTGCCGGCCAGCTCGTTGACGTTCTCGGTGAGGCGCTTCCAGGTGCCGGAGACGCCGGCGACCTCAGCCTGGCCTCCGAGCCGGCCCTCGCTGCCGACCTCGCGCGCCACGCGGGTGACCTCGGCGGCGAAGGAGGACAGCTGGTCGACCATGGTGTTGATGGTGGTCTTGAGCTCCAGGATCTCGCCGCGGGCGTCCACGTCGATCCTGCGGGTGAGGTCGCCCCTGGCCACTGCGGTGGTGACCTGGGCGATGTTGCGCACCTGGTTGGTGAGGTTGGTGGCCATCGAGTTGACGTTGTCGGTGAGGTCCTTCCAGGTGCCGGAGACGCCGCGGACGGTCGCCTGCCCGCCCAGATTGCCCTCCGTGCCGACCTCGAAGGCGACGCGGCTGACCTCCTCGGCGAAGGCCGAGAGCCGGTCGACCATGGTGTTGATGGTGTCCTTGAGCTCAAGGATCTCACCGCTCGCGTCCACCCTGATCTTCTGGGTGAGGTCGCCCCTGGCCACGGCCGTGGCGACCTGGGCGATGTTGCGCACCTGCGAGGTCAGGTTGTCGGCCATGCTGTTCACGCCCGTGGTCAGCTCGCGCCAGACGCCGCCGGTACGCGGAACCCGGGCGTGGCCGCCGAGCAGGCCCTGGCCGCCGACCTCCTGGGCCACTCGGGTGACCTCGGCCGTGACCAGGGACAGCTGGTCGACCATACCGTTGTAGACGGCGGCGATCTCGCCCGGGAGGCCGGCCGCGTCGTCCGGGAGCCGGGTGCTCAGGTCCCCGTCCCGCACCGCGGTGAGCCCGGCCAGCAGCTTCTCCAGAATCCGGTCGGAATCGTTCATATCGGACCTCGCTGCGATCCACTGTGACACGAGAAGGGGTCATTTCGCCCCGCGAGGGGTATATACCGCTCGGGAAGACGACGACGGCCCCCGCTGCGCCTGTCAGCTGCAGCCCCAGCCGTCGGAGGTTTCACATGTCACCCATTTCCCGCGACACCGCGGACCCCCTCCATACCGAGGTCCTCCCGGACTCCCTCCGCGCCCTCGTCCCCGAGCACCCGGTCAGCGTGAGCACCGCGGACGCCCGGCCGCTGTCGGCCGCACTGTTCCGGCGCCTGAAGACCCTGGAGGAGGGCACTCCCGAGTACTCCTACGTGCGCAACACCCTGGTCGAGCTCAACCTCAGCCTGGTGAAGTACACGGCCCGTCGCTACCGCGCACGCCGCGAACCGCTGGACGACATCATCCAGGTCGGCACCATCGGCCTCATCAAAGCCATCAACCGGTACGACGTAGAACGCGGGATCGAATTCGCCACGTTCGCCATCCCCACCATCACCGGCGAGATCAAACGATTCTTCCGTGACACCAGCTGGTCGGTGAAGGTTCCCAGGCGCCTGCAGGAGCTCAGGCTCGACATCGCCAAGGCGTGCGACGCCTTCGAACAGCGGCGGGGCCGCCGGCCGACCGAGCACGAACTGGCGCAAGGCCTCGGAATCACGGACGCGGAACTGACCGAGGGCCTGCTGGCCAGCAACGGCTACACCGCCGGCTCCCTGGAGGCACCTGTCGACGAGGACACGAACGTGACGCCGCTGCTGTCCTCGCTCGGCAGCGAGGAGGCGGCGTACGACCGCATCGAGTGCCTGGAGACGCTCAAGCCCCTGCTGGCCTCGCTCGGCGAGCGCGACCGGCAGATCCTGGCTCTGCGGTTCGGCGAGGAACTCACCCAATCCGAGATCGGCGACCGGCTCGGCCTCTCCCAGATGCACGTCTCCCGGCTGCTGAACCGGATCATGCAACAGCTGAGGACGGGCCTTCTGACCGACGAGCCGACCGGTGCCCAGACCGACGCGGACGTTCGCGCCGATCGCGCCGATCAGTCCGACGGCCATCCGGGACCGCGGCCGGACAGGAAGCCGAGCCACCCCGCGCGCGGCCGGCCGCCGTCGCCGTCGCCGGACCACGGCGGCGAGGAGACCTCCAGCCACACGCACTTGCCGCCGTCCACCGGGACCGAACCCCACTCCCGGGCCAGCCGCTCCACGATGAGCATGCCGTGACCTCCCGGCAAGGACGGATCGGGCCTCGGGCGCACCGTGGGAGCGACCGGGCTGTTGTCGGTCACCTCGATCCGCAGCCGCGGTCCGGCGCGGTGCAGTTGGAGCGCCCTCGGACCTCCGCCGTGCAGGCAGGCGTTGGCCACCACCTCGGACACCAGCAGCAGCACGTCATCGACTGCTTCGGCGGCATCGGCGGCATCGGCGGCATCGGCGGCATCGGCGGTGTCTGCGTCGGCGTCACGGGACGCCCAGCTCCACTCCGTCAGCGTCCGGCGGACGAAGTCCCGGCACTGACCGACAACACCCTCGGTGCCGTTCAGCACCAGGCGGCGGCTCTGATCGAGTGGCGGGCGCTCGCCCATGATGCTCCTCCGCTACCTGGCTCACCGGTGCTGCGCCCGGCCGGCGCTTCCTCCACGTCAGCGTGCACCGGGAAGAGCCGCATTCTCGCTCCGTTCGCGCCTACCCCGGCGTACGCCGGCCCAATCGGGCCGTCCGGGGCAGAGCCCGGGAAGGGATCGCCATGACCGACGGGGGCGCCCGAGCCGTGAACGGCCGAATGACGTCTGCGGGGCCCTTCCGGCACCCTGCGTTCTTCTACCGGGGCGAACGCGAGTACGTGGCCGCCGTGGTGCCGTTCATCCGCGACGGCACGGAGGCCGGAGAGCCCGTCGCCGTGGCCGTACCGCCGGGGAACCTCGAACTGATCAGGGCGGAGATCGGCGACCCGGATCCGGACCCGGACCCCGGGGCGCCCGGTGTGCGCTTCCTCGACATGACGCAGGCGGGTCGCAACCCGGGCCGGATCATCCCCAGGGTTCTCCGGGCCTTCGCCGACGCCCGAGGATCCGGGCACGTCCGTATCGTCGGGGAACCCGTGTGGCCGGGTCGTACCCCATTGGAGTACCCGGCGTGCGTCCAGCACGAGGCATTGATCAACGCCGCCTTCCGCGGTCGTGACGTGACCATCCTGTGCCCGTACGACGCGGACCGCCTGCCCGCCGAGGCGCTCGCCGACGCTCGGGTCACCCATCCGACCGTCATGGAGGACAGCCGCGAGCGGGTGAGCGGCGCCTTCTCCCCCACCCGCGCTCTCGCGCGGGGCAACGAACCGCTGCCCCATCCCGAGGGCGCCCCCGCCTTCGACTTCGACGAGGGGCTTCTGCACGAGGCGCGACTCTTCGCCGACCGGACCGCCGCACGCCTCGGCGCGGCCGACGAGGGCCGTGCGGCGGTTTCGCTGACCGTCGCCGAGCTGACGACGAACAGCGTGGTGCACGGCGGCGGGCGGGGGACCGTGCGGCTCTGGATCGAAGAAGGTCAACTGGTGTGTGACGTAAGGGACATCGGGCTACTACGCGATCCGCTCGCCGGTCGCGTACCGGCCCCGGTCGAGCGGCCCGGGGGCCGCGGTCTGCTCCTCGTCAACGAGTTCGCCACGCTGGTCCGCATCCACACCGGCGCTGCGGGGACGACCGTCCGGGCCTACTTCGACTTGTGGCCGACGGCGCGGTGGCGGCCGCTCACGATCTGAAAATGTCACCATTCCTCGCACATTTCCGAGACCGGAACAGTCGCCCACGCGTGTTCTCGTAGCAGTGCGGTCTGCGGTGCGCGACCATACGGACGCCGATACGCCATGGCGCGCTGCGGGCGCGGGTCGCAATGCCCGACTCGGAATGCGGAAAGCGGAAAGCAGAGAGCGGGAAACGGAAAGCGGGAAGCGAGACCGGAAAGCGCCGAGCGCCAAGCGCTGAGCAGCCAGCAGGCGGAAACATCGAGACAGGAAGAAGGACGGACGTGTCCGGCAGCGACAGCGAGAACCCAGCAATCCCTTCCCCGACCCCCGCGCCGACCCGCCCCAGGACGAACCGGGACTGGTGGCCGAACCAACTCGACCTTCAGGTTCTCCACCAGCACTCGCCCCTGTCCAATCCGATGGGCGAGGACTTCAACTACGCCGAGGAGTTCAAGACCCTCGACGTCGACGCGCTGAAGCGGGACGTCTTCGAGGTCATGACCGCGTCGCAGGACTGGTGGCCCGCGGATTACGGCCACTACGGGCCGCTCTTCATCCGCATGAGCTGGCACGCCGCCGGCACGTACCGCATCGCCGACGGCCGGGGCGGCGGCGGCGCCGGCGCCCAGCGGTTCGCACCTCTCAACAGCTGGCCGGACAACGCCAGCCTCGACAAGGCGCGCCGTCTGCTCTGGCCGGTCAAGCAGAAGTACGGTCGGAAGATCTCATGGGCCGACCTTCTGGTGTTCGCCGGAAACTGCGCCATGGAATCCATGGGCTTCAAGACGTTCGGTTTCGGCTTCGGACGGGAGGACGTCTGGGAACCCGAGGAAATCTTCTGGGGACCCGAGGACACGTGGCTCGGAGACGAGCGCTACATCGGCGACCGGGAACTCACCGGTCCTTTCGGCGCCGTTCAGATGGGGCTGATCTACGTCAATCCGGAAGGCCCCAACGGGAATCCGGATCCGGTCGCTGCCGCCCGGGACATCCGCGAGACGTTCGGCCGCATGGCGATGAACGACGAGGAGACGGCCGCCCTCATCATCGGCGGCCACACGTTCGGCAAGTGCCACGGTGCGGTCGACCCCGAGTACATCGGTCCGGAACCCGAGGCCGGCCCCCTGGAGGAGCAAGGCCTCGGCTGGCGCAACACGTGCGGCAGCGGCATGGGCGTCGACACGCTCACCAGTGGTCTCGAAGGTGCGTGGACCACCGAGCCGACCAAGTGGGACAACGGGTACCTGGACAACCTGTTCCGGTACGACTGGGAGCTGACGACGAGCCCGGCCGGTGCGAAGCAGTGGACCCCCAAGGATCCCGCGGCCAAGGACACCGTGCCGGACGCCCATGACCCGTCGCAGCGGCACGCTCCCATGATGCTCACGACCGACCTCTCGCTGAAGGTGGATCCGGTCTACGCTCCGATCGCGAAGCGCTTCCACGAGAACCCCGCCGAGCTCGCGGACGCCTTCGCCAAGGCCTGGTACAAGCTGCTGCACCGCGACATGGGCCCCCTCTCGCGCTACCTCGGCCCGTGGGTCGCCGGGCCGCAACTGTGGCAGGACCCCGTCCCCCGGGCCGACCACGAGCTGGTCTCCGACCAGGACGTCGCCGCCCTCAAGGGCACGATCCTCGCCTCCGGACTGTCCGTCTCCCAGCTGGTCACCACCGCTTGGGCATCGGCCGCCAGCTTCCGCGGCACCGACATGCGCGGCGGGGCCAACGGGGCACGGATCCGGCTCGCGCCGCAGAAGGACTGGGAGGCCAACGCCCTGCCCGAGGTGACCGCGGTACTGCAGGCCCTCGAAGGGATCCAGCAGGACTTCAACGGCTCGCAGACCGGCGGAAAGAAGGTTTCGCTCGCCGACCTGATCGTCCTGGGCGGGTGCGCGGCCGTCGAGAAGGCCGCGAAGGACGCGGGGCACGACATCACCGTCCCGTTCGCGCCGGGGCGCACGGACGCCTCGCAGGAGCAGACCGACGTCGAGTCGTTCGCCGTGCTCGAACCGCGGGCGGACGCCTTCCGCAACTACCTCCGCGCGGGGGAGAAGTTGTCGCCGGAGATGCTCATGCTGGACCGCGCCAACCTGTTGACGCTGACCGCACCCGAGATGACGGTTCTCATCGGTGGCATGCGGGCCCTGAACACCGGGTTCGATCAGTCCCCGCACGGCGCCTTCACCCGGCGGCCGCAGACCCTGACCAGCGACTTCTTCGTCAACCTGCTGGACATGGGTACGGAGTGGAAGGCGTCCGCCTCGGCCGAGAACGTCTTCGAGGGCCGGGATCGCGTCACGGGCGAGGTCAAGTGGACGGCCACCGCCGTCGACCTCGTCTTCGGTTCGCACTCCCAGCTCCGCGCGATCTCGGAGGTCTACGCGTCCCAGGACGCGGCAGGGACGTTCGTACGCGACTTCGTGGCGGCGTGGGACAAGGTGATGAACCTCGACAGGTTCGACCTCGCCTGACCCCCGAAAGCCCACCTGCCGTCCCGGCCGGCCACCCACCGGCCGACCGGGACGCTGTGGCACGGGGAACTGCTTCGGCCGGAGGTGAATCCTTTTCGGGGGTGCCCGACTCTTGTCTGTGTACCGGCCGAACGGGCCGGCGGAACCGGGAGGAACACCCATGATGGTCACTGGCCTCGTAGTGATCGGAGCCCTGCTCGTGGGCGCGTGCAGCTGGCACCTGATGCGGCGCTACAAGAGCCGCGCATGAGCCGGCAGTTCTCGTGGCCGGACGAGCGGGTGATCAAGGCCGCTCAGGACGGCGACGTCGCTTCGCTCACCACCGTCGTCATGGAATCGCAGCCGCACGTGCGCAAGTTCGCCCTGTCGCTGTGCTCCTCGCCGCAGGACGCGGAGGACGCGGCTCAGGAGGCGCTGATCATCCTCTACCGGAAGATCGGCACCTTGCGGGCCACTGGCGCGCTCGCCTCGTGGATGTTCCGGATCGTGCGCAACGAATGCCTCCGGCAGGTACGGGTGCTCGTCTCGCGGAGCGACGAGCGCCCGGCCGCACCGGAGGCGGCCGCGGAACCGTCCGCCGAGGAGGCGGTGCTGCACCGGCTGGAGGTGGCGCGGATCGCGGCCGCGGTCAGCGCCCTTCCCGGCGATCAGCGGCAGGTCCTGATCATGCGGGACGTCCAGGGCCTGCCCGGCAGGACCGTCGCCCATTCGCTCGGTCTGAGCACCGCCGCGATGAAATCGCGGCTGCACCGGGCACGAGCGACGCTGCGTCACTCGCTGGAAGCGAAAGGCCGGACCCCGGATCGACCCGTCGACCAACCTGTCGGAGGAGGCTCACCCCAATGAACTACGCCAGCAAGTCCGTCCCTCGCCACCTGGCGCGCGGCGCCATCGGGTTCGGGGTGATCGTCGGCTCGGTCGCCCTGGTGCCCGTCGCCGGCCCGGTCACCCTGCTGGCGGCTCCGCTGGCCCTGATCGCCTTCCGGGGCTGCCCCACCTGCTGGATGGTCGGGCTGGCACAGACCGTCTCACGCGGCCGTCTGGAGCGCGAGTGCACGGACGGCGTCTGCACCCTCACCAAGGCGCATCCGGCGGCATAGGGCGGTAGGGCGCGGGGGCGCGGCACGCGCAGGCGCACTTCCTTGCGCGGCCGGGCTCCTGCATCATGGCCCGGCACCGGAGTTCACCCGCGCGGGCCCTACCGCGCCCCGCAACCGACCGCGACCCGGAGGCCCGTGTGCCGACCTACGACCAGGCAGGGCGCGACGAGCTGTACCTCGACCCGTACCCGCTGTACGCCCGCGCCCGCAGGGCCGAGGGACTGACCTACGTACCCGAGTTCGACGCGTGGCTGGTGGCGCGGGACCAGGACGTACGCGAGGTGCTGCTGCGCCCCGAGGACTTCTCCTCGGTCAACTCCCTGCTGCCGGACGTCCAGTTGTCGGAAGCGGCACTGGGCGTCCTGCCGCAGGGGTTCGGTCCGCGTCCCACCGTCGTCAGCACGGACGGCGCCGAGCACAGGCGACACCGGGCGGTGCTGAACCGCGGGCTGTCGGCCGCGCGCGTGGCGGCCCTGCTGCCGTACGCCCGGGAGTGTGCACGGGAGTTGGTGGACGGCTTCGCCGCGGACGGGTCGGCGGAGCTGGTGGAGGCGTACGCCCGCCGGCTGCCCGGGCTGGTGGTCGGCCGGCTGATCGGACTGGACCCGGCGGACGTGCCCGCCGCGGTGCACGGCGGGTACCGGGCCGAGGAGCTGCTGTTCCGGCCGATGCCTCCGCAGGCACAGGCGGCCGCCGCCGCGGACGTGGTCGCGCTCCAGCACCTGTTGGACGGGTACCTGCGCGACCGGCGTGCCGCTCCCCGGGACGATCTGTGCTCGACCATGGTGGCCGCCCTGGCTCCCGGCACCGGTGAACTCACCCTGGAGCAGCGTCACGAGCTGGTGGCGAGCCTCCAGAACCTCCTGATCGCCGGATTCCTCACCACCAGCGCGATGATCGGCAGCACCCTGCTGCACCTGCTGCGCGACCGGGCGCAGTGGGAGGTGCTGTGCGCCGATCCGGCGCTCATACCGGCGGCCGTGGAGGAGGCGGCGCGCTACGACACGGCCGTGCAGGCCTTCCGCCGTACCGCCACCCGGCCGGTGTCGCTCGCCGGGACGAAGCTGCCCGCCGGGGCCCACGTGCTGGTCGCCTACGGTTCGGCCAACCGCGACGAGGACCGCCACGAGCGGGCCGACCGCTTCGACATCAGCCGCCCCGCCGGCCACCACCTGGCCTTCGGCCACGGACCGCACGGCTGCCCCGGCTCACAGTTGGGCCGCGAACAACTGCGCCTGACCCTCGAACTGTTCACCCGCCGCCTGCCGGGTCTGCGCCTGGATCCCGAGGCCCCCTCGCCGACCATGCGGCCCACCTTGATCCACCGCTCACCGCGGGCTCTGCACGCGATCTGGTGAACCTCTCCGTTTGGTGGACAGGAACTCCCGGAACACGCGCGTGGAACGGGGGTTCTTGCTGCACTGCCACACGCCGTGCGGGCAGTAGTCCGTGATGCTGTGGTACATCGGCTTCTGCTTGGCGATCCATGCCAGCATGCGCCGCATGTACTCCGGATTGTCGCCGTTGCGGAACAGCCCCCACTCGGGGTACGAGATCCGCTTGCCGTGCGCCCTCGCGAAGTCGACCTGCTGCTGGAGTCCGTAGGGCTGGTTGATCTGCTCGTCGAAGGTGTGGCCGGGCGGCTGGTCGTAGGTGTCCATGCCGACGATGTCGACCACGTCGTCGCCGGGGTAGCACCTGGTCCAGGGGACCGCGTCACTGCCGCGGTTGGGGGCGAAGTCGAAGCGGAACCGCTGCCCCTCCACGGCGCGCATGGCCGCCACGATGTTCCGCCAGTACCTCTTCCAGTTCTCGGGGTCGGGACCGCACCGGTGGGTGTAGTTGAAGCCGTTCATCTCCCAGCCGAGCACGATCACCGTGTCCGGCACCCCGAGGGCGACCAGGCGTTCGGCCAGCCGGTGGAAGTGGTGGTCGTACTCACCTTCCGCGCCGGAGCGGATCAGCTCGGCGACCCGTTCGTCGGGGACGCCGGCCTCGTTCTGCTCCTGCATGGGCACGTTCAGGACGAACAGGCGGTCGGCCCTCGCCTTGCGCCACCGTGCCCAGCTGCGCAAGGAGTCGGGCTCGCCCTCGATGTTCGCCCAGGTGTCGCCGGGCAGGTAGGTGTGCCCGGCGCGCAGCTCGGTGCCCCCGAGCCAGCGCGAGAGGTCCCGCATCCGCTCGACGCCGGGCGAGCCGTAGTGGAGATAGGCACCCACGGCGACCTTGGGCCCGGTCTTGCCGCCGGAGGCCTCTTGGGGCGGCGCGGCGAGGGCGCCGCCGGTGGCGAGCAGAGCGGCAGCGACCGTACCTATGCAGGCGCCGGCCAGCCGGCGGCCTCGATGGGACATGACGTCTCCATAACCTTCGCGAGCCGATGGGATGTGTCCGGCATCGACGTTAGGCATCCCATCCGTCCTACTGCCTCTCCGGTGTCCCGATCCTGGGCCATTCGCGGCAGCCGACGGCCTTCGCCTGGCCCGACCAGGTGAAGGCGCCGCGCTCACCGGCCGCCGGGCTCAGCGGGCGGCGGGTTCGCCCGGTCGGGGTGGGTCGGGGCAGGGCTACGGCGAGGTTTGCCGTGATGGCCGGCCGATGGGTGCAGGCTCGGCGGACGTCCCCGTGCCGCTCGGTGGAGGCAGTTCATGCCCGGTGCTCGGCCCTCCCTCAAGACCGGCCGCGCATTCGTCGTCGCTGCGGCGGCCGGCTGCCTGGTCGGGCTGGTCGGCGGCGCCTTCCGGTGGTGCCTGGAGCACGCCGACAGGCTGCGCGGCTCCCTGGTGGGGACCGCCGCGGGTCTGGGCGTCGCGGGCCGGCTGGTTCCGGTCGCACTCTGCGCGGTGGGCGCGGCGGTGGCGTGTGCGATCGCCCAGCGGGTCCCGCACGCGGCGGGCAGCGGGATCCAGCACGTGGAAGCCGTGTGGCGGCAGGAGTCCGATCAGCATTCGCTGTGGCTGGTACCGGCGAAGTTCGTCGGCGGTGTCATCGCCATCGGCTCGGGCCTGGTCCTGGGGCGGGAGGGCCCGCTCGTCCACATGGGCGCCGCGATCGGGTCCGTGGCCGGTCACCGCGGCCGGCTGGACGCCGAGGACGCCCGCCTGGTCCACACCGCGCTCGGCGGGGCGGGACTGGCGGCGGCGTTCATCGCTCCGCTGGGCGGGCTGCTGTTCGTCTGCGAGGAGGTGACCCGCACGATCAGGCCCCGTCTGGTGCTGCTGACGCTCGTCGGCACCGTCGCCGCGGTGGTCTGCTCCCTGTCCGTCGTGGCGGGCGCGCCCGTGCTCCCGATGCCGGAGGTCCCCGACCCGCCCGTGTGGATGCTGCCGGTCTTCCTGCTGTTCGGGGTGGCCGCCGGGGCGCTCGGCGCCGCGTACAGCGCTCTGGTCGTACGGACGCTGGAGGCGTGCGACGGGCTGACCCGGGTACCGGCCACCGTCCGAGCGGCGGCCATCGGTGCCGTGGTCGGCGCCCTCATGGCCGTCGATCCGCTCCTGGCCGGCGGCGGCGACCCGCTGAGCATGCGCCTGCTGGCGGGCGGCGGCATGACGGTGGTGGCGCTGGGGACCTACCTCGCCGTCCGGTTCGTGGCGGGCCCGCTCAGCTATGCCGCCGCGACGCCCGGCGGGCTGTTCGCCCCGCTGCTGGCCCTGGGGGCCCTGTGGGGCACCCTCGCCCACGCGCTCGCCTCCCCACTCCTGCCGGGTCAGGCGGCGGGTCCGGCCGCGTTCGCCGCGGTGGGGATGGCGGCCCTGTTCGCGGGGGTCGTGCGGGCGCCGCTCACGGGTGTCGTCCTGGTCGTGGAGATGACCGGCACGTCCGTGCTTCTGGTCCCGCTGCTGGTCGCCTGTTTCGCCGCGACCGTGACCGCGGACCGGCTGGAGAGCGAGCCCATCTACGACAGCCTTCGGCGCCGGATGCTCGAACGCCCCTGAGGGAGACGGCACCCCGGTTCCCGCACGAAGATCGTCAAGCGGTAGGCTCGGCCCGCAACACGACGCGAAGGGGATGCCGAATGGCGCGGGTTGCAGTGGTCGGTGGGGGTACGAGCGGGCTGGGGACGGCGCTCATGCTGGGCCGGCGGGGCCACAGGGTCACGTTGTTCGAGCAGGACGCGCGGCAGGCCGGAGAGGACCTTCACCGGGACTTCTTCGACTGGCACAGGCCCCGGAGCCCGCACGCCGTCCAGCCCCACTCGCTCCTCGCGCCCGTACGCACCGTACTGCGCTCCGAAATCCCCGATGTCTACGCCGACTTGCTGGCACGCGGAGCCCGCGAGTACCACGAGTTCGACTGGTTCGGCGAGCATCCCCCGCATCGGGCCGGCGACGAGGATCTGGTGACCCTGCGCACCCGCCGCATCGTACTGGAGGCCGCCCTGACCGCGGCCGTGCGGCGGGAACCCGCCGTTGAGGTGCGGCAGGGCTGCCGGGTGACCGGTCTCGCCTTCCGGGAGGGCAGCCCGCCGCGGGTCACCGGCGTCCGCGCGGGCGCGGAGGTGCACCGGGCGGACCTCGTCATCGATGCGTCCGGTCGTCGCTCGCCGGTTCCCGCCTGGCTCGTCGCGGCAGGCTGCCGCCCGCCCGTGGTCGAAAGCCACCGCACCGAGATCGTCTACCTGTGCCGCTGGTACCGCCTGCGCGCCGACGGTCCGCGTGACCCCGGGCGGGTGAAGGCCGGCTCGGCGGCCCCGTTCGCCATCGCCGGCGTCTTCCCTTCCGACAACGACACCTTCGCCCTCCACATGGTGCTCTCCACGGGTGATGCGGCCCGCGGCGCGCTCACCGACCCCGAGGTGTTCGAGGCTGTCGCCCGCCGCTTCCCCGCCCCTGCCGCCTGGCTCGGCCTGGACCCCGAACCGCAGTCCGCCGTACTGGCGATGGGCGGCCTGGACAACCGCTGGACCGCCCTCGTCGACGAGGCGGGACCCGTCGTCACCGGCCTGGTCAACGCCGGGGACAGCCTCATCCACACCAACCCCACTTCGGGCCACGGCGTGTCCCTCGGCCTGCGCGCCGCCCAGCAACTCGCCACGCATGTCGACCGGATCGCCGAAGACCCCACCGGGTACCACGCCTGGACGACGGAGACCCTCCGCCCGTGGTTCGACGCGCAGGTGACGGCCGACCGCACCACCGGACAGCGCCTCGCCGAGAGCGCGCCGCCCTCGGACCGGCGGGCCGCCGCCGTGGGTGCCTGCGCCTTCGACGATCCCGTCGTCATGAGGGCCCGAGCCCAGGTACGCCATCTCGTGCGACCGGCGCGCGACGCCTACGGCACCGACGAGGTGGACCGGCACGTCACCGCCTGGCTGGCCGCCAACCCCGACTTCTCACCGCAGTACGACGGCCCGACGCGCGACCAGTGGGACGCACTCATCCCGGGCTGACCGGGTGGGACGTTTGCGCGCCGCGACGCGAGGGACCCCCGTACGGACGGTGCGGGGGTCTCTCGCGTCACTCCGAAGGACGGTGATCAGGCCGCGGCGTCCCAGGCGGTCGTCATGCCGTCCAGCCACGCGGGCGGCAGCTCCGCGGCGTCCCACTCCTCACGGAGCTCCTGCGGCACGGCGATGAGCCGCTCCAGCACGGCGATGCTCGTGGCGGAGTGGAGGAGCGAGTAGCGGCCGTGCACCGTGATGGCGCTGCCCGGTCCGTACGCCGCGAACAGGCGCTCCAGCCGGGCCCGGTGGGCCGCGGCGAACTGCGCCAGCCGCCCGGCGTACCCGGCCCGCTGCCGGGGGCTCATCGTGCCGAGGACGGCGCCGAGCACCTCCTCGGTGACCTCCGGGTCCAGGTCCGAGTCCGCGGTGAACGACAGGTACAGGGGCATGAGCGCCACCCGCGCCCGCTCCACCTCCATGCGCCCGGCCCGCGGGTGCTCCCCTGCCGGTCCCTGCTGCCCGTCGGCTCCCACGACCCGTAGCAGGGTCCGCTCGGCGACGGTGCCGAGCTCCTCCAGGAGGTCGCCGGCGCCGTCGAGCCAGCCCGCCTCGTACGCCTCGCCCTTGTCCCCCGGCGCCCTCCGGCCGCCGCCGCTCAGCTCCTGGTGCGCGAGCGCCAGCGCACCCGCTTCCAGGAGCCCGATCAGTTGCCGCGCGTCATCGGAGGGTACGCCCGTCCGCGCGAGGAGCTGCAGCAGCGTCGTCCTCGCGTTGTCGACACTGGCCTCGTCCAGCCACTGCCGTCCCTCATCGGCCGCGCCCATCACATCCTCCTCATCGCTCGGGTAGTGCCGTGTGTCCAACGAGATAGCTCCCTTCGACGGTCCAACGCCCGACGGCCGGGTTGTGCTCCCCGGCGGCGCAGCCCGCCGGGCGGTCGGCACCGATCTCCGCCACCGGCCACCCTCACACGCCGTCCACCGCATCCAATCAGCCGGGGACGCGGAGCTGCGACCGCCCGTCGTACCCACGCCGGGATGTCATGCGTTGTTCCACTGGTGGCCGAGCAGTCCGGACCTGTCAGCCGGTCGGGGCCCGGCCGATGGCGGCGGTGATGCGGTCGACGTCGCCGCGCTCCGCGGGCGGCAGGGGTATGCCGACCGCGTCGCGCAGTGCCGCGGCCGTGCCCAGCAGCCGGGCGGCGCTCTCGCGGTCGCCGGTGAGGGCGTGGGCACCGGCCAGACCTTCGAGGGCGCGGGCGAGGGCACGTCGGTCGCCGGTGCGACGGGCGTGCTCCAGCCCTTCCTGGTGCAACACCAGCGCGGCGTCGCCATCGCCCCGCTGTTCGGCGATGAAGCCCAGTTCGGCCAGGATGAACGCCACTCCGAGATCGCCCTCCCACCGGCGGCACCAGTCGAGCCACGCGCGCAGGTGGTTCTCCGCGTCGTCCAGCCTGCCCCGGCGCCGCGCCACCAGGGCCAGTCCGACCTCGGCGAATTCCTCGCCGCGCTGGTAGGAGTGCGCGGCCGCGAGCCGCAGGGCGCGTCGGTGGAGGGTCTCGGCGCGATCGAGGTCGCCGGTGAGGAGCGCGGTGCGCCCCAGGCGCGCCAGCACCCTGGACGCCTCGTTCCACAGCTTGAGTTCCTCGGCGAGCTGGAACCCCTCTCGGCGCAGCTTGCCCGCGGCCTCGTAGTCGCCGTTGATTTCGGCCAGGTCGCCGAGGGTCAGCGTTGCGTACAACCCGCCCCAGCCGTCACCGAGTTCCCGGAACAGCGCACCGGCCTCCTCGGCGTCGGCGCGCGCCGCGTCGGGCTTCCCCTGGTACAGGGCGACCTCGGCCCGGACGCAGAGCGCGGCAGCCGTTCCCCAACGGTCCTCCAGGGTGCGGAACTCGGCGTGGGCCCGGTCGGCGAGTTCGAGTGTCCCTTCCGGGTCGCCGAACCCGACCTTGCCCAGCGCGAGGAACCATCGGGCCCGGGCACGTCCGCCGGGATCGTCCACCTGGTCGTAGAGGTCGAGTACGAGCGTGCTCTCGTGGTCGGGAACGTCGAGGAGCAGCAGCGACATGCCCGCCCGCCATGCCCGGGCCGATGCCCTCGGTCCGGGGTCGCCCCCGGCCGGCAGGGCGAGGGCCAGGTCGAGTGAGCGTCTGGCTTCGGCGAATCGGCCGCGCAGGAACCAGTACCAGGCGGTCGCGTTCACCAGCCGCAGGGCCATGTCCGCGTTTCCCCTGCGGACGGCGTGGGCGAGGGCGGCGCGCAGGTTGGCGGCCTCGGCGTCCATGCGGTCCAGCCAGAGCCGCTGCTGGTGGCCCCGCAGCCGGGGATCGGCGTGTTCGGCGAGGTCGACGTAGCAGGTGAGATGGCGGTCGCGTACGCGCTCTTCCTCCCCGGACCCGGACCCGGCCAGCTGTTCCAGGCTGTAGGCCGCGACCGACTCCAGCAGCCGGTAGCGGCCGTCCCGGTGGACGACCAGGGAACGGTCGACCAGCCGCCCGAGCAGGCCGAGGACCTCCTCGGTCCGCAGGCCCTCGCCCGCGCACACCGTCTCGGCGGCCCGCAGGGTGCAGCCGTCCACGGGTACGGCCAGGCGGCGCAGCAGCATCTGCTCGGTCTCGGTGAGCAGTCCCCAGCTCCAGTCGATCATCGCGCGCAGCGTGCGCTGCCGCGCCGGCACCCCGCGCAGGTCCGCCGCGAGGACCCGGAACCGGTCGTCGAGGCGGTCGGCGAGTTCCGCCACGTCCATGACGCGTACCCGGGCGGCGGCCATCTCCAGCGCGAGCGGGATTCCGTCCAGGCGGCGGCATACCGCCGCGACGGCTTCCGCGTTGTCGGGCCCGAGGGCGAAGCCGGGGACGGCGGCCGCGGCGCGGGCCACGAACAGCCGTACGGCATCGGACTGTTCGGGCCGGTCGGAGCCCGGTTCGGGCAGTTCGAGCGGAGGGACGGGCCAGGTGTGTTCCCCGGTGACCGCGAGCGGTTCCTGGCTGGTGGCCAGGATGCGCAGCTCGGGCGCGGCGCGCAGCAACCGCGCGACGAGTTCGGCGACCGGCTCCACGACGTGCTCGCAGTTGTCGAGCACGAGGAGCATGCGCCGGCCCGCGACGGCGTCGTCGAGCCGGGCGGCCAGGGGCCGCGTCGGGGCGTGGACGTCGTCCCGCAGTTCGAGCACCGCCGCGACGGCCTCCTGTACGTCGATGCCCGTCCGTGCGGCAGCGAGCTCCACCAGCCAGGCGCCGTCCGGGAGATCCTGACCCTCGGCCCGGCGGGCGGCCGCTTCCAGTGCCAGCCGGGTCTTGCCGACCCCGCCGGTGCCGGTCAGGGTCACCAGCCGCTCGGAGTCCAGCAGTCCGTGGATGCGACGCACCTCCTCGGTGCGGCCGATCAGGCCCGTGAGCGGGGCGGGAAGGCTGCCGCGAGACCGCTGCGCCCCAACACCGTCGGCGGAGAGTACGGAGTCCTGCCTCACGATCGCCCCGTGCAGTTCGGCCAGTTCGCGGCCGGGGTCGAGACCGAGGTCTTCCCGGAGCCGGTCGCGGAGCTCACCGAGGCTTGCCAGTGCCGCGTCCTGGCGCCCCGACCGGTACAGGGCGCGGACGTGGGCGGACCGCAGTCCCTCGTGCAAGGGGTACGCGGCGACCGGTTCCCCCAACTCGGCTGCCACCAGCCCGTGCTCGCCCAGGGCCAGGCGCGCTTCGGCGAGCTCTTCGAGGGCGACCAGCCGCTGTTCCTCGAGTCGCCGGGCTTCGGCCCGTACGAACGGCTCGTCGGCGCAATCGGCGAAGGCCGACGGTCCCCGCCACAGGGCCAGCGCCTCGGTGAGCAGTTCGGCCTTCGCGCGCGGGTCGGGGGTGCTCGTCCGGGCCCGCGTCAGGAGTGCCTCGAAACGCCCGGCGTCGATCGCGTCGCCGTCCACCCGGAGCGCGTATCCCGGCGGCCGGGACAGCACCAGGTCACGGCCGCCCGGCTCGGCGTCCTCCAGGGTCCGCCGCAACAGCGACACCTTCGACCGCAGGGTGCGGACGTCGCTGGAGGGAGGTGCGTCGCCCCACAGGTCGTCAATCAGCCGGTCCACCGAGACGACCTGCCCCCGCCGCACGAGCAGTGCGGTGAGCAGCGTGCGGATCCTGGTCTCGCGCACCCGGACGCGCGACCCGTCCGCCGTCCACACCTCCAGCGGACCCAGCACCCCGAAACGCATACGGCCACGTTACCCGCACCCCGGCCACAACCTTTCCGGAGACGGAGCGCAACCTCCCTCGCGCACAGTCGCCCCATGAACAACGAACCAGTGACCGTCATCGGCCTCGGGCTGATGGGCAAGGCCCTCGCCACCGCTTTCCTCAAGGCCGGCCACCCGACGACCGTTTGGAACCGCACTCCGGCCAAGGCGGAGGGCCTCGCGGCCCGAGGAGCCGTCGTGGCCCGCACCGTGAGCGACGCCATCCGGGCGAGCTCGTTGATCGTGGTGTGCCTGGCCGACTCGGCCGCCGTGCACGACGCGGTCGGCCCGCACCGGGCCGAACTGGCCGGCCGGACCCTGGTCAACCTGACCTCCGGCACCTCAGACGAAGCCCGCCGGACCGCCGCGTGGGGCACCGCCTACCTGGACGGCGCGATCATGTCCATCCCCGAAGTGATCGGCCGCCCCGAGGCGTTCTTGCTCTTCAGCGGAGCGTCCAGCGCGTTCGACCAGCACAAGGACACCCTCCAGCACCTCGGCAACCCCGTGTTCTTCGGGGAGGATCCGGGCCTGGCCTCCCTCTACGACGTGGCACTGCTCGGCGTCATGTGGGGCACCCTGAACGCGTTCCTGCACGGGGCCGCCCTGCTGGGCGCGGCCAAGGTCGGGGCGGCCGCCTTCGCCCCCTTCGCCAACCAGTGGCTCTCCAGCGTGACCGGGTTCGTCAGCGCCTACGCCGACCAGATCGACCGCGGCACCTACCCGGCGGACGATGCGGCTCTCGAAACCCATCTGGCCACGATGAAGTACCTGGTGCGCGAGAGCGCCGCCGCGGGCATCGACACGGAGTGGCCCGCCCGCATCCAGGCCCTGGCCGAGCGCGCCGTCGACGCCGGTCATGCCGGTGCCGGCTACGCCAGCCTCATCGAGGTCTTCCGGGGCCGGGCGTAACGTCCGTCCCCTTCCGTACGCGCGGAGCGGCCCGGCCGTGTCGGCCCGGCCGCTCCGCGCCGTCTCAGCCCGTGTGGCGGATCCGGAATCGACCGGGGGCCGCCGGATCGCGGTCGACGACTTGGACCGGTGCCCAGGCCCATTGCCGGACGCCGATGCCCGGCGTGCGGGAGAACCGGATCGGTCCGCGGGTGCCTTCGACCTCGACGTGCGGCCAGGATGCGGCGATGCGCGCCCGGTCCGCGCCGTGAGTACGCAGCACGTCGGCCAGGACGGTGACCGTGTCGTAGCCCTCGAAGGCGACGAAGGAGGGCGCTTCGGCCAGCCGCTCGCGCAGGGCCCTCTCGACGCGCGCTCCGAGCGGGCCGAGGTGCTCGGGCAGGTAGCGCAGGAACGGGATCCCCGCGCCGTCGTCGCCCAGCGACTCGGCCCATTCGGTGAACTCCGGCTGCCCGGCGGGAGCGCCGATCAGGATCTCGGCGAGGCGCTGGTCGCGGCGTACGGACCTGACGATCGACACCGCCGGGTCCGGGTGGCCGACCAGGAGCAGGAGGGCCGTCGCGCGGTGGGCGACGAGTTCGTCGCACAGGGCGGCGGGTGTCAGTGTGCGCATGTCGAGTTCGAGGAGGGTGCCGCCGCGGGGAGCGAGGTGGTCCCGAAGGACGCGGGCCCCGGACGCCCAGTAGACACTCGGCTCGGCTGCCACGGCGATCCGGCTGTGGCCCGCTCCGAGGAGGAAGTCCGCGTAGGTCCGCCAGCCGTGGGACTGCGCCGGGGCGAGGCGTGCGACCCATTGCGTCGGCTGTTCGGTGAGCGCGTCGAGGACCGCCGACGAGCACAGGTACGGCAGGCCGAGGGCGTCGGCCCTGGCGGCGGCCGCGCGCGCGACGACGCTGTGGTACTCCCCCGCCAGGGCGGCCACGCCCAGTCCGGCCAACTCGTCCACGGCTGCTGCGGCCCGCTGTGGATCGGCGGCGGTGTCCCGGACGACGAGCTCCAGCGGTGTGCCGTCGATCCCTCCGGCGTCGTTGACCTCGCTGACGGCCAGCTCAAGTCCGGCGAGCAGGTGCCGGCCCGCTTCGACCCAGCCGGGCCGGGTCAGCGGAACGAGGGCGCCGATCTGGACGGATGCCCCGTCCGGTGGCGTTTTCATGCGGTGGCGTCCTGGATCGCGTCCACCGGGATCTCGAAGACGATCACGAGCCCGTCGTCCTCGCTCCCCTGCTCTCCGACGCGCGTGAAACCGAAGCCCGCGATGGTGGCCAGGGAGGCGTTGTTGTCGGACTTGCTACGGGCCCGCACAGTCCTGACACCGGGTTCGGCGGCGGCCCTGACCAGCAGCGCCTTCAGCATGGCGCGGGCATAGCCCTGGCGGCGGTACCCGGGCACGACGGTGAAGCCGACCTCGACCATGCCGGCCTCGTCCGGCGGTCCGTGGAACCCGGCGTCGCCGATGACGGCCCCGTCCGGCTCGGACACCGCGGCCCTGGTGATCCAGGGGGCGGCGGACGGGTCCTCGGCGAGCTGGTCGGCGCGGTAGCCGAAGATCCAGCGGGCCCGGTCGCCGACGAAGTGTTCGTCGAGGGCGACCCCGGCCTCGGCGCTGCCTCCGGCGAGGTCGCCGTCGGCGAGGGCCCTTAGCGCCTTCGCGTTGAGCTCGACGAAGCGGACGCGCCTGGGGGCGGGGGCAGGGGTGGGGAGAGGTTCGTTGTTCATCGCGGAGATCGTCGCCGAGCGCCGGAGGGCTGTCCATCGTTTTACGGCCTCGGCGGACCGGCGGCTCCCCCGGCCACGAATTGACTGAATTTTCAGTCAATGCCACAGTGTCGACACGCGGCCGCGCCTTCGTCCGTACTTGGCGGCCGTTCGCAGTGGCCTGGTGCGCTTCACCGTGCCGGGCGTGGTCCTGCTGGACCACGCCCACCCCAGCACCCCGGCGGACTCCTGGTCGCGCTCCGCCGACCAGGCGAAGGCCGTCCTGTCGAAGGCGACGGACGCCCGGGGCCGGCGTTTCGAGGTGATCGACCTGCCGCAGCCGGACCTGGACAGGATCACGGGCCGGGGCGACGACTTCGTGTCGGCCTACGCCAACTTCTACATCGCCAACGGTGCCGTCTTCATGCCCAAGTTCGGGGACGCGAAGGCCGACGACCGGGCCCGCGGCATCCTCCGGGAACACTTCCCCAAGCGGGACATCGTGCCGGTGGGGATCGACACGATCGCCCCGGGCGGCGGCGGCATCCACTGCTCGACCCACGACCAGCCCGGAAAGCCCGCCGCCTGACCCTTGCCGCCGTACGGCCGGATCGCTACTTCAGGCCGATCCCCTCACAGGCGGCCTTGAACCTGTCGGTGCAGATCTCGGCCACCGTGTAGACGTCGTCCTTGATCACCGTCGTCTTCACGTTGTCCTTGGTGAGGGAGATGCTGGGCACGAGAACCGCCGGCACCCGCTTGGTCGTGGGGCTGTCGACCATCTGATTGATCATCTCGTCGATCCTCTCGCCCTTGGCGAGCGCGACGGCCATCATCGCGGCGGCCTCGGCCTCGGGGGCGTACGGCTTGTAGACGCTCATGAACTGCTCGCCCGCCACGATCCGCTGCACACCGGCGAGTTCGGCGTCCTGACCGGTGACCGGGGGCAGGGTGGACAGGCCTGCCGCCTTGAGGGCGGCGATGACGCCGCCGGCCATGCCGTCGTTGGCCGAGTAGACGCCGATGATCTTGTCCTTGCCGAGCGCCGCGATCGCGGCCGTCATGTTCGCGGCGGCGTTCTCGGGCTTCCACTCGACGGTGTCGTACTCCTTGCCGATGTTCACCTTGCCGTCGAGGACGGAGTGCGCACCGGACTTGAACATGGCCGCGTTCGGGTCTGTGACCGAACCGTTCATCATGACGATCCGGCCGTCCTTCGCCTTGTCGCCCAAGGCCTCCAGGAGCGCCTTGCCCTGGACCATGCCGACGTCGTCGTTGTCGAAGGAGGTGTAGGCGTCGATCGGACCCTCGGCCAGGCGGTCGTAGGCCACGACCGGGATACCGGCCGCCTTGGCCCGCCCGATCGCGCCCGCGATGGCCTTGGAGTCCACAGCGTCGATGATCAGGACGTTCACCTTGTTGGCGATCATCGCGTCGACCTGCGCGTTCTGCACGGTCGCGCTCTGCTTGGCATTGACGTAGAGGACCTGGGCCCTGCCCCTCGTGAGGACGGCGATCTCCTTCTCGATGAGGGGCTTGTCGAACTTCTCGTACCGCGCGGCCTGGCTCTCCGGCAGCAGGAGCCCCACTTTGATCGCGTCGCCTTCGGCGCGGCTCCCCGGCTTCCCGTCGCCCTGTTCCACACCGCCGCACGCGGCGAGCGAGAGGGTGACCGCCGAGGCGACGACCGAGACGGAAGCACGAGCCAAAAGCGCGTTCACGTTCTTAACCTCCCTGACGAGGCCGTGTGTGAACGGCCGAGGTAGGCGCAGTCAACTCGGCGTGAACGCCGTGGTCAAGAAGTGAATTATTAACGAAATAGCAACGTCACCTGACTTCAAGTCATGAAAATGTGCGCCGCTCACCGGTGCAGCAGCCGCGTCCAGTCCTGCGGGACCCGGCCGGCCGGTCCCGGCGCCGGCTGGTCCGCCGGACGGGCACCTGGCTGCGTCAGCTCGGGCCCGGAATCGTACAGTTCGTCCCTGTCGAAGTCCCAGAACCATTCCTCGCCCGGCTCGAAGCTCTGCACCAGGGGGTGGCCGGTGGACTTCCAGTGCGCGGTGGCGTGCTGAGCGGGCGAGGAGTCGCAGCAGCCGACGTGGCCGCACTGGACGCAGCGCCGCAGGTGGAACCACCAGCCGCCCACCTCGTCGCACTCGACGCAGCCGGGGCCGCTGGGCGGGACGCTCGGGTCGATTCCGCTGATGTCGGTCACGAGGACTCCTCGGTGCTCTCGGATTCGGGCGCGGTCCCGGGTTCCCGGACGGTCAGCGGCAGCAGCACCTGGAAGCGGGTGTCGCCCGGCACCGATTCGACCTGGAGGCTGCCGTGGTGCTTGCTGACGACGATCCGCCAGGAGATGTCCAGGCCCAGACCGGTGCCCTCCCCGACCGGCTTGGTGGTGAAGAAGGGATCGAAGATGCGGCTGCGGACGTCGGCCGGGATGCCTGGCCCGGTGTCGCGGAACTCCACCAGCAGCCGGTCCCCCTCCCGTGCGGTGCGGACCGTGAGCGTGCCTTCGCCGCCGGTGCTCCCGATGGCGAAGACCGCGTTGTCGATGAGGTTGGTCCACACCTGATTCAGCTCCGCCGGGTAAGCGGGTACGTCCGGCACCGAACGGTCGTAGTCCTTGACCACCCGGACCCGGGAACCGATCTTGCCGGACAGCATCAGCAGGGTGCTGTCGAGGAGTTCGTGGACGTCGACGACCCGGTGCGGAGCGCGGTCGAGCTGCGAGTACTGCTTGGCCGCGTCCACGAGGTGGGAGATCCGGGTGGTTGAGTCGTCGATCTCGTCCATCAACAGCTCTGTCTCGACGGTGTAGTTGAGCCAGCCGATGGCCCCCGGCAGGATGTCCTCGGCCACGCTCGCCGCGACCTGCTCCAGCCAGTCGGTGTCCAGTCCGGCCTGTACGAAGGTCGGCGCGACCCGCCAGCCCTCCGGGAAGCCGTGGTCCTCCAGCCAGTCGGCGAGCTCGTCCTCGCGGTCGGATGCCTCCAGTGGGCTCAACGCCGTTGCCTTCGCGACGCGTTCGACGGTGCGCTCCTGGATTTCGATGAGGTCGGCGATCGCCTCGCGGGGGTAGTTGCCCTGAGCGATGTGGGCCAGCTTGTGCCGCATCTTGCCGACGCGTTCGCGCAGTGTGGCGGTGGCGCGTACCGCCGCTGCCGCCGGGTTGTTGAGCTCGTGGGTGAGACCGGCGGACAGCGATCCGAGGGCGAGCAGCCGTTCCCGCTGGCCGATGGCCCGCTGGGTGTTCTTCGAGCCGAAGAACAGCCCCTCCAGGAGGTGCGCGGCCATCGGGAACCATTCCTGCATGATGTCCGCGAACGACTGGGCGGGCAGTACGAAGAAGCGTGTGCGCTCGCTCACCCGCATCGAGTTGTTGTACGTCTGCGGCACCCGGTCACCCAGGTAGGCCTGCATGGCCCCCGCGTACACCCCTCGCTGCGAGGTCCGGCTGACCTCCACGTCGTCACCGCCGACCCGGCGGGACAGTACGACGGTGCCCTCGATCATCACGTAGAAGCAGGTGGCCGGAGTGCCCTCCGCGTACACGGGACCGGCTTCGAAGCGCTCCACCCGCCCTTCGCTGCACAGCCGCCCGAGCTGTTCCGGGGAGAGCTTCTCGAAGAGGAACAGCGAGGCGATCTCGCCCGGGTTGCACGGCATGACCTGCCCGCTCACCTGCTCGCTCATGACTGCTCCAGGTACCGGTGGACGAGCATCACGGCCATGGCTCCCTCTCCGACGGCGGACGCGACGCGCTTGGCGGACTGGGCGCGCGCGTCGCCCGCCACGAACACGCCTGGGATGTTGGTCTCCAGGTGGTAGGGCGGCCGGTCGAGTTCCCATTCGGCCGGCGGTCGCCCGTCCGGTGTGAGATCCGGACCGGCCAGGATGAAGCCGTGCTCGTCGCGCAGCACCGTTCCGTCCAGCCAGTCGGTCAGCGGGGCCGCGCCGATGAACACGAACATCCACTGGGCGTCGACGAGTTCGGTCGCGCCGCTGTCCACGTCCCGCAGCGTCAGCTGTTCCAGGTGTCCTTCGCCGTGCGCCGCCTCGACGGCGGTCCCGGTGCGGACGGTGATGTTCGCCGTCTCCTCGATCTGCTGGATCAGGTAGTGCGACATCGACGCCGTCAAGGACTCCCCGCGCACCAGCATCGTCACCGACTTCGCGCCCCGCGCGAGGTATACCGCCGCCTGCCCGGCAGAGTTGGCGCCGCCCACGATGTACACGTCCTGCTCCAGACAGGAGGACGCCTCGGTGAGCGAGGACCCGTAATAGACTCCGCAGCCGGTCAAGTCCTCGCAGCCCGGCGCCTGGAGCTGCCGGTACGACACTCCGGTCGCCAGGATGACGCTGTGCGCGGCGATCTTCGAGCCGTCGGAGAAGCGGACGACGCGTGCCGCGCCGTTGACCTCCAGACCGGTGACCTCGCGCGCGGTGAGGATCTCGGCGCCGAACCTGCCGGCCTGGCGGCGGGCCCGGTCGGTGAGCTGTGCGCCCGATACCCCGTCGGGGAATCCGAGGTAGTTCTCGATGCGGGAGCTCTGGCCGGCCTGCCCGCCGGTCGCCGATCGCTCGATCAGTACGGTCCGCAGCCCCTCGGAGGCTCCGTACACGGCCGCGCCGAGCCCGGCGGGGCCGCCGCCGATCACGACGAGGTCGTAGAAGTCGGAGGCCGGGGTCGTGGCGAGCCCCACGTGGGCGGCGAGGTCGGCCGCCTCCGGTTCGATCAGCGCGGTGCCCTGCGGGGTGATCACCAGGGGCAGCCGCTGCCCGTCGGCCCCGGCCGCATCCAGCAGGCGCCGCCCCTCCGGCTCGTCGGAGGAGTACCAGCGGTACGGGACCTGGTTGCGGGCCAGGAACTCGCGAACGAGCGAGGAGTGCGCCGACCAGCGGTGTCCGACCACCTTGGTCGCGGGTACCGGCCGGTAGTCGCTGGCACGCCAGGCCGCGAGCAGGTCGTCCAGGACCGGGTAGAGCTTCTCCTCCGGCGGGTCCCACGGCTTGAGCAGGTAGTGGTCGAGGTCGACCACGTTGATCGCGTCGATCGCCGCGTCGGTGTCGGCGTACGCGGTCAGCAGCACGCGCCGCGCGCCCGGATAGACGTTGAGCGCCTGTTCGAGGAACTCGATGCCGTTCATCTGCGGCATGCGGTAATCGGCGAGGATCACGGCCACCAGGTCGCCCCGCAGCTTCAGCTCGCGCAACGCCTCCAGCGCGGAATCGCCTGACTCGGCGCGCACGACCCGGTACCCGCCGCCGTAGCGGCGCCGCAGGTCACGGGCGATGGCACGGGAGACTCCCGGGTCGTCGTCCACGGTCAGGATGACGGTCCGCGCTGCGTCGGCGACCTCTGTCATACGTCTCCCGCCCGAGCGGCCTGGACTGGCGGCACAGCCGGCGGCGCGCGCTGGTTCCCGTCATCGTATGTTCGATCGCCCGGCTCCGCTTCGGGACGCGTGCTGCTGCTTCGAGGGGCATGCGCCGCGCGGGGCGCTGTTACTTGGAGGCCAGCCGGCAGGCGCTCGCCGCGGTCCCCTTGGTCACGCCGTCCTCGGTCAGACCGGTCACGCACTCGTCGTAGGCACCGGCCAGCCCGACGTAACAGGCTGCACGGACGGATTCCGGAGCCTCACCGCCCTTCAGCTCCCGCTCGACCTGGTTGACGCAGGCCGTGACGTCCGCGTGGGCGGCGGGGGCGACAAGGGCCGCGCCGCCGAGGGCGAGGGTCAGGCCGGTGAGGACGCTTGCGATACGTGTCGACGTGCGCATGGGACACCTGCTCTCCGGGATCGCCGCGCGGGCCCGGCCCCCGTACCGGACCGGCTCGGCCGGACATCCCTCCCTCATTCGACGCTAGAACAGCCCCCTGCCGCACGCACCCGCTGGGGCGCCCCGGGGTGCGGCGGCATCATCGGGATTTCATCGGTGCTCCTTAGCGTGGCCGCGTTCAGACGTAGGCCTTGACCACAGGGGAAGGACCGCTCGATGGCGCGGAGGAGATTCAGCGCGAGGATGCCGGTGGCGGTCATGGCCGCGGTGGCGGTGATGGGCACGATGGTGGCCGCCGGGTCACCGGCCACCGGGTCACCGGCCGCGGCACAGGGGCCGGACAGGCCGACGATCCGCTACACCGAATACGGGATCCCGCACATCGTCGCCTCGAACTGGGAGGGACTGGGAACGGGCTACGGGTACGCGGCGGCCAAGGACAACATCTGCACCTTGGCCGACACCTACCTGATGGTGAACGCCCAGAGGTCGCGCCACCTGGGGCCCGACGGCAGGGCGAGCCCCGGCGAGCACCAGAACACCACGAGCAATCTCAACAGCGACCTGTACTTCCAGCGGATGAACGACAACCGTGTGGTGGAGCGGCTGATCGACCAGCCCGCGCCCAACGGACCCGAGCCGGAGGTCAAGGAGGCCATTCGCGGCTACGTCCAGGGGTACAACCGGTACCTGGCCGAGACGGGCGTGAACAACATCTCCGACCCGGCCTGCCGCGGTAAGGCCTGGGTGCGGCCGATCACGGAGCTGGACGTCTACCGGCACGCGCACGCCGAGATCATCATGGGCAGCGCCGATCCGCTGTTGGACGGCCAGGTGAACGCCGCGCCGCCGGGGGCCTCGGCCGCCCCGCCGCCCGCGGCGTCAGCCGGGGAGACCGCGGCGAAGATCCGCGATGCCATGGCCGTCAGTCGTCAACAGAGCATGGGCAGCAATGCATTGGCCATCGGTTCTCAGGGCGTGTCCGGCGGCACCAGCATGCTGCTGGCCAACCCGCACTTCCCGTGGCAGGGCAAGAACCGGATGTGGCAGAGCCAGCTGACGATTCCGGGGAAGATCAATGTCTCCGGTGCCAGCCTGCTCGGATTCCCCGCGGTGAACATCGGGCACAACGACGACGTCGCGTGGAGCCACACGGTCGCCACGGTGGCCCCGTTCGGTCTGTTCGACGTCCAGGTGGATCCGCTGAACCCGACCAACTACCTGGTCGACGGCGCTTGGCAGCCGATGGCCTCGCAGCAGGTCGGAGTCGACGTACTGAAGGCGGACGGCTCCATCGGCAAGGTCACCAGGACGTTGTGGTCCACCCGTTACGGCCCGATCACCACATCGATCATGGGCCAGCCCCTGCCCTGGGTGGTCAGCGCGCACGCCGTGCGCGACGTGAACATGGACAACCTGCGGGCGTTGAACACCTGGTTCCACCTCGACCAGGCCAAGGACGTCAACGACGTCGTGAACACCCTGGAGACCACGCAGGGCGTCCCCTTCTTCAACACGGTCGCCTCCGACCGCAAGGGCAACGCACTGTACGCGGACATCCAGGCGACCCCGAACATCACCGACGAGCACGCGCAGTCGTGCCTCACCCTGACCGGACAGCTGCTGTTCAACCAGACGCTGAGGCTGCCGAACGTACCGCCGGTCTCCGTCTTCGACGGCAAGCGCAGCGCGTGCGACTGGCCCGACGACCCCAACGCGGTCGCGCCGGGACTGCTGGATCCGCACAAGCAGCCGCGTCTGATCCGGCGCGACTTCGCGGGCAATGCCAACGACAGCGCCTGGCTGGCCAACCCCGAACAGCCGCTGTCGTTCCCGCGGGTGATGGGCGACACCGGGGCGCCCCGGTCGCTGCGCACCCAGGAGTTGATCCTGACCGCGCAGAACCGGATCAACGGCACCGACGGCCTGCCGGGCAGGGGGTTCACGCCGGAGAACATGGGACAGTTGCTGTTCGCCGACAACAGCAGGGCGGCCGACCTGGCCCTCAACGCCACGGTGACGGCCTGTCAGAACGTCCCCTTCGGGCTCGTCCTGGTGGATGGCAACCTGGTCAACGTGAGCGAGGCCTGTCCGATCCTGGCCGCCTGGAAGGACCACAACTTCTCGGCGGACAGCAGGGGTTCCTGGCTGTTCGAGAACTACTGGGCCTTCCTGGGCGGCGGCCAGGCGATCGAGAAGCTGCCGTGGCGCGTGCCCTTCGATCCCAAGGACCCCGTGCACACGCCCAACTCACTGGACTCGGGGAGCTCCGCCGTCCGCAATGCGCTCGCCCGGGCGGTTCTCGCGCTGCGCAACTCGGGCGTTCCTCTGAACGCACGGCTGGCGGACGTCCAGAAGGTCACCCGCAACGGTGAGCAGATCCCGATCCACGGTTCGATCGGCGAGTTGGGCGTACTGAACGTGATCACGCCCGGCCAGGTCGACGGCAAGCTGGACATCACCTTCGGGTCCAGTTTCGTCCAGATGGTGCGGTTCACCGCCGACGGCCCGCCGGAGGCCCTCTCCGTACTGGCCTACTCCCAGTCGGCGAACCCGAACTCGCCGCACTACGCCGATCAGACCAAGCTGTTCTCCGCAGGCCGATGGGTCACCGAGCGGTTCACCGAGGAGCAGATCGCCGCCTCACCGGCCCTGGAGGTCAAGGTCCTTTCCTGACAGGGACGTTCGGGCACGTCGGAGCCTCGATGACGGTCTCGGGCGTGCCCTTTCATCGGGGTTTCATCACCTCCCGATAGCTTTCGCGCCGCGCAACTACAAGAGTCACGAGGGGGCACGCTGCAATGAGGAAATCGAGCCGGTGGCGAATCGTGGTGGCATTGATGGCCGCCATCGTGGGAATGGCCGTGCCGGCGGGTACGGCACAGGGCGCCGACCGCACCGCACCGCCACCGATGGCGGACGGGTTCGGCCTGACCCAGGTCGACTCGGCAGTGGGCGGCCCCACCAACTTCTACATCACCGTGACCACGCCCGAGGTCGCGGGCAAGCACCACATCAAAATCATCCTGCCGAGCGGCTACTACGACGACCCGGCCAGGCGGTACCCGGTGCTGTACTTCCTGCACGGCTCGCCCGACGACCCGATCCAGCAGAACTACCCGGCGCTGACCACGTCGAACTCGATGATCACCGTCATCCCGGACGGCGGCCCCCGGGGCTGGTACGCCAACTGGCTCAACCAGAGGACTCAGGCCGGCGCCCAGAACTGGGAGAACTTCCACCTCAAGCAGGTGATCCCGTTCATCGACGCGAACCTGCGGACCGTAGCCACCAAGAAGGCCAGGGCCATCGCCGGAGTCTCCATGGGCGGCTTCGGGGCGTTCCACTACGCCCAGGTCCGTCCCGACCTGTTCAGCCAGACCGCGTCCCTGTCCGGAGACATCGACCTGTCGGCCAGGTCCATGGACCTGCGGCTGGCCGTCGTCGCCTCCCTCATCGACGCGCAGGGTGCGGCCTGCGGCTCGATGTCCGGCGTCTGCGACCCCAAGGACTCGCCCTACAAGCCCGGCGTGGACAGTGACGCCCTGTTCGGCTCGCCCTACCCGGTGTTCAACGTCGACCGGGTGTGGAACGAGGTCGACCCGTCACAGCACATGGACAAGCTCAAAGCCGGCGGGGTCGGGGTCTCCATCTACGTGGGCAACGGCCGCGGTCAGGTCACCGACCTGGAGTTCTGGCTCGAAAGCGCGTCCAAGCACGTCAAGGACGCCATGGACGCTCTGGGCATGTCCTACTACTACGTCAACTACGGTGACGGCTCCGCCTGGGGCGACATGTGCAACGGCGGCCACAGCGGCGGCTGCTGGGAGCAGGACCTCCGGGACCTGATCCCCAGGCTGGAGAGGTCCTTCGCCGCCTGACGCCGCCGCACGGCGCCCGTCACCCGGCCCGTCCGCCCTGCTCCTCGTGCGCGCCATGCGCGCCTCGGGGGGCAGGGCGTTCGGCTTTTGGAGTCCGATGGGACCGATGGGGCCAATGGGACCGATGCGGCATTTGCCGACTTTGCACTCACATTGCTTGTCGTTTACCGTGTCTGAGGCGCGGGAAAGCCGCGCCACGATGTGCGGGAGGTGATCAGCGTGCCTGGTGGAAGTAGTGCCAGAACGTTCACGCCGCCGATCCCGCTTGACGCCCTGCAGTAGCGGCCACAGTGCCGCGCCAGGTGAATACGCCTGCAGCGCGCATCTCGCCTTCGCGGTGATTTCTCTCTCTTATCAGAATCCGACGCCCCATCGGCGTGCCCTGCACGTCCACTGCTGAGCGGGCCGCGCGGCTGTTGACGCGTGCCACGTTTCCGGCCTGTTCCGCCGAGCGGTGACAAGTGCGCTCCGAGCGCTGCCCTGGTGCCTTGAACGAAGGAATTCCATGAGCAACAACACGATGCCGACGAACCGCGACAACACCCTCGCGGCAGACGAAACAGCAGGTCAGCAGGGTCAGCAGGTGGAGCTGCTCCGCGAGATCAACAGGGAGATCCACGGCCTGAACAAGGAAATGGAAGACATCCGGGAGATCACCGAGGACCAGCTGAAGGCCACTGTGGAGACTCGGAAGGTGAGCGCCTGGACGGCGATCGCAGTGGTGCCCGGAGCCCTCGCATCGCTCTACGGCTCCAACTTCGAGCACATGCCCGAGCTCCAGTTCAAGTACGGCTGGCCGCTGTTCCTCGCCGCCCTGGCATCGACCTCGCTGGCCACCTACTTCGCGGTCAAGCGCAAGGGCTGGCTCTGAGCCCGACAACGACCAGAGGAATGGTGATTCGCATGTCGGACAACTCCAAGTACCCGAGCCTGCACGGGCTTACCGAAAAAGACCTCAGCGCCTGCTCCAAAGAGGAACTTCACACCTTTCTCCTCGGGGTCCGCCGGTACCGGAAGGAACTGGTCCTGCTCCACCAGAAGTCGGTCGATCTTTACGAAGGAACGAAGATCGCGCGAAGGGTGAGTTCGTGGCTCGTGGTGTTCATGATTCCCACGCTGCTGGGCGGCATCTACGCCGCGAACTTCTACCAGCCGGAAACCCGTTTCGTGTGGGCCTGGCCGGCCTTCCTCCTCCTGGTACTGGCCTCGGGCGTCGCGATGTTCGCCCATCTGCGGCGTAAGGGCTGCCTGTAGCGTCCCGGCCGGCACTCCCGGCCGTACGGGGCCCCCGTCAGCGGCAAGTGGCAGGACCCGCTGGCGGGGGCCCTGCGGTGGCTCGTGCGGCTCGTCCGGCTCGTGCGGCTCGTCCTTCGGCTCAGGGCGTGGCGATGAGTTCGCCGAGTCGCATGGCGAGCCACGGCCTGCGGCCGCCGGCCCGCATCTGGCCGCGGGCGATCGCCTTCCAGATGGGCGTGCGCCGGAAGGAGACCAGCAGGAAAGCGGTCGGCGCCGCCGTGATCCTGCAGTCGTAGGCACGCGGAGGGGCGTCGCGGGTCACCGTCACCGTCCCGTCGTCCACGACGACCGCCAGGCGCGGGCCACCCTTGATCGCGAGGTCGAACGCGATCCCGACGCCCCGCGCCTTCACCGGGTCCACGGCCAGGGCCATCATCGCCGGCATCGACTGCCCGAGCACCAGGCGTGCCTCGTCCGGGCCGATCGGCCACGGCAGTCGGGCGCCGCGTGCGATGTCCAGGCCGTGTACGAGGCTCTCGCTCAGCATCAGACCGGTCGCCGCGGCCAGGGTGAGCGTCGTACCGGGCCCGTACCAGGGTGCGGCGACGGGAGCATCCGGGGCGAGGCCCTCGGTGGCCCGTAGGAACGACTCGCCCCGTTCGGCGAGGAGTTCGCCCAGCCGGGCGCGGTCATGGCCGCCGATGAGGCCTATGGACTTGGCGTTGATGGCCGTGATGCGCTCGATCAGCGGCCCGTCGGCCGGCGGCAGGAGTCCGTCCCAGTCCATGGAGCCGTCGGCGCAAGCGGCGGAGGTGTACGCGAGGTACACGGCCGCGAGGTGCGCGCCGACGTCGCACACCGTCCACTCCGGGACACCGGAGGCCGCGTCGAGGTCCGGGACGTCGCGCAGCAGCCGGCTCAGCCGCGCGAGCGCGGCGCGCAGCGCGGCGCGGGTCCCCTCGTGCTCGGCGACAGGATCGAGTCTGGAGACGGTGCCCATGCCACTCCCCCATGTTGCGGACGGCTTGCAGGTTACCGTCGGGTACTGCGGCTGCAATAGGGCCGTGCAGCAGAGTTCTCGCCGCGGGTTCGGCCCAACAGCGGGCCGGACGGCCCGCGTTGCCGGTGGTCGGGGAATCTCGATTGCAGGCCGGGGCCGCCCGAGCCAAGATCTCCAACTCGGAGATCAAAGGAGTTTCTGCATGAGTCTTCTGGTGCACACGTTCATAAGGAACGCCGACGGAAGCTGGGACCTGCTGGAGGACCCGCCCAACGGGAGGGACCTCGCCGGAGGGGAACGCTGGCGCAGGGTCGTCTGGGGATCGGGATCAGCGGTGGCTCTCGGCGCCCGCTTCCTGCCCCGCCTGGCAGACGAGGACCTCCGGGTCGAGGCGGACGACGTCGCCGACTTCCTCAAGGAGTGCCTGACGCTCCGAAGCAAGAGCGAAGCCTTCGTCGCCGGTCTGCAAGAACCCGCCGGCCCCGCGCTCCTCGACAACGTGGAGAGCAAGCTGGACAACTTCATCGCGGCCGCCCGCCGCGCCCTGGAGGCCCCGGGCGGGGGCGTCCTCATCTGGTGACGGCGGGAATTCCCCGTCCGACAATGTCCGAAGTGTCATCCGCCCCCGCCCGAACGGGAAGTTAAGATCACCGCATGGTCAGCGCCAGCTCCCGTCGGGCGTCGCGGGCTCGCTCATCGGCGAGCCGGTGCGCGCCCCGTGGCGTTGCGTCCAGGGCGGGCGGATTACTCCTCGGCATTCTGTGCGCGTTGCTGCTGGCGGCCCTGCACTGCTCCTCACACGTGCTCGGCGAGGGCCTCGCGCACACCTCCTCCGCCTCGTCCACGGCGGCCGCGGCAGGCGCGCACCAGTCCTGGCCGGCCGAGGAGCAGACACCCCCGCACCCGGACCACGGCTCCGCCTGCGACGCCCCCGGCCTGACCCCGCCGACCCAGAGCAGGACCCCGTCCACCGCCGTGGCCGAGGGGACACTCCCCCTCGGCCACGGCGTGGATCCGCACTCCGCGCACCCGGCCGTGGCGCCCGGTGCCGGCCGGGCGGCCATAGCCGCATCCGGCCGGTCCACGCTGACCAGCGTCTGTCGATGGCGCATCTAGACCGCTCCCGTACGGCCGTTCACCACGGCCTGACGTGCGCTGAACGGGCGAGCACCGCCTTGCCCGTCGGCGGCATCCGCATGAGCGACTACCTGACGCATCATCGAATGAGAGCCGGACCATGCATTCTTCGATCACCGACGTACCCCCTGCCCGCACCACCCTCTCCGGACTGGTGGGCAACACCCCTCTGCTCCGCGTGTCGGAGCCCCTCGCCCCGGCGGGCCGCGGCTTCTGGGCGAAGCTCGAAGGCTTCAACCCCGGCGGCATCAAGGACCGCCCCGGCCTCCACATGGTCGAGCGCGCCCGCGCCCGGGGAGATCTCGAGCCGGGCGCCCGGATCATCGAGTCCACCAGCGGCACCCTCGGGCTCGGCCTGGCCCTGGCCGGCATGGTCTACGGCCATCCCGTCACCCTGGTCACGGACCCCGGCCTGGAGAGGTCGATGACCCGGCTGCTGACCGCCTACGGGGCCCAGGTCAACGTCGTGTCCGAGCCGCACCCCTCCGGCGGCTGGCAGCAGGCCCGCCGCGACCGCGTCACCCAGCTCCTGGCCCGGCACCCGGGTTCATGGTGCCCGGATCAGTACAACAACCCCGACAACACCAGCGCGTACACTCCGCTCGCCCTCGAACTGGCCGCCGAGCTGGGGCACATCGACGTCCTGGTGTGCAGCGTGGGCACCGGAGGCCACTCCGCGGGCATCTCCCGCGTCCTGCGGCAGCTCTACCCCGATCTGACGCTGGTGGGCGTGGACACCGTGGGTTCCACCATCTTCGGCCAACCCGCCCGGACCCGGCTGATGCGCGGCCTCGGATCGAGCATCTACCCCCGCAACGTCGCCTACGACCGGTTCTCCGAGGTGCACTGGGTCGCCCCGGCCGAGGCCGTGTGGGCCTGCCGCCGGCTCGCGGCGTCCCACTACGCGACCGGCGGCTGGAGTGTCGGCGCGGTCGCTCTGGTGGCCGGATGGCTGGCCCGGTCCCTGCCGGAGGGCACCCGGATCGCGGCGGTGTTCCCCGACGGGCCACAGCGCTACCTCGCCACCGTGTACGACGACGACTACTGCGCCGCCCACGGCCTGCTCGACTCCCCGCCGGCCGCCGAGCCCGAGACGATCGGCCGCCTCGACGAGAAGGAGGTCACGCGCTGGACGCGCTGCACGGCCGTGGTCGACCCGCTCACCCTCGACGCGGCCGCTGATACTGCCGCCGCCGATGCCGCCGCGCAGGAGCCGGCCCGATGAAGGGCACCCTCGCGCAAGTGCGTACGTACGAGCGCAGCGTCCAGTTGCTGATGGTGAACCAGTTCACCATCAACCTCGGCTTCTACATGCTCATGCCCTACCTGGCCGCGCACCTGGCCGGGCCGCTGGGGCTGGCCGGCTGGACGGTCGGCCTGATCCTCGGCGTACGCAACTTCAGCCAGCAGGGCATGTTCCTGATCGGGGGGACGCTCGCGGACCGCTTCGGCTACAAGCCGATGATCATTGCCGGGCTCGTGTTGCGCATCGCCGGTTTCGCGACCCTCGGGCTGGTCGACTCGGTACCCGCGCTGATCGGTGCCTCCGCCGCCACGGGGCTGGCCGGGGCCCTGTTCAACCCGGCCACCCGGGCGTACCTGGCCGCCGACGCGGGAGAACGCCGGGTCGAGGCCTTCGCGCTGTTCAACGTCTTCTACCAGGCCGGCATCATGCTGGGTCCGCTGGTGGGCATGGTGCTCACGGGGGTCGACTTCCGCGTCACGTGCCTGGTCGCGGCCGGGATCTTCGCGCTGCTGAGCATCGTGCAGATCCGGGCGCTGCCCGCCCGCCGGGGCGATGACGCCCCGGACGGGCGCGACGGCCGGTCCGAGAGCGTGCTCACCCAGTGGCGGGGCATCCTGGCCAACCCGCCGTTCCTCCTCTTCTCCGTGGCCATGATCGGCTCGTACGTCATGACCTTCCAGGTCTACCTGGCACTCCCGCTGGAAGTCCGGCGCCTGGGCGGCGAAGGCCTCTCGGGCACGGCCGCGGTGGCTGCGCTCTTCGCCGTGTCCGGGCTGGGCACGATCCTCTTCCAGACCAGGGTCACCGCTTGGTGCAAGGCCCGCATGGAGCCGGGCCGCGCGCTCACCTGGGGGCTGCTGACCATGGGTGTGGCCTTCCTGCCGATGCTGGCCGCCACGGCGGTGCCCGTACCGGCAGGAGCGACGGGAGCGTGGCTGCTGGCCGCGGTGCCGCCCGCGCTGTCGGCCCTGCTGCTGGCCCTGGGCACGATGATCGCCTACCCGTTCGAGATGGACACCATCGTCCGCCTCTCCGGCGACCGGCTGGTGGCGACGCACTACGGGTTCTACAACACCGTCTGCGGAGTCGGCATCGCACTCGGCAACCTGCTCACCGGCGCCGCGCTGGACGCGGCCCGGGCCGCCGGGGTGTCCGCGCTCCCCTGGCTGGCGCTCTTCGCCCTCGGCCTCGGATGTACGGCCGCCCTCTACGGGCTGCACCGCACGGGCCGCCTCGACCCACCCGCCCGTGAACCACGGACGGCGGCCATGGCCGCCTGACCGGGCCCGGTCCTCACCCGGGCCCGGTCCTCACTGGGGCCGGGTCCTCACCGGCCGCCCGGGTCCCGGAACCGGCCGGGGCCGCCGTCAGTCGGGCGTGCAGCGCCGCGAACCGCCCGGCCGGAGCTTCGGCAGCGACGAGCCGGGCGTCCTCGGCGGTGTCCACGTCCCGCAGCTGCGGCAGCCGGCCCACCCGTAGACCGGCCGAGGTCAGCCGACCGTGCTGGACGGAGCCGGTCTCCGGCGCGGACATCGGGACGCCGCGCAGGAGCGCCGGGTCGGGCTCGGCCAGTCCCAGGGCCCAGAACCCGCCGTCGGCTGCGGGGCCGAACCAGGCCTCGTACGCGTCCCACACCAGCGCCGGGGCGAGCAGCGCGGGCGTCACCTGCGGGGTGTCCATGCCGATCAGCAGCGCAGGACCCTCGCACGCGGCGAAAGCGGCGGCGAGCCGCTCGTCCAGCGGCCCGCCGCACTGGGCGACGACCTCGAACCCGGGCGGCAGCCAGGGTCCGGGGCGACCGTCGAGGACGAGGACCCGCCGGCCGGCGGGGGTGGCGGCGACCGCCTCCAGGGTGTCGGCGAGCGAGGCCTCGGCCAGCGCGGCCGCCTGTTCGGGGGTGAAGGCCGGAGTCAGCCGGGTCTTCACCCGGCCCGCCACCGGCTCCTTGGCAATGACGAGCAGAGTGGTCACGTTCACGGTGGTCACGGGACTCACCGTAGGAACCGGGGACCGGCCGAAGGGCCTTCGACTCCTTACGAAACGCGGACGTCACCCGGGAGGCGCGTCCGGGGCGGGACGCCCGGCAGCGCCGGATGCGAGGCTGGAGCCCATGAGTACGCAAACCCCGCCGGACCGGATCCTCGTCGTCGACGACGACCCGACGGTCGCCGAGGTCGTCACCGGATACCTCCGCCGTGCAGGACACGTCGTGGAGCAGGCCGCCGACGGCCCGGCCGCTCTGGACAGCGCCCGGAAACAGTGGCCCGATCTGGTCGTCCTGGACCTCATGCTCCCCGGCATCGACGGCCTGGAGGTCTGCCGCCGGCTGCGCGCGACCGCACCCGTACCGGTCATCATGCTGACGGCCCGCGGGGACGAGGACGACCGGATCGCGGGCCTGGAGCTGGGCGCCGACGACTACGTCACCAAGCCGTTCAGCCCGCGCGAGCTCGTGCTGCGGGTCGAGTCCGTACTCCGCCGCAGCCGCGGCGCCGCCGAGGGCCCGCCCGCGGCGGCCCGGACTCCGCTGCGCGGCGGCGGGCTCACCCTGGACCCGCAGACGCGGCGGGCCACCAAGAACGGCGGCGAACTCACGCTCACATTGAGGGAGTTCGACCTGCTCGCCCACTTCCTGACGCACCCCGGCGCCGCGCACACCCGTGAGGAGCTCGTACGGGACGTGTGGGGCTGGGACTTCGGCGACCTGTCCACCGTCACCGTCCACGTCCGGCGCCTGCGCGGCAAGATCGAGAACGACCCCGGGCGACCGGAGCTGATCCGCACCGTGTGGGGGGTCGGCTACCGCTTCGAGGCCGAGCCGGACGCGGGAACCGCGGCGAGCGCGGTGGACTCGGTGGACGCGGCGAGCGCGGTGGAGGAGCGGTGAAGGACCTGCTGCTCATCGCCGCCTTCGCCCTCGGCGGCGCCGCCTGCGCCGGGCTGCTCGGCGCCCTCGTCCTGCGCCTGGTACGGCAGCGCTCGGCCGCCGTCTCGCTGATGGTGGTGGCCGCCGTCACCGTGACCGCCATGCTGGCCGGCACCCTGGCGGTGGCGCAGGCGATGTTCCTGTCCTCGCACGACCTCACCGTGGTCACCCTGGTCGTGGCCATGGCCGCCGTCGTCTCCCTGCTGACCGCCTTCGTGCTGGGCCGCTGGGTGGTGGCCCGAAGCCGTGAACTCACCCTCGCCGCACGTGATTTCGGTGAGGACGGCAGATTCCTCGCGCCACCCGCACCGGCGACCGCCGAACTTGCCGCGCTCTCCCGCGAACTGGCCGTCACCAGTGCCACGCTGGCCGCTTCGCGCGAACGGGAGCGGGCGCTGGAGTCCTCGCGGCGTGAACTGCTCGCCTGGATCTCCCACGATCTGCGCACTCCGCTGGCCGGGCTGCGCGCGATGTCCGAGGCGCTGGAGGACGGCATGGTGGACGACCCGGCCCGCTACCACCGTCGGATCCGCATCGAGGTCGACCGCCTCAACTCGATGGTCGGCGACCTCTTCGAGCTGTCACGCATCCATGCCGGATCCCTCACCATCAACCCGAGCCGGATCTCCGTCCGTGACCTGGCCGCCGACGCGCTGTCGGGAGCCGACCCGCTCGCCCGGGAACACGGCGTGCGGCTGGTGGGCGAGGAGATCGCGCACGTGCCCGTGGAGGTGGACGGCAAGGAGATCGCCCGGGTCCTGTCGAACCTGCTGGTCAACGCCATCCGTCACACCCCGGCCGACGGCACGGTGGCGCTGGGCGTCGCCAGTCGGGCCGACGCCGTGGTGCTGTCGGTCACCGACGGCTGCGGCGGCATCCCCGACGAGGACCTGCCGCGCGTGTTCGACACCGGCTGGCGGGGCAGCGCCGCCCGGACTCCCCCGGCCGGCGCGGGGCTCGGGCTGGCGATCGTACGGGGCCTCGTCGAGGCGCACGCCGGCCGCGCCGACGTGCGGAACGTGCCCGGCGGCTGCCGCTTCGAGGTCACCCTGCCCCTGAAGGCCTAGGGCGTTGGGCTGTTCGGCCGCTGTGCGCGGTGTGCCCGGGGAAGCGGCGGCGTACGATCGCGCGGATGAGCGAGATCGCCGGGCCCCGAGCGCCCCGGGGCCGCCGGGCTCGGGAGATCGTCCGTACGGAAGGCCCGGCGGCGGCCCGCATCGTGGTCACGGTCGCCGTCGCCTGGCAGGTCGCCCTGTGGCTGGGAGCCGACCAGCCGCCGGTCTTCGCGGCGATCGTCCCGCTCGTGGCCCTGCGCGGCGATCCCATGACCGCGCTCGGCACATCGCTACAGCGGGCCCTGGGCGTGGTGGCGGGCGTGGTGATCGGGATCGCCGTCCTGAACGTACTGCGCCCCTCGACGGTGACGCTGGCGCTGGTGGTCGCCCTGGGCCTGGGGATCGGAATGGTCCTGCGGGCCGGCGGCGCGCTGAACATCCAGGTCGCGGCGTCGTCGCTGCTGGTCTTCGCCAGCACCTCACCCGACGCGTACGCACTGCACCGCGTCTGGGAGACCGCGGAGGGAGCGGTGGTGACGATTCTGCTCGCCCCGCTGCTGTGGCCGCCCGACCCTCACCGGGTCCTGGCAGCCGTCGCCGACGACTGCCGTGCGCGCCTGACCCGGGCCCTCGTCGGCACGGTGGCGGCCATGGGCGCCGGCCCGGCCGCCGCCCGCGACAACCTCACGCTGGTGAACGGCCACATCGAGGCGGTACGGGCGGGCGTCGCACGCGCCCGCGAAGCCGAACGTGCCATGAGGTTCAACCCCCTGCGCCGCCGTCACCGCGACCTCGTACACCTGCAGGCCGAGCGCATCGCCGCGGCCGACGGACTCACCGCGCACCTGGGGACCCTGGCCGCGGAGGCCGCCGCACTCACCGGGCGGGAGGACCTGGCTCCGGACCTCGCCCGGGCTCGGCACCGGCTCCCCGAACTGGCCTCGCTCACCGCGCGGGCCATCGAGGACACCCTGGCCGGAGACGACCCCCGACCGGCCGTGGCGGCAGCCCGGAACAACCTGGACGCCTACGCCCGCGCCGACTCCCGGCCCCTCGCCGTTGCCCTGCGCCGGCCGTTCTACCAACTCCTCAACGGCCTCGACCGGCCGTCCGCCGGCCCGGCCTGAAGCACCTCGGCCACCGAAAACCAGTGGAACCGCGCTCCTGCGTGCCGTTAGCGTGCTCCCGCCCGCAGTCGCCCCGTCAAGGACGTGCCGTTGTACACCAAGTGAGACACCCCGAGCGCTGAACCGTCGCGCGTCGCACCTGTTCGTGTGCGGCGTGCTCCTTTTCGCTGCGGTCTTCTCACTGGAACCGGTGTATTTCTGTGTCCGAAACCTGGGTGGTCATGCCCACCTGCCTGCCGATAATCCTCCGCCGTTGCCACAGGTGCGCCTCCGGGCGCTTCCGGGCGGACGGAAAGTTCCGCGTCAACGCGAACCACAAGCTCCTCGACGCCTGGCTCCTCGCACTGTGCACCGTGTGCGGGGACACCACCAAGGTCACTGTCCTGGAGCGGATGAACGTACGCGCCGTGCAGCCGGGGCTCCTGAACCGAATGCACCACAACGACCCCGGCCTGGCGGCCGAACTGCTCCAGGACCCGGTCCTGCGGCGCCGCAACCACATCGCCCTCGACTGGGACAACGCCTGGCGCCTCGACAGCGGTGCGCCCGGTCAGCCGCATCAGCCGGAGGGCGAGGCGATCGAGGTCTCGGTCCGCTTCGCGGCGCGGATCCCGGTGCGGCCGGTGCGGCTGATCTCCGAGGGCTTCGGCCTTTCACGAGCCGAGGTCGAGAGGCTGCTCACCGACGGGAACCTCGTGTCGACGGTGCGCCTGAGCGGCAAGCTCTCGGGCGACTTCACCTTCACGCTCAAGCGCTGAGCCCTCAGCTCTGAGCTCTGAGCTCTGAGCTCTGAGCTCTGAGCCCTTCCGGCCCGGGCCTGTCCGGCGGTATCCGATCCGCCGGGCAGGCCCTCGGCCGTCGCGCGTGTCACTCCGGATCGTTCCGGATGCCTTGCCCGGCGTACCCGCGGCTACCTTGTCGACCGCGTCCGCCAGACAGACCAGCCCGGACCCCGGGGAGCAGCAATGCCGACGACCGCCACCACCGACCGGCCGACTGCCACCGGACTCGGGCACCATGAGCGCGAGGTGCTCCAAGCGGTCGGCTGCGGCCTGCGGGACGACGAGATCGCCGCCGCGCTCGCCATCCCCGAGGACGCCGTGGCCGGACACCTCGCGCGGATCCTCGTGAAGCTCGGTCTGCGCGACCGGGCCGCCGCCATCGTCCACGCCTTCGACTGCGGCATGGTCGTCCCCGGCCGCGGCCCCCGTACGCAGGCGGTGAGCCCGGTGCCGCGAACCGCCGGCGGCCGGGCTCCCGGACCGAAGGTGCGGATCTCCGTACTCGGACCGCTACGGGCATGGCAGGACGGGCGGCCCCTGAACCTGGGGCACCTGCGCCAGCAGGCCGTACTGGCGGCCCTCGCGCTGCGCGCGGGCCGGACGGTCAGCCAGCAGGAACTGCTCGACGGGGTGTGGGGGTTGGAACCGCCGGTCACGAATGTGGTGCCGGTATACGTCTACCGCTTGCGCAAGACCCTGCGCATCGAAGACAGCCCGGACTCCGTGATCGAGCACGACCGGTGCGGCTACCGGCTGGTCACCGGGGCGGTCGAGGTGGACGTGGCGCGCATGGAGGGGCTGGTCGTCGATGCCGGTACGGCCGACCGGGCGGGCGACCGGACCGAGGCGGTCCGCCTGTGCTCCCAGGCACTGGACCTGTTCCGCGGGGAGCTGCTGGCGGGACTGCCCGGGCCCCTTGCCGAGTTGGAGCGGCTGCGGCTCACCGAGCGCAGGATCGCCGTAGTACAGCGGAAGTTGGAGTGGCAGCTGCGGCTGGGCCAGTGCTCGGAAGCGATCGCCGAGCTGTTCGCCCTGTCCACGGCGCACCCCCTGAACGAACCGGTGGCCGCGATGCTGATGCGTGCGCTGTACCGCAGCGGTCGGCAGGCCGATGCCCTGACCGTGTTCGACCGCGCCCGCCGCCGCCTGGCCGACGACCTGGAGGTGCCTCCGAGTCCGATGCTGCGGCGGACGTACCAGATGATCCTGCGCGGGGACGAGGCCGGCCTCGGCCTCACCCGGACCGCGGCGCATTGACCACGGCGCCGCGCCCGGGCGGCGGCTCTGCGGCTACCAGGTGGACCAGGCGCCGTTGTACCACTGCTCGTGGGCGCTGTCGTTGTGGTGATCCATGTTGAAGTCGACGGGGTAGTTGTTGACGTGGTTGGCCGGGTAGGTCCAGATGCCGGCGGACTCGTCACAGACGTAGTCCCAGTTGCAGATCGACTTGACGGGCACGTTGCCGAAGAACCTGTCGGCGCCGGCGAGCGGAGCGCCGATGATGCCGCCGAACGGCACGGACCCGCCGTTGGCGCCGGGAGGGGCCTGGCGCTTGGGGTCCGCGATGAGGATGGCGTTGACGTTGCCGAACGTCTGCCAGTTCTCGGTGACCCAGATGTGCACCACCGCGGCGCCCAGGGAGTACCCGCCCATCTTGACGTGCTGGTAGGGGCAGGCGGCGCGTTGGTTGCGGACCAGCCGGTTCAGCTCGTTGACGCCTGCCCGGGCGCTCGCGCCGTTGGGGATTTGGGTGGGGTAGCCGACGTGCTGCTGGATGTTGCCGGAGAAGCCGTCGTTGTTCCAGGAGCTGCCGGTGCCCCCGACGACGATGGTGTAGGTGCCCTCGCACGAGGCTGCCGTTTGCGCCGTGGCCGTGGCCCCCTGCGTCGCCGACAGCCCGACCGTCAACAGGAAACCGGCCAGCGCGGCCGCGATCCTTCGTGTTCGCATTCGATTCTCCCCATGTAGTCAGCGTCAGCCGATCTGTGCGCCCGCTCCCCGATGCCGGTGCGGTAGGCGGTCGGCCGAGGTCACCGGACGACAGTGGCAGCGACCGATGACATCCCGATGAAACGGGGCCATCGCCCGCCAGCGGGCCGCCTACTCGGAGCTGACCCTCAGCGTGGACGCCTGCCGGCGCCAGATGCGACTGGTGCGCCAGTTCGTTCAGCAACCCGGAGACGGTGACGCCGAGTTGGAGTCCCGCCGTGCGGCCGTGCTCCGGTATCGACCCGTCCTGAGCGTCTCGGCAGCAGCCTGCGCCGCCTCACGGGTTTACTAAACGGACCGGCAGTCCGTATGCTCCATCCATACGGACTGCCGGTCCGTTTTCTTTCCGGCGTCGAACAGGACGGAAGCCCCTGAACATGACCGCACCCATGCCCACATCCGTTCCCCCTCCCATGACAGCCGCGGAGCTGTACCGCCACGGGCTGGGACTGCTGCTCGCGAAGGACATCCCCGCCTGGGTGGAGCTGTGGGACGTCGACGGTGTCCTCGAATTCCCCTTCGCGCCCGACGGCTGGCCCGTGCGCCTCGAAGGCAGGGCCGCGGTCGGCGCGTACATGCGCCATTACCCCGACCACATCGATCTCCACGACTTCCCCGACGTGACGATCCACCAGACCACCGCCCCCGAGACGATCGTGGTCGAGATGCGCGGGGTCGGCCGCCTGGTGGAGACCGACGGCCCCTTCGACATGACCTACATCGCCGTGGTCACGGTCAAGGAGAGCCGCATCACCTCCTACCGCGACTACTGGAACCCCCTCGCCGCGCAGCAGGCCGGCGCCGACTTCGCCGGAGCGGACCGATGAACACCCACCACGCCACCCTCGTCATCGGGGCCACCGGCACCACCGGCCGCCGCGTCACCGCCGGGCTGATCGCAGAGGGCCACCCCGTCAAGGCCGCCAGTCGAAGCGCCACGCCGGTGGAGGGCGCGCAGGCCGTCCGCTTCGACTGGAACGAGCCCGCGACCTGGCCCGATGCCCTCGACGACGTCGGTCGCCTCTACCTCGTCCCGCCCGTCGGCTCCCCCGACCCGGCCGCGGTCATGCTCCCCTTCCTGCGCCGGGCCCGCGCGGCCGGCGTGCACCGCGCGGTGCTGCTCAGCTCGTCGGCGATCCCCGAGGGCGGTCCGGCGGTGGGGCAGGTCCACGAGGCTCTGCCCGGCCTGTTCGACCAGTGGGCGGTGCTGCGGCCCTCCTGGTTCATGCAGAACTTCACCGACCCGGCCCCTCACGCGCGCAGCATCCGCGACCAGGGCGCCATCATGTCGGCCGCGGGAGACGGCCGCGTCGGGTTCATCGACGCGGCGGACATCGCCGCCGTCGCCGTACGCGCTCTGACCGACGCGGAGGCGCCCAACACCGACCTGATCCTGACCGGGCCGCAGACTCTGAGCTACGACGACGTCGCCGCGATCATCGCGGAGGCCACCGGACGGCCCGTGGTGCACCGGCAGCTGACCTTCGAGCAGCTGCGCGACCGCTGGGCCGCCGAGATCCCGCTGGAGTTCGCCACCATGCTGGCCGACATGGACCGCGCCATCGCCGGGGGCGCGGAGGACCGTACCTCGGACGCCGTCCAGCGCCTCACCGGCCGCACCCCCGGCACGTTCCGCGCCTTCGTCGAACGGGAGGTGGCGTGAGGCGGCCGCGGTGCCGGGCACCTCCCGCCCGGCCGTAGCGCGTATCTTCGACTGGCTCGACGACACCACCACCTGACCGCCAAGACCAACGAGGAGGGCCCGTGGCCCAGCGTACGGAGCGTACGGAACGCGCGGACGCCCTGCGCAACCGGGAAGCCGTCCTGGCCGCGGCCGATGCCCTCTTCGCCGCCAGCAGCAGCCCCCAGAACGTGTCGATGGACGACATCGCCGCGGCGGCGGGCGTGGGCAAGGGCACCCTCTTCCGCCGCTTCGGCGACCGTGCCGGACTGATCGGCGCCGTGATCGCCGCACGCCTCGAACCCCTTCAGCAAGCCGTGCAGGAGGCGCAGGACGCCGCCGGGTCCACGCCGCGACAGCGGGTGCTGGACCTCCTCGACGCCTCGCTCCGCTTCAAGATCGAGAACCGGAACCTGATGTCGGCCGCGGAGGATGCCGGGCTCAGCAGCCCCTACCGGGCCGGGCACTACGACTGGTGGCACGGCATCCTTCGTACGGCCCTGGACCGGGTGCCCGAGGTCCACGAGGCGGATTTCACCGCCCACGCGCTGCTGGCCGCCATCCGCGCCGACCTCGTGGCGCACCTGATCGACGACCTGAAGATGACGCCCGAAGGCCTGCGGGCCTCGCTCGCGGCCCACATCGGCAACGTCCTCGGCAACACCTCCGAGCCGCCGACGGGCGGTGGCCGGTCTCCGGTGCCAGGCTGAGGTCGTACGCGACCCGCGAAAGGCAACCATCGTGATCACCACTGACTTCGCGCCCGGCTCCCCCTGTTGGCTCGACCTCGGAGCCCCGGACGTCCCGGCCGCCGCGGCCTTCTACGGCGCCGTCCTCGGATGGGACTACGAGTCCATGGGCGAGGGCGAGGACATGGAAGGCGGGATGTTCCGCAAGGACGGCAAGATCGTCGCCGGGCTCGGCAAGCTCACCGAGGCGGGTGCGCGCTCGGCCTGGATGATCTACTACAGCGTCACCGACGCGGACGCGACGACCCGGGCCGTCGAGCGCGCCGGCGGCACGGTACGGGTGGCGCCGAGGGACCTCGACGAGTGGGGCCGGATGGCGCAGTACACCGACCCGCAGGGAGGCCAGTTCGCCGTCTGGCAGCCGGGCACGAACAAGGGCGTCGACCTGGTGGACGAGCCGGGCTCGCTCTCCTGGACGGAGCTGTACACGAGCGACGCCGCGGCTGCCAAGGAGTTCTACGGCAGTGTCCTCGGCTGGCAGTACGGCGACATGGAGCTGCCCGGCGGCGGGGGCTCGTACGTCCTGATCACACCGGCCGGACTCCCCGATGAACGCATGCACGGCGGCCTCATGGAAATGCCGGAGGAGAACCTCGCGCTCGCGGGCGGGCACGCCTACTGGCACCCCGTCTTCGCCGTCGCCGACTGCGACGCCGCGGTCGCCAAGGTCACCGAGAACGGCGGCAGCGTACAGATGGGCCCGGAGGACGCGGAGGGCGTCGGCCGGCTCGCCGTCTGCCTCGACCCGTCGAACGCCGACTTCGTCCTCCTCACCCCGACCCCCGGCTGAGCCCAGCCCGGGCCACAACCGGTCGGCGGTCGGGGCGAGTTACAGTGGCCGGATGTTGCAGACTGCGCGGTCGTGGGTCGAAGGGTGGGCCGTGGCCCGAGGGATACCCGAGCCGGTGGAGGTGCCCTGGGGGCTTCGGATCGAGGTCGGACAGCCGACCCAGACGGTCCGGCACGTCCTGCTCGACGCCGACGCCGCAGTCGCCCGCGGGCTCATCGGCACGATCACCGAACCCACCACCTGCATCAAGGGATTCCTCCCACCGGGCGAAATGGATCCCTGGTTCTCGTCCGAATGGGAGCCCACCGATCCCTGCTTCCTGATGGCCGTCGATCTGCGCCCCTCGCGCGTGCAGGCGCCGGACGGGTACACCGCCACCGTCGAGACCGCCGACGGCGTCACCCACGTGCGGATCCTGAGCGCCGACGGGGAACTCGCCGCGTGCGGCCAGACCGGGCTGGCCGATGCCGCCTGCGTCTTCGACCAGATCGTCACCGAACCGGCTCACCAGCGCCGTGGTCTCGGGACGGTGGTGATGGGCACACTCACCAACGCGGCCATCGAAGGCGGGGTGTCCACCGGCATTCTGGGCGCGACCATCGAGGGCCGGGCGCTCTACGAAGCGCTCGACTGGAAGGTCCTCGCGCCCCTGACCGGGTTCGTCTACAAACCCGCCGCCTAGTGCCGTACCGGGCGCCGCGACACGGCGAACCTTCCCGGACACCCCCTAGCTGCCGCCAGTGCGCAGCGACTCCTTCGGGGGGCGCTCGCGCAGGGCTCCGTACGCGATGAAGTAGGCCGGGATCCGGTTCAGCCAGCGCGAGTCGGTGACGAGCTCCGACATCCGCTCGGCCCGCCGAGGGTTGCCGAACGCCGTACGGCCGGCCAGCAGCGGTCCGATGACCTGCATGTGGGCGAGGCGCTGGAGGCCTTGGGTCGCCACGGTGGTGGGCCAGCGCCGGTGTTGGACGCGGCGTACGTCGCGGAGTCCTACGGTGCCCTCGCGCAGCGGACGCACGAGGTGGCGGGCCGCGGCCACCGCGTCCTGGACCGCGAGGTTGATGCCGATGCCGAAGACGGGTGACATCGCGTGGGCGGCGTCGCCGATGCACAGCAGCCCCGGGCGGTGCCACCGGCGCAGCCGTTCGAGCCGTACGTCGAGCAGCTTCACCTCGTCCCAGGAGGTGACGGCGTCGCTCCGGTCGGCGAGCCACGGGGCCGCGGCCGTGAACCGCTCCATGAAGCGCTCCAGGCCCTCGGCACGGCGTTCGGCGTCGGTCCCCTTGGGGATGAGCGCGGCGCACTGCCAGTAGTCGCCGCGGTCGATGAGTGCGGTGAAGAACCTGTCGCCGAGGCCGCCCACGAGTCCGCTGGGGTCGTCCTCACGGCGCGGCAGCCGGAACCACCAGGCGTCCATGGGGCACGGGAAGCCTTCCAGGCCGAGTTCGGGCAGGGCCCTGGCCAGTGAGCCACGGCCGTCGCAGGCCACGGTCAGGGTGGCCCTGAGCTCGCCGGTAGCGCCGTCCGCGGTGCGGTAGCGCACGCCCGTGACCCGCCCGCGTTCCATGAGGAAGGAGGTCGCCTCGGTGTCCATGCGCAGGTGGAAGGAGGGTTCCCGGGCGGCTTCGTCGGCGAGGAGGTCGAGCAGGTCCCACTGGGGCACCATCGCGATGTAGTTGTACTTCCCTTTCAGCGCCCCGAGGTTCCCGACCGTGACCAGGGACCGGTCCGGCCCGATGGGCAACTGCACCGAATTCACCCGGCGTTGCGGCAACCGCGCGAACCGTTCGGCGAGGCCGATGTCGTCCAGCAGTGACAGGGTGGAGGGGTGCACGGTGTCCCCGCGGAAGTCGCGCAGGAAGTCGCCGTGCTTCTCCAGCACCGTAACCTCCACACCCGCCCGGGCCAGCAGCAGCGCCAGCACCATGCCGGCCGGCCCGCCTCCCACCACGCAGCACGTCGTGCGCTCCACGGCAACCACTCCCTTCGCGGGCATCGGGTGCGCCCCAAGGGACGTATACCGCACCGGGGGATGCGGGTTCGGTAAAGGCGGCGCCGGCCTGCCGCCGTGGCGCGAATGAGGTCACCGCTCCGTCACTGCACCGCCATCACGCCCCCCGTCGAACATATGCTCTCTATGCTGACCACATGATCGACGTACCTCTTTCCGCGCTGGAAGTCGCGATGGTCCAGACGGGCTCCCGGGCCCTGGACACCCTGCGCGATACGGCCGCCTTCGCACAGGGAATGGAACACCTCGGCTACCACCGGATCTGGTACGCCGAGCACCACCACTCGCCCGCGATCGGCGCGTTCCCGCCCGTCGTGCTGACCGCGCACGCGGCTGCTTCCACCTCGGCCATCCGGCTCGGCCCGGGCGGGGTGCTGGCCCCCAACCACGCGCCCATCACGGTGGCGGAGCAGTTCGGGACGCTGGCCGCCCTGCACGAGGACCGCATCGACCTCGGCATCGGCCGCGGTCCCGGCACCTTCGACGAGGCCACCGCACGGGCACTTCGCCGCGGAGCCGGGCCGGCGACGGACGCCGAGTACCGGGACGACATAGCCGCGATCCTGTCGTTCCTCGTCGACGAAGTCGCGCTCGGCCCGCTGCCGGAGCCGTGGCTGCTGGCTTCCAGCACCGCGGGTGCCGCTCTCGCCGCGGAACTCGGCCTGCCGGTCGCCGTCGCGCACCACATCCGGCCGGACAACACCCTCGCCGCGCTGGAACGCTACCGGTCGGCGTTCACCCCGTCCCGCTGGTGCGAACGGCCCCGCGTGCTGCTGTGCGTGGAGACGGTGTGCGCCGAGACGGAGGAGGAGGCCGCGCGGCGGGTCGGCCCGATGGACGTCGTCAAGGCCGGACTCCTCAAGGGACTGAGCCAGGCCCCCTTCCCCACGCCCGAGGAGGCCGCTACGCACCCCTTCACTGCGGAGGAGCGGCAGGCGCTCGCCGCTTTCCGTGCGCAGCAGGCCGTCGGGACGCCCAAGAGCGTCGTGCACCGGCTCGCGCAACTCGTCGACGAGACGGGGGCGGACGAACTGATGCTGACCACGCCCGTCTACGACCTCCACGACCGCATTCACTCCTACGAGCTCATCCGGAACCACGCCGGGGCACCTTCGGCACCGTAGGAACGACGGCGGCAGCGATGCCGCCGCCTCCTCCTCCCCCCTCGTCCCCTCCTTCAGGAGCCACCTCGCCCATGGCACGCTCACTCGACGGCCTCACCCTGGTCCCCGTAGCCGACCAGGCGCCCGGCCAGGTCGGCCGGCAGACCCGGTTCGAATACCACGAGCAGGACGGCCGCGTCTGGGCCGAATACTCCGGCGGAGACGTGATCAGGGGCTACCTGGTCGGCACCCGGGCGCAGGACACCGTCGACTTCCGCTACGTCCAGCTCCGCCCCGACGGCACGACCGCCTCCGGGCACTGCGTCTCCCTCGTGACGGAACTCCCCGACGGCCGCGTCCGCCTGGAGGAGACGTGGACATGGGAGTCCCGGGAGGGCAGCGGTACCAGCACGGTCGAACAGCCGCTGCCCTGAGGGGCGGGGGCGCGGGCGCGGGGCGGGGGCGCGGGCGCGGGGCGGGCGCACCCTCGCCGCCCGGCCCCGGCGGCTACGTCCGGTTCACGGAGGCGACGTCGCGGTCCAGTTCCCGGGCGAGTATCCGGTCGTGGGCCTCGTCGGCGATCTCCCGGGCCTGTGCGAACCGCCGGAGCGCGACCGCGGCGGCGCCGTCGGCGGCGTTCACCCGCCCCATCCCCTGTAGCGCCCTGGCCTCGCCTCGCCGGTCCCGCAGCTGGCGGGTCAGGTCGAGGCTCATGCCGAACGACCGTGCCGCGGCGCCCGAGTCGCCGGTGTCGAGCTCGGCCTGCGCGAGGCCGCGCCAGGCGTACGCCTCGGCCCGCCGGTCCCCCAGACGCTGGAACTCGGCCAGCGCCTCCTGGAAGAGGGGGACCGCGTCGCTGACGCGCCCCTGGCCGCTGCGGACGACCGCGAGGCTGCGTCGGGCCTGGGCGGCGAGCCGGCGGTCCCCGGCGGCCCGCAGTCGCTCGACCCCGTCGCTCAGCCGCTGCGCCGCGATCTCCCACTCACCCCGGTTGCGGTGGACGATGCCCTGGACCAGCATCACGGCGCCCATGCCGTGCTCGTCGCCGGACGCGGCGTACCCGGCCATCGCCTCTTCGTACGCGGCCAGTGCCTCGTCCTGACGGCCCAGGTCGCGGAAGAGCGCGCCGTTGTCGAAGAGCGTGATCGACTCGGCCCAGCGGTTGCGCGACCGGCGGGCCCCGGCCAGGGCCAGTTCCACGGCGGTTCCCCAGTCGTCCCAGATGGCCAGCATCTCGAAGAACGGCGCCCCGATGTGGGTGAGTTCCCAGGCCGCATCCCAGAACTCCCGCTCGTGCGCGAGCCGCACGCACGCCACGACGTTGTGCCGCTCGGTGATGAACCACAGGACCGGCTCGCGGAGCAGGTCGTCCAGGTGGCGGGCCTCGACGGCCTGACGCGGGTGCGTGCTGGTCTTGCGCAGCTCGCCGGGCTGGAACCGCTCCTCGGCTGCCGCCGCGAGCGTGAGGTACGCGCCCAGGAGACGGCTCGTCGCGGCCGCGGCGCCGGGCTCGGGCTGCTCACGGGCGAGCGCGCGCAGCAGGTCGTGGAAGCGGTAGCGGGCGGTACCGGTCTCGTCGGAGCCCACGGCGTCGAGCAGTTGCGCCGACACCAGCGCGTCGAGATGGCGCTCGGCCTCGCGCAGGGAGACGTCCATGAGCGCGGCGAGCGACCAGGCGGCGAAGTCGGCTCCGGGGAACAGCCCGAGCAGCCGGAACGCCCGCTGCTGCGCCTCCGGCAGTCCCTGATAGCTGATCATGAATGTGGAGCGTACGTCGAGGTCTCCGATTTCGAGGTGGTCGAGCCGGTCGCGCTCGTCGGCGAGACGGTCGGCGAGGCCTGCCAGGCTGAGGTCGGGCCGCTCGGCGAGCCGCGCTCCGGCGATGCGTACGGCCAGCGGCAGATGCCCGCAGAGCGCCACCAGCCGCCGTGCGGCCGACGGGTCTCCCGCGATCCGGTCCGCGCCCGCGACCCGGCCCAGCAACTCAATGGCCTCCTCGGGCTCCAGAAGGTCGAGCACGATCGCGTGGGCTCCTTCCAAAGTGCTCAGCGGAGCACGGCTGGTGACGATCACCGCGACATCCGGGGTTCCCGGCAGCAGCGGCCGCACCTGCCGGGGCCCGTTGGCGTTGTCGAGGACGATGAGCAGCCGCCGCCCGGCCGTCAGGGTACGCAGCATCTGCTCGCGGTCGTGCTGGGAGTCCGGGATCGTACGCGGTTCGGCGCCCAGCGAGCGCAGGAAGTTGGCCAGTATCTCGGCCGGTTCGGCGGGCAGGGGGTCGTACCCCCGTAAGTTCGCGAACAGCTGCCCGTCGGGGAAGGCCGCCGCCGAGCGCTGGGCGACCCGCACCGCGAGCGTCGTCTTGCCCAGGCCCCCCTTGCCCGCGATGGTCACGAGCGGCCCGGCCGACCGGCCCGGCGCCTGCAACAACTCGCCCAGCCGGGTGAGTTCGGCGGCGCGACCGGTGAAGTCCGCTATGTCACGCGGCAGTTCCCGCGGTACCGGATGGCCCGGCCCGGTGGATGTCGTACGGCCCGCCTGGTGCCATACGAGCGCTCCGCCGAGCAGCGCCGTCACCCCGGCGGACGCGTACTGCACCGGCCCGACCTCGCCGAACGCCTGCCATCCGGCTGCGGCTGCGGCGAACGCGCCGACGGCGCCCGCCAGACCCGAAAGCCACCGTGCTGCGCCTGGGTTCACGCGGCACATGATAGCGAGCGCCCCTTGTCCGCGCGGGGGCTGATTCAGGCCGATCGGAGCCGTCGGTGCGCGGTCCCGGAGGGGCGGCCACGGCGGCCCGGGCCGGCTACCCGGGGAGGCGGAAGCCGTTGAAGAGGTCGTCCATGCCGCGCAGGGCCAGGCGGGCGGGGGTGGCGCGGACCGCGAGGTCGCGGGCGGCCGCCGCGAGCGGGTTGCGGAGGGCGCCGAGACGGCCGACCCGGCGGGCCCGGACGCGCACCATGTCGGTGCGGTCGCGGCGGGCGGCGGTGTACGCGGCGAGGGCGTCCGGTATGGGGTCCGCGCCGGGTCCGCTGCCGCCGGTGTCGCCGCCGCCGCTGCCGCCGCCGGCACCCACGTCTCCGACAGGAAGCAGGTGCGCGAGGACCACCGCGTCCTCGATGGCCTGGCAGCCGCCCTGGCCGAGGTTGGGGGCCATGGCGTGCGCGGCGTCTCCGAGCCAGGCGATCCGGCCGTGGTGCAGGCTCGGGAGCGGGGCGGCCAGGTCGTACAGGTCGTTCTGGAGGATGTCGGCGCGGTCGAGGCGCTCGATGCGGTCCAGCAGGGCCGGAATCGGGTCGTGCCACGAGCCGAAGCGGCGCCGGAGTTCGGCGCGCGGGTCGGCCGAGCGGGTGCCGGCCGGGACGAGCGCGGTGGCGTAGAGGTAGTACCGCCCGTCGGAGAGCGGGGTCACGCCGAACCGCTCGCCCCGCCCCCAGGTCTCGCTCATGGCCGGCACCAAGAGGTCCGGGGCGTCCACGATGGCGCGCCAGGCGATCTCGCCGAGGTAGTGCAGTCCGGGGTGGGTCGGGAAGCAGGCCTGGCGGAGCGGGCTGTGGATGCCGTCGGCGGCGACGACCAGGTCGGCGGGAAGGTCCGCGCCGGCTGCCGTACGGACGACCGGGCCGCCCCCGGTGTCGTCCACGGCGGTCACGGCGGTGCCGTAGCGCAGGGCCTCCGGCGGCAGGGCCGCGGCCAGGGCGGCGGTGAGGGCCGTGCGCGGAACGGCGATCGGGGGCATGCCGTAGCGGGCCGCCATGTCGGCGGTGCCGGTCCGGGTGAGCCACTGGCCGCCGGAGCGGCGTACGCCCATCGTGGTGGGTACGGCGCTGCCGGCGGCTCGGGCGGCGTCGACGCCGATGGCGTCGAGTGCGCGCAGGGCGTTGGGGGCGAGACCGATGCCGGCGCCGGTGGCGGGGGGCTCGGCGGCGCGTTCACAGACGGTGACGCGCCAGCCTCGGCGGTGCAGGGCGATGCCGGCCGTGAGGCCGCCGATTCCGGCTCCGGCCACCACCGCGTGACGTTTCGGCATGGAACACCTCTCCGTTCGGGTTCCCTCTACAGCTGCAGAGCCCTCACTCTACAGCTGTAGAGCCTGACCCTGTCCAGCCCGGGCGGACGTCCATACGGAGCACAGGCGCCCCGGGTTCCGGCCCGGCTCAAGCGTGCCGCGGTGTCCTCGCGGGCCGGGGCGGGGCGATCGAAGCGAGGAAGTCGTCGACCATGGCGGTCTGTTCGTCCACGGGGAACCGGCCGGGGTCGAAGAGGGCCTGGACGACGAGTCCGTGGACGAACGCGACCGCGGTGGCCGCGAGTCGTTCAGGGTCGGCGCCCGCCGGCAGCTCACCCAGCCCCTGAGCGGCCTCGAAGTGCGGGCGGAGCGTGGAGCGCAGCCGGGTGTAGCGGTCGGCCTGCTCCGCGCCGAGCCCGTCGTCGGCGAGGGCCAGGTCCCAGGAGCTGACCCAGATGCGGTTGCGGGCGGTGTCGTCCGCGGCCAGCGGCAGGATGTCCAGCAGCATGACCCGCACGGTGGCGAGGCCCTCGGCGGGCCGCTCGCGCCGGGGTCGTTCCGCCGTACGCCTCTCCAGCAGGTCCAGCGCGTGCGCGACCAGGGCCCGCTTCGTCGGGAAGTAGTGCATGAGCATCCCCGTGGAGACGCCCATGGCGGCGGCGACGGCGCGCAGGGTCAGCCCGCCGAATCCCTTGTCGGCGAGGACGTTCCAGACGGCCTGGGAGACGTCCTCGCGGCGGGCTTCACGGTCTCCGGGTGCGGGTGGCATGCTGTTACCCTACCTACCGAACGCTCGTTACGTACCCATGGAGTGAGGAACCCGTGTTCGAACTGTCGCTCGGTGACCATGCCCGGCTCCGGCCCCTGGAGCCCTGGCACGCCCAGGAGTTCCTGGACCACATGGACCGCGCCCGGCCCTACGTGGACCCCTGGATACCCTGGGCGACCTTCAGCACCGACCTCGACTCCGCCGCCGCCACGCTCCAGCGCTACGCGGACCAGCAGGCCAAGGACACCCGCAGGATCTACGGGATCTGGCTGGACGGCACCCTGGTCGGCGGGGTCATGTTCCCGAACTTCGACGCCACCACCGGGGTGTGCGAGATCGGGTGCTGGCTGGAAGCGGCCGGCGCGGGCCGCGGGCTGGTGACCCGGGCCTGCCGGGTGCTGATCGACTGGGCTTTCGGGCAGCGCGGGATGAGCCGCGTCGAATGGTGGGTCGCGGCGGGCAACACCCGCAGCATCGCAGCGGCGCGCCGGCTCGGGATGACCCGCGACGGTGTGCTGCGACAGCGCCATCCGTACCGCGGCCTGCGGCACGACACCGAGATCTGGTCCCTCCTCCGCGACGAGTGGTCGGGCGCTTCGCCCGCCGAACGCGTGCCTGCGTCCGACGACAAGGCCCGGCTCGACGAGTTGATGCGCGCCTTCCTCGGCGCGTTCACCAACACCGACGGCGGCCGGCCGAACCTCGACGTCGTCCGCGAGGTGTTCATTCCGCAGGGAACCATCATCAGCAACACGGGGGACGAGCCCGTCGTCTACGACCTCGACTCCTTCATCGAGCCGAGGCAGAAGATCCTCACCGACGGGACCCTGACGGAGTTCTCCGAATGGGAGGTCTCCGAGCGGACCGAGATCCTCGGGTCGATCGCGCACCGGTTCAGCGAGTACCGCAAGTCCGGCTTCCGGGACGGCGAGCGGTTCGAGGGCGGCGGCCGCAAGACCACCCAGTTCGTCCGGACCCCGGCCGGCTGGCGGATGAGCTCGATGGCCTGGGTCGACGCGTAGGGGTTCCCGCGCTTGCCGGTCCTACGGGGGCACGGTGGTCCAAGATGGTCTTCCGCAACCGCGCACAGGGAGGCCCGCCGTGTCGAGAACACCGCAGGAGATCTTCGGAAGCTACGTCCACGCCGGCACCATGAGCCGCGATGCCGATGCCCTTGCCGAGTGCTTCACCGCGGACGGCGTCCTTGAGGCACCGCTCATGCCGGGCGGTGCCACCTTCCCCAGGCGGCTGGTCGGCCGCGAGGAGATCCGTAGTGCGATGTCGGCGTACTACGAGCGGCCGGTGGCGGACGACGGCGCGCCGAACTTCGAGAAGTCCGGGTACGTACTGCACACCACCTCCGACCCGGACGTGTTCATCGCCGAGATCGACACGGTCTTCGACGGGGACGGCGTGGAGGTCGCCGTCTCGCTCGTGCAGATCTTCCGCATCCGCGACGGGAAGATCGCCCGCCTGCGCGACTATTTCGCTCCGGAGCTGATGAACTGACGAGCCGATGAACCGACGGCGGTCGAATATTCCGCGGCGTGCCGGCCGGTGGAAGTGCAGAATCGCCCCATGGTGGACATGCAGGCATTCCGGGACGCGGCCGACCGCTGGGCAGCCGGCGGCCCCGGCGAACCGGCGGGCGATCTGGCCGTGCAGCTGGGGCTGCGGACGGCAGTGCTGCTGGAAGGACTGAGCGACCTCGCGGCCGTCGACGCCCTGACCGCACGGCGGGGCCGGGACCTGGCCGCCGAAGGGGTGTGCGTCCTGTCGATGGGCGGGGCCATGAACGTCGGCCGCTACACCGCCCTCCTCGGGCCGCCGGGTCTCGGCCTGCGCCTGAGGGGACTGTGCGACGTACGCGAACAGCCCTTCTACGACCGCGCCCTGGAGCGGGCCCGGGCCCCGCACGAGGGCTTCTTCGTGTGCGTGGCGGACCTGGAGGACGAGCTCATCCGCGCGCTGGGCACGGAGAGCGTCGAGGAGATCATCCGGGCCGAGGGCGACCTGCGGGCCTGGCAGACCTTCCTGCGCCAGCCCGCACAGCACGGCCGGCCCCGGCAACAGCAGTTGCGGCGCTTCCTCGGCACGAAGAAGGGCCGCAAGATCCGCTACGGGCGCCTCCTGGTGGAGACCCTCGCCCCCGGACGGGTACCGGCCCCGCTGGACGACCTCCTCACGAGTCTGTGACCGGCGTACGAAGGGACGCATCGCCGGTCGGCAGCGGTCCGGCGATGCGGTAACCCACCCCGGGCGTCGTCGTGATGACCCGCATGCTCTGCGAGAAGACCGCCAGGACCGTGGCGTCCTCCTCACCGTGGTTGACGAGGGTGATCTCCTTGCCCGCGGGGAGCATGGCGAAGGTGCCCTGGGCGACGGTCTTCGCCCCGCAGCCGCAGGAGGCTTCGATCACGCCTGCGACCCCGGTCAGGAGCAGTTCCGAGGCGCCGTGCGCATGGGCCGGTACGGAGCCGCCCGCGGGGACCTGGATCCGTACCGCGGCGAGCTGCCGGAAGGGGCCGCCCTCGGGGTCGAGCCGCAGCGCGGGGCTCTGGGCGGCGGAGTCGTGGGCGGTGTCGATGGTCATGCCGAACATCTAGGTTCCTTCGGTATGGATCGTTATCGATCGGTATCAGTCGGTACAGGGGGAATGAAGCGGGTGTTGGGGTCAGTTCGGGGTCTGGTGCAGTTCTGCCGCGCACAGGTCCGGTCCGATGAAGGGCCGCAGCCTCGCCGTGGTCCCGGAGTATTCGAGCAGGCCGTCCAGCACGCCCTGGTGGACGGCGCAGACGACCTCGGGCCGGGTCCGGGCCAGCTCGCGGTACGGACAGCCGTGCAGCAGCACCGTGCGCGTTCCCGGACCGGGGCCCGGCTCCTCGCGCGGGTCGAAGCCCATCCGGGCGGCCACGGCGAAGACCTGCTCCGCCGCCGGACCGTTCCCGGCCATGCGCCGCCCCCAGCCGCGGCCGGCTTCGCGGGAGGCGCCCGGTCCCCCGCCCACGGCCTCGGCCAGGGCTTCGGCCAGCTCGCGGAAGGGGGCGCCTGCGGACTCCTGCCCGGGATCGGGGCGGGTGGGGGCGTACCGGAGTGCGGGGCGGCCCCGGCCAGGCCCTGCCGAGGCTGTGGCCGCGATCAGGCCGGCCCCGGTCAGGGCTGCCAGATGATGGCGGACGGTGGCGACCGAAAGCCCCGTGGCAGCGGCCATGTCGCAGCCGCAGCAGCAGGTCCTCGCCGAGGACGGCGTCGCGCCGCCAGATCACGACCAGCGACTCCAGCGCCGCCGCGGCGACTTCCGGGTCCGGTCCGGCCGCGGCGGCGGTCAGGACTTCGAGGACCGGACGGGTCCCGAAGCGCTCCAGGGCCGCCACCGCCCGGATCCGGTCCGCGGCGGGCAGCGCCGGGTCCCCCGCGCGGCGGACGGCGTCCCCCGTGGCCCGGGCGTCCTCGCAGGGCAGCACCCACACCACGTACACCGCCTGCACGCACAGCATGATCATGTACTGGAGCGGGACCAGGAGGGCCGCGGGCAGGGCCGGAACGAACGGCAGGAGGAGCTTCTAGCCGCCGCGGATGCGCGCCGCACCACCGTCCGGCGGCTCGAAGCGCCTGTCGGCCAGGAGGCTCAGCACCAGCACGGTCGCGCCGGTGAGCAGGGGCAGGACCAGCAGTCCCACCAGCATCCCCGCGCCGAACACGGCGCCGAAGGGATCCGATCCCCTGGGCAGGACCGCCGCTGCGGCCACCCAGCCCGCCAGCGCCACGAAAAGGTACCGCAGCGCACTACTGACCAGCCAACGCCCCGTAGTCATCCAGCCGTTCCTCAGGTACCGCACGGCCTGCGGCCGTGTTCCGGAAGGGGACCATACGGGAGGCCGGCCCCGGAGCGAACGGCGGGAGGCCCACTGTCAGTGGCGCCTGGCAAGATCGGCACATGACCAGCAGCACCGGTGCCCCTGTCCCGCTCCCGACCAACCACCGCATCTCCGAGACCTACGCCGACTGGGCGCGCACCCAGGATCCGGGCGCCGCGGCCACCGCGCAGGCGGTGCTCGGTGAGGCCGACCGGAAGCGGGGGCGGTCCTGGGAGAAGCCCGGCCGCTTCGTGGACGACATGGAACGCCTGGCCCGAGGGCTGCCGGACGCCCATCTGCCGTGGTTCTGGGACACCATGGGCCACTGGCTGCTGGAGACGCACCGCCGCTCCGCCGCCCGCGCGTACGGCCGGGCGCGCGCGGCCGAACGGACCCGCGGGCTGCCCGTGGACCCCCACTGGCGGCGGGCCAACGTCCTGCTGTTCGCCCGCTTCGGCGCCCTGCCCGCCACCGAACTCAGCGGACACAGCGCGTGGCTGGCCGACCTCCTCGAACCGGGCGGGGCGCACCGCGAGTTCGTCCGCGTGCTGACCCTCTGGGCGGCGTCGCCCGGGGAGCTCCCGGCCGATCTGGCCCGCAGGGTCCGGGACTCCGCCCGCGCCGCCGGTCTCGGCAGCGAGGAGGAGGCCCGGGTGCTGGGTGAACTGCTGGCCGCCGCCGCCGGGAAGGCCGTACCCGACCGGCTGCTCGAAGCCGCCGTCGGCCCGCTCAGCGCGCATCCGCCGACCGGCGACCGGGCCACGGCCCTGCTCGACCTGTTCCCCGAGTCGAAGAACGACGCGGCGGCCTGGCTGCGGCTGCTCATCGCCTGCGGCGCCGCCGACGCCGCCGCGGCCGGCCGGATCACCCCCGAAGGCGGTCCGGGCGACTGGCTGCGCCGCTACGCCGCCCGCTACTCGCACCGCCCCGTCGCGGGCGGCGGTGTGACCAGCCAGCCGATGCCGGCCGAACTGTTCCGGCTGGTCGGCCGGTTCGCACCCCTGATGCGGGCGGCCGGCACGCCCGTGCGGCTGCACGAGGACCGCTACCGGTGGCAGCACCTGGACGCCGATCTGCTGGATCTGTGCCTCGCCGAGGGCGTGCCCGTGGAGGATCCCGGCCCGGCCGTCGGCCTGGAGTTCTGGGGCGAGCAGTCTCAGCGCGACCTGAAGGCGCTCGCCGCCGACCCCGTGTTCGGGCCCCGGCTGGAGGGCACCGTGCACGCCGGGCTCCGTACCCGGGGCGGCACCGCCATCAGCCGGCTCCCGCACAACCCGGGCATCGCCGCCGAGGTGCACGCGCGGGTCGAGAAGCTGCTCGACGCCCTGCGCGGCGGCGGCCTCGCCGCCGCCGACGAATCCGTCGACGAACTGGGCGAACTCCTCGACAGGCCCACGGCCATCGCGCTGGACGGCATCGAGGAGGCCCTCGCCGCCCTCGACCTCACCGGCCCCCTGGCCCGCGCCCTGCGCGCCGGACTGCCCGAGGAACTGGGCTGGCCCGCCCTGGAGCAGGCCCTCGCCGAGTTCCGGCCCGACGAGGCCGTGCACGTCACCTGCACGTGGCCGGTGCTCGCGCTGTACGGGGACACCCGCGCCATCGCCGTCGACCACGCCGGCCGGCGCGGCGACCACGCCCTGGAACTGCCCGACGCCTCCCGCTCCCACACCGTGCACTGGGTCGGTGGCCAGTTCCTCGTCTCCTGGGAGGAGCAGGAAGGGGAGGCCGAGAAGACCGCGGAGCCCGGGAAGGCCAAGTGGACGCGGTGCGCCTACTGGTCCGGGCGGCCCGGCGAGGTCTTCGAGCCGGAGGAGCCGTACGGACTGCGCCCCTACGGCGGGAGCATCCAGGGCGGCCTCGGGTACCAGTTCGAAACCCCTGACGGCGGCGGCCGGTTCGACGGCGAACGCATCCTGCGCCCGGGCGGCCGCGAGGGCGTGGGCCACCGCGACTACCAGATGAGCGACGGCCGTACCGTCTGGAGCTCGGAGGTGTTCGGCGACCGCCGCAGCGGCTGGGACTGCGTCGACCCGGACACGGGCATCCCCACCGGCGACCGCACACTGCCCGCCTTCCACCAGCCGGCCGAAACCCCGCCCGGTACCAAGCCGTTCGCCGACCACCGCATCCTCGCCGCGCTGCCGGCCGGCGCACCGCCGTCCCCGCTCGGCCAGGACGGGCCGCTCACCGGGTGCCGGGTCCTGCACCGCACGCCGTACGCCGGGCCGTCGCCCCGCGAGTTCGTGCTGGAGTCCGTCGACGGCCGCACCGCCTCCTACCGCAGCAGCCGCTGGGGCCGCCGCCCGTGGGGCGTCCTCGCCCTGCCGCTCGGCGGGGAGGACGCCGTCCTGGCCGGCGAGACCACCATCCGCTGCCACGCCGCCGAGGACAACTCGCTGCTCTGGCAGGTGCGCGGCTTCCCCGGCGGCCACGACCGCTCCCCCGTCCGGGTCACCCTCGGGGAGCTGGCCGGGCCGGTTCCGCCACCGGCCTACTGGCACTTCCTCACCCCCCGCGACGAGGCCTCCTCCGAAGCGCTGCGCGCCGTCACCGACGCCGCCGCGGGGCAGCTGATGCGGGCCCACGCCGAGGGTGGCGACGACGCGTGCCGGCCGCTGCCCGGCGTGACCGATCCGGCGGTACGGGAGGGCGTCGACCGCGCTGTCCGGCTCGCCGCCGACGTACTGCGGCGCCGCCGGGAACTGTCCCGCCGGGTCGCCGTCATGCGGTCCGGGCCCGTCGTCGACCTGCCCGACGCGGTGCCCGACACCCAGCTCTCCCCCGCCCTGCACGGCCTGCTGCCCGAGCTGCGGGCGTACGACGAACGGCCCGCGCAGCCGCAGCCCGCCCTGCTCACCGCGGTCGCCGCCGATGGCCGGTACCTGCGCGGGGAGATCGAGGACGAGGTCCGGGTGCTGGCCCGGCCGGCCACTCCGCCGGAGTGGTCGGCGCTGGTCGGCGGGATCGGCGCCGTGGCCTGGCGGGCCGCCGTCGCCGCCACCCCCGACGAGCAGCGCCGGGCCCTGACCGCCCTGGTCGAGGTGTGGAGCCGGCAGCCGTTCGCCGAGGCCGGCAGCGCCTGGCGGACCGGCCGCGCCGCCGAGCCGCGGATCGCCGAACTCCGCTCGGCCGGGGTCACCGTGGCCTCGGGCCCGGTCCGCAGCGGCCTCGCCCCCTTCCTCCAGCGCGCCGCCGACCCGGCCCCGGCCGATGCCGAGGAGTGCGCGATCCACACCATCGCCCGGGACGACGCCGCCCGGCTGGGGCACCTGTCGGCCCTGATCGCCGAGCACGGCCCGCTGCCCGTGCCGGAGGAGGCCGTGGACCTGTTCCGCTGGCGCACCGGCGTGCCCCGCCCGGTCGCCGCCCTCGCGCTCGACGGCTTCCCCGGCAGTGCCGACTACGACGCGCACCGCAAACTGCTGCGCGCCAAGCCGTACAAGGCGGACCGGGCCGCGGCCCAGGCCTACCACGACCTCCAGTGGCGGCTCGGCCCGGGCGGCCGGCGTACGGTGCTCGCCGCCGCCCTGCCCGCGGACCCGGCCGAGCTGTGGGCCCCCGGCGGGATGACCGCCGCCGCGGACCGGATGGCCACCGCCTGGGCGGGGCTGCTCGATGTCACCCCGTACACCGACGACGGCAGCCACGCCGCCGCCCTCGAGGCGGACCGCGGCCTGCCGGAGGCCTGGGCCAAGGCCCTGCTCACCGGCCGCGCCCCGGAGCCCCTGGACGCCGACGGGGTGCGGAGCGCTGCGACGGCAGCTGCCTGGGCACTCACCGAACGTCCGATCGGCGATCCGGCCGCGACCGGTGCCCGCGCCCTGGTCGACGGGCTCGCGGACTCCCCGGCCGCTCCCCTGGCCCGCCTGCGGCGACTGGCGGACCGGTCGGCGGCCACCCCGGTGCCGCCCGGCCAGTACGAGACCAACCCGCTCTTCAGCGTCCCGGACCTGGTGGCCGAGGCCGCGGCCGTGCTCGGTGTCAGCTGCGACGCGGCCGCGCTCCACCTCCAATTGCACGCCCTCGGCGGCCCGGCCGACCGTACCGTGCGCCGCTGGAACACCTGGTCGCTCGAACACCACCGCGCCGTCCGCAAGGAGCTCACCGCCGCGAAGGCCCCCCGTCCTGCCCCGCCTGCCCCGACGGACGACACCGAGCCGGTCCCGGCCCCCGTCCACGAACGGTTCGCCCACGCGTGGGCGCAGCAGACGCCCCCGCGGCCCGGGTAGGGGCGCACGGCGTGTGGTGGCCCGCCGGCCTCAGTAGCCCCTGACCATGAGGTCGGCCCTGCTCTGGGGCCATGTGGTTCGCAGGTAGTGCTCCTCGGCGGCGCGCCAACGCCGGATCCACTCCTCGCCGTTCTCGCCACGCGCACGCACCCGTCGCAGGCAGACGTCCCGCGGGGTGTCGACGTACGCGGTGAAGTGGTAGTAGTGGGCCAGTTCCGGGCGGGCGGCGTAGACCCCCTCGACGATCACCGCGGCGCCCGGGGCGATCTCACGCCGGGCGCCGAGCCGCCCGGTGGTCCAGTCGTAGATCCGGTAGCGCGCGACCCGCTCGTCCCGCAGCGGAATCAGGACCTGGTCCCGGAGACGTTCCCAGTCGAAGTAGTGGTGGTAGCCCTGTTCCGCGTCGAGCCGCTCCCGCTCGCCGTCGGGCATGGGGCGGTAGAAGTCGTCGACGTGCACGATGGCGGCGCCGTCGAGCACTCCTGCCACCGCGGCGGCCAACGTCGTCTTGCCCGATCCTCCCGTGCCGTCGATGGCGAGGATCCTGGTGCCGCCAGGGGTTCGGGCAGGCCGGAGGAGGCCGTCGGCAACGTCCTGCGCCTGCGCGATCACGTCCACGAGGGGCCGCCGCGCCGGCAGTTCGGTGGTCCGCGCGTTGCTCGAAAGTACGGCGCTCTCGGCTTCCCCGAGCTCCCCGAGCTCCCCGGGGCCGGCTCCCAGCAGTGCTCGCGTGACGAGGATCGAGTCCATGACACCGGCCCCGAGGTCCCGCAGCAGCCGCTGGGCGTGCTCCATGCCCTCGTCCTGGTCGAGCAGCGGCTCGCACTGCGCGACCAGCAGGGCGAGTCGCGCGGCACGCTCAGGAGAGAGGCCCTGGACATCTTCGAACATGAAAGCTCCTCGTGGAGGGGGTGGGCGGATATCGGATCGTGATCCGACGATCGTTCCAGCGCGCATACGAACACCTGCATGATCACCCTCTCCGTGGACACCACGTCGCAGAGCTACGCCCTCGGCCAGGTCTGCGGCGTGCCGGCCGTCGCGGCGGTGGTGAAGGGCGCGCTCGGCTACCACCCCGAGCCGCGGGCGTCGGAGGCGGCTCGGCCGCGCGCGCCGAGAGCGCCATGCTGGCGGACCGGTCCAAGCCCGATGCCCTGCGTCTCTGGTTCTACGACCAGGACGGAGACGAGACCGTGCGCGCCGTCTTCACGGCCCGGAGCACCGAATGGGACCCCGCGCTGAGGGACGAGAAGAGCAGCAAATCCATCTCGTTCGACCCGGGTCCGGCCGGAGGCGGCCTGAGCTGCGGGTACGCCGCCGGCCCGGACGACGGCCGCCCTGCGCACCGCCGCCGTCAGCTGACGGTGTCGGCCTCGTCCTCGGCCTCCGGATGTGGGATTGACCCTCTTGGGTGACAGTGGAGGGGTCAGTTTTCCGTGAGGAGGACACCCCATGTCCATGATCGACAAGCTCAAGGGTCTGCTGAAGGGCCACGAGGACGTAGCCCGTCAAGGCGTCGAGAAGGCCGGAGACGCCTTCGACGAGAAGACGGGGAACAAGTACCAGTCCCAGGTGGATACCGTCCAGCAGAAGCTCAACGAGCAGATCGGCAACCAGCCGCCGACCGACCAGCCGAAGTAGCCCGTGGCGGTGTCGCCCGTGACGGCCGCCACCGGGCCGTCCCGGGCGCCGCGCGTCAGCCGCGCCGGGTGGGGGCGTCGAAGCTCAGTACGCTGTCGACCTCCCTGCGCAGGGCGTGGGCGGTGGGGGGCGGTGCGTAGGCGAGGCGGAACAGCAGCAGTTCGGTCTCGCCCGGGTGCTGCGGGACCAGAGCCGAGAGGCGCTTGCGCAGGGTCTGCAGGATGGCGGTTTCCGTCGCGTCGAGTCCGGTGCCGTCGCCGCGCTCGATGCGGGCGAAGAGGTACAGCAGGACGGTGACGGGCTGGAATCCGAGGCCCAGGGACGTCGCGGTGAGCCAGAGCCGTTGCAGGGCCCTGCCCCCGTCGAAATGGGCATGGGCACCGGTCCCGGTGGTGGTGAGGCAGCCGATCGCCGAGGAGCCCGCGACGCTGTTGCGCGCGCCCTGCTCGAAGGCGCGGCCGCCGCCCATCTGCCGTACGAAGGCGAGGTGGGGCCAGTGGCGGGCGAGGGACAGGCCCGCCAGATCGGCGCTGTCCGCTTCGAGGGTGGCGATGTCGATGCCGTCGCGGGTGGTCCGCACCTCCTCCGGCGTCCAGCGCAGCTCGCTCATCATTTCCCGGTGCAGGCGCGGGGACAGCATGCGCAGCCGGTCGCCCGCGCCCAGGATGTGCCCGGCCTCCTCCAGCTCCGGACGGTCGGTGATCAGGTGGAGGCGCGCGCCGCTGTCGGCCGCGCAGCTCATCAGGGCCTGCCGGTGCGACTCGTCCAGCGGACGGGCGGGGCCGGTGCGGCGGTTCGTGGCGCGCCGGTCGATCCAGTCGGCGAGTTCGGGCCGCGGTGCGTGCGGGGCCCTGGAGAAGGTGAGCTCGCACACGAGCCCGGGGTCGGCCGGGTCGGGCATGGGGCGTACGTGGCAGGCCCAGCCCGCGGCCCGGGCCGCGAGGTCGATGTTCTCGACGGCCGCTCCGATCGCCAACTGGGTGGCGGTCCCCTGGAAGTCGAGCAGCGTGGGCGGCTGCGTGTCGTCGGTGCGGCAGTACAGCACCGGGCCGCGGGCGACGAACCTCCAGGGCTGGACGTTCCCGCCCGAGGGGGCCCTGGTTCCGTACGCCACGAGACGGCGGATGCCCTCCTCGCCCAGGGCCTCGCCGGGGCCGGGCAGGACGAGCGGGGGGCTGTGCGGCTGCTCGGCCGCAGCCCCTGCCGGGCGGGCCGAGGACGGCTCCGCGGGCGCCGGGCGGGCCTGTGTCCAGTCGCGTACGAGCTCGGCGAGGTCTACGAGGAAGCGCCCCGAGCCGGTGAACTGCCCGAGCAGGACCCGTCGGGCGGTGTCGGTGAGCACGGCGGCGCCGAGGGCCACCCCCGAGGCGAGCTGGGGCCAGGAGGAGAGGGTGTGCCCGATCTCCATCAGCGAGGGGGCCATGCGTGCCGAGAGGTTCTCCGGGCCGAGGATCCGCAGGACGTGGGGGACCTTCTCGCGGACCGGCAGTCCCTTGAGGTCTGCGGCGGCCACGCCGTCGAGCAGGCCGTGCAGCACGGGCCGATGCGGTTCGAGGTCGAAGCGCTCCACGTCCAGCATGCCGCGCTCGTTGGTCTCCATGAGCACCGCGATTCCGTGTGCACGGGCGCGCTCCCGCGCGAAGACCTTGATGTAGAGGTCGTCGCACTCCTCGATGAACAGGTCGGCGCGGCCGTCTCCGGTGAGGAAGGCGTCGACGTTGTCCTCGGTCAGGCCCTCCGGCCAGACCTCTATGTCGAGGTAGGGGTCGATCTCGTACATCTGCCGTGCGGCGAGGACCACTTTGGGCAGTCCGATGTCCGTGATCGAGGCGCGCAGCCGGTTCAGGTTCGAGAGGGAGAGCCGGTCGAAGTCCGCGAGCCGGAAGCGGCTTCCGACTCCTTCCTGGGCAAGGGTGAACGCGCTGGCAGCGCCCACGGAGAGGCCGGCCACGGCGATCGTCCTGCCGGCGAGGTCGGCCTGTTCCGCCGCTGTGATCTTGTACTGGTTGCGGGACTGCCGCAGTTCGCGGTACTCGGGCTCGGGCAGGACGTGCGCGAGCTGGCGGGACCACGGGTACCAGACCCATGTGCCGTACTCCAGGGGCGGCTGCCCGTCGAAGTGCCCTTCCACCGCCGTCGCGAGTTCCTCGTCGCCCGGGCGCCAGGCGGGGCGACGGGTGGTGAGCAGCTCCGCCACCTGTTCGGTGAGGGTGTCCCGGACCGCAGTCGCCTCGCCGCGGGCCAGGATCCCGGTCAGCTCCGACCGTTGGCCGGGGTCGCCGGCGGCGAACAGCCGCGGACGCCAGGGGGTCGCGCCGTCGGCTGTCCCGGCAAGGGAGTTGATGTGCGATTCCAGACTCATCGTGCACCTTCGGCAGATCGTGGTCGGGGCGGAGGCGGAGGCCAGAGTGAGAGGGGCGGCGGTGTCAGGATTCCGGTGAGAGCAGCGAGAGTTCGAACAGCCGGATACCGAGCCGGCGGGCGCAGTCGCGCAGGACGTCCTCGGCCAGGTGCTCGCGCGAGTTCGTCAGCGCTCGGCCCACCAGCTGCAACGCCCGCGTGAGCCGCGGTTCCCGGTTGTGGAACGCTCTGATCCCGTCGAGGGCGTAGTACGAGGTGATGCCGGGGAAGGGGACGTCGATCAGGGGCAGTTCCCACCGCCACCGGAAGCCGCAGAGCGCGTACGTATCGGTCAGCCGGGACGAGCAGCTGCCGAGGATCGCCGTGGCGCCACGTCCTTCGGCGGCGGCGATCCCGGCGACCATCAGGAGGGTGATGAGATCGCGCCCCCTCCAGTGCGGCGCCACCCAGGCGCCGGCGAGCTCCGCCACCGCCAGTCCCTGAGCACGGGCCCGGGCGACGGCAGCCGACACTTCCGGGCTGCGGAGGTGGATCTCGGAGGGCAGCTCCCCCGTGACTCCGTGGTGGATCCGCACACCTCCCACGAGCCGGCCGTCGTCGTCAACGGCCGCCACACAGCTCAGGACATCGGCCCCGACGCGTGGGTCGCCCTTTCCGAACCTCACCATCGACTGGTGGCCGCGCCGGGCGTACGCCTTCTCCTGCTCGGCGAGAAACTCCTGGTAGAGGGGGTCATCGAAGTGGATTTCGAACAGTTTGAAGTGCATGTGGCGACCTCGTCAGCGGCGGCTCGTGTCACCGCGGTCCCGGCGTCTGCGGCTGCGTCGGCCGAGGGCTCCCGCCAGACCGACGAGGCCGCCAGTGAGCGCGCCGGCCACGAGGATGCGCAGCAGGTCTTCCATCGAGTACTCCCCTCTGGGTCAGGTCCCGGCAGATGCATCCATGTGCTCGGGTGCCTGACCGGCTACGGACGGGGAGACTAGCGATGTGCGAGCCGCCTGGCTTGGAAAAATTTGACCTCACGCCCCTCACAGGGCGAGGGCACCCTCCGCCACGCGGGCGGCGGCCATCTGGCCCGGGGTGGTCCCGGCCAGGGAGCGGAACTCGCGGTTGAGGTGGGCCTGGTCGTAGAAGCCGCAGGCAGCGGTCACTTCGGCGAGATTCGCACCCTCGCGGGTGAGCAGCCCCATGGCCCGGTGGAAACGCAGTACCCGGGCGGACATCTTGGGCGTCAGGCCGACCTGTTCGGTGAACCGGCGGACCAGGTAGCCCTGGCTCCAGCCCACTTCGGCCGCTATCCGGCCGACCGGGATCGCCCCGCCGGCGCGGGCGAGCAGCCGCCAGGCGTGGCTCACCTCGGGCGCGGGACGCGGGCCGTGTTCGAGCCGGGCCGTCAGAGCGATGTCCAGGAGGTCGAACCGGGCTCCCCAGTCGCCGGTGGTGGCCAGTTGCTCCACCAGCAGTCCGGCCCCGGGGCCGAGGACGTCGCTGAGTTCGACCACTCGGTTGGTCAACTCGCTCATCGGCATGCCGAACAGCCGGAAGGCGCCCAGAGGGGTCAGTTCGAGCCGGATCGCCTCCTGGCCGCCGGGGTGGTCACACACCCGGGACCCGTCCTCCAGGCCCGCGATCAGCGAGCCGGTCACCTGGCTGTTCGGGCTCGCGCCGCCCAGCCGGTGGATCTGGGCGAATGGTTCGCCGAGGCTTATCACGACGACGGCCCGGCCCGTGGGAACCAGCCGCACCCGATAGGGCGAGGCCGCCACCGCCTCCCAGTAGCCGGCGTAGCTGTGCACGATCGGGCGCAGTTGGGCGGGCCACGGCCGGGTCACCCGCCACCGGTCACCCACCCGGGTCATCGCGACTCCCCGAACGGCCATGTCTGTGCCTGCGACCACCGGCATGCCCCTCTCCCTCCCGTGGCGCCGGGCGCCGGGCGCCGGCCGACCCCGCAGGGCCGGTGCGCCCCGCCCCCCGCGAGACCCCGATCAGGTATCAGCATCCCAGAGAGAGCGGCCGAGCCGGAGTGGCCCGGCCGCAACGGCCGGGCCCGGCTGGGAGTCAGAGTGCGAAGACCGCGCTGCCGTTGAGGGTCGCGGACATGACGCAGGCGTTGGAGAAGGTGTACTTCCAGGCAACGCGGGAGCCCTGCCACACACCGTCCGCGGTGACGGTGACCGGGTCGTAGTGCATCGGGCACGCCCGGTCCGGGTTCGGGGAGTCCAGCAGCCGGTCGAACGCCCCGTCGGTGGAGTTCAGGGCCGCGCAGGCGGCCTCGGGGTCGGGGTGGGTGCCCCGCGCGGCCGGCATGCAGCTGAGGGCGGACGCCCGGACCACGGTGGCCGTGTCGGCGTCATCGCCCTGCGCGACGGCGATGACCAGGGCGGACGGGGCGTACAGGCTGTCGGGCTGGGCCGTCGCCATGCCGCTGGCGCCGATCAGGCAGAGGAGGGCAGCGGCGGAGACAACTGCGATGCGGTGACGCACAACAAACTCGCTTTCGATTCAAAGGTTGAACGCGATATTTGGTTTCGATACCACGTCCTGTCGAAACCCAGAGTGTCCGACGCGAAGGCCGGGTGCATTTCGATGACCGATTTACGGACACAGCGTTCGAATATCGGGCCCTGAGCGCCGGTTCGGGCAGGTCACGGGCGATGCACCCGCCTCGCGGCCGTACGCGTACGCGAGTGACGCCGGGCCCCGACGTGCGCTCTTGAGCCCTCCGACCCGCCGCCGGCCGCGCCGGATTCACCGAACGGCCATGGAGCTTGGCCGGATGCGCACTGAACTCCACGAACCCCCGGGCCACTTAGGCAAGCCTTGCCTAATATGCCTTAGGGTGTCGACATGAAGAAGATCATCCGCATGCTGACGGCAGTGGCGGCCGGACTGGCCCTCGCCGCGCCCGGCACGCTCACGACTCCCGCCGCGGCCGCGACCACCCCGGCGAGCGCCTCCAGAATCGAACTCCCGCGGCCCACCGGCGCCTTCGCCGTGGGCCGCGACACCCTCCACCTCGTGGACCGGGACCGCAAGGACCCCTGGGTGCCCACGGCCGACCGGGAGTTACTGCTGTCGCTGTACTACCCGGCCCTCCCGCACACCGGAACCCCCGCTCCCTACATGGCCGTCCCCGAGGCCAAGGCACTGCTGACCGACCGGGGGCAGCTCGGCGAGCACGCCACGCCCGAGCGCATCGCGGCCACCCGGACCCATGCGCGGGACAACGCCCTGCCCCGGCCTTCGATGCGCCGCTACCCGCTGATCGTGCTCTCCCCCGGCTTCACCGCGCCCCGCTCCTCACTGAGCACCCTGGCGGAGGAACTCGCCAGCCGCGGCTACGTCGTGGCCGCCGTGGACCACGCGTACGAGTCGGACGGCACCCTCTTCCCCGGCGGGCGGATGCTCAACTGCACCGCGTGCGAGCAGGTGTTCCCCGACAAGTCGCTGTACCGGGTCTCCGACGGGCGGGCCCGTGACATCCCCTTCCTCCTCGACCGCCTCACCGGCCCGGGTTCGGCTTGGCGGTACTCCTGGCTGATCGACTCCCGGCACATCGGGATGGCGGGCCACTCCATCGGCGGAGCCGCGGCCTCGGCCGCCATGGCCGCGGACCCGCGCGTGGACGCCGGGGTCAACATGGACGGCACCTTCTTCACACCGGTTCCCGGGAGCGGCCTCGACGGACGCCCCTTCCTGATGCTCGCCGGAGACCCGGCCCTGCTGCCGCCCGACTTCCCCGACACTTCCTGGGAGGACAACTGGCCCCTGCTGGACGGCTGGAAGCGCTGGCTGACCGTCACGGGTGCGGGCCATGCGGGCTTCACCGACTGGCCGGTGCTCGGTGACCAGGTCGGGTACGCCCACCCCGAGACGCCGCTCTCGGGCACCCGCTCCCAGCAGATCACCCGGGCGTACGTCGGCGACTTCTTCGACCTGCACCTGCGCGGGATGCAGGCTCCACGCCTCGACGGCCCGACGGCGGCCGACCCGGAGGTCGTGTTCCACCGCAGGTGATGGCCGGCCGGAGCCGACCATGTCAGCGGATTTGACCCGGGATGAACCGGGATGTCATCGTCGGCTCGTCGCCAAGTCGGACATACCCCCACAAGGTCCAGCGTTCAGGCTTGCTCGATGACGTGTGACGACGTGTGATGACGTGTGACGGAGGTGGTCGTTGTGTCGTACGGCGAACCTCCAAGTTGCGCGCATCCGCTTCCGCTCTGAACGGCTGAACTCTCTCCGGCCGTGTCTCAGCCGTGGGCCGGCCGCTGCCCGGCCCCTCCGTCGACCGCTTCACCGAAGCCCCGCCCCGGTGCGTCCCGGCGGCTCCGAGCCGCCCCGTTGCCGCACCCGCAACACAGCGAGCGTTCATGGCCCTCAGCACACGGCGGGACGGCTCGGGGTTCCGCCCCCGTCACACCGCACGCATCGCCGTCCCCGCACTCCTCCTCTCCGTAGCGCTGCTCTTCCCGCGGCTGCTGCCCAACAGGCCGGGCAACCTCGGCAGTCTCGCCGAGACCGTCCTGCCGTGGTTCGGCATCCCGGTGGCGATCCTCCTCGCGTGGGCGGCGGTGCGCGGCTCGCGTCCGGGGAAGGCCGCGGCGCTGGTACCCCTGGTGGCCTGGTGCCTGCTCTTCGTCCCCACCCTGGCCATGGCTCCCCGTACGGGGCACGCCGACTTCAAGGCCCTGACCTTCAACGTCGGCGGGGACCGCACCACGCCCGAGGACGTCGCCCGGGAAGTGATCGCCACCGGCGCCGATGTCGTCGCCCTGGAGAAGGTTCCCCTGTCGGCCATCGCCGGGTACGAGAAGGCGCTCGCCGGGACCTACGGCCACCACACCACCGGCAACACCCTGGGACTGTGGTCGCGCTACCCGCTGCGCGAGGTCGAGGAGATGGACCTGGGCGGCGCCTGGCCCCACGCGATCCGTGCCGTCGCCGCCACCCCCGGGGGCGACACCGCCATCTACACGGTGCGCCTGCCCTCCGTACGGGTCCGCGCGAGCGAGGGCTTCACCATCGGGCGCCGGGACGCCGCCGCGGCCGAACTGGCCGACCGCATAGCCGAGGACCCCGTCGGACGCGTGATGCTGCTCGGCGACCTCAACGGCAGCCTTCGCGACCGCGGCCTGGCCCCCCTCACGCGCCACCTCAAGCCCGCACAGGAGGAGGCGGGCCGCGGTTTCGGCTTCACCTGGCCCGCCGCCTTCCCCGTGGTCCGGATCGACCACGTGCTGCTGCGCGGCCTGGAGCCCGCCACCACCACCGTCCTGCCCGACCTCGGCAGTGACCACCGGCCCGTCCTCACCGGGCTGCGACCCGTCGCGTGAGTCACGCGTACGGGCCGCCCCGGATGCGCCCGCCACCGGACGCGCTGACCATGGCATCGAGGGGCGGAACGGCCGAGGCCGCGGGCAGAGGAGGAGCCGTGACACATCTGGCTCGGATTTCCCTGGCAGACGGTGGCTCCCTGCTGATCGAGGCTCCGTCGGCAGCAGAGGGGCCGGTGAAGGCCGGCCGCATCGGCGACGTCATCCAGGAACTGCCCAAGAGCCTGCAATCGGCCCTGGGTTCGGTGACGGACGCGGCCGGCGCCATGCTCGACCAGCTGCGCAAGGCGGGCCCCGACGCGATCAAGATCGAGTTCGGTGTCGACCTCGCGTTCGAGGCCGGAGCCGTGATCACGAAGACCAGCACCAACGGCCACCTGCGCGTGACCATGGAGTGGAAGAAGGGCAGCCGCCCGGGCGCCGAACCACACGCGGACTGATCCCGTGGACACCACCGGCGCGCCTCCGTCCGGAGACGACGGCCACTACGACCACGATCACGACCACGACCACGACCACGGCGACAACAGCGACCAGCACTCCCGCGACGCGGGACTGTTCCGGGCCGTGGCCCAGGTCCTCGGACCGGACGGCGAGGTGGTCGGCGTCGGCTTCCTCGTCGCCGAGGCCGTCCTGATGACGTGCGCGCACGTCGTACGCGCCGCGGGCGCCGAGCCCGGCGACAGCCTGCGGCTGGCCTTCCCGCACCTGGAGGGCGCACCCGAGGTCGAGGGGCTGGTCCTGGCCGACGCGTGGCGCGCCCCCGAGGACGAGGACGTGGCCGTCGTACGCCTGGGCACCGGCGCCGAGGTCACCGCGGGCGTCGCACCGCTGCCCCTCGGCACCGCCGCGGGCTCCCGGGGCCACAAGGTGCACTCGTTCGGGTTCCCGGCGCAGGCCCCCGTCGGCGGCCACTTCGGGTACGGCACGGCCGGCGCCCTGCTGCCCGCCACCGAGGGCCGGGCCGCCCACCTGCAGCTCACCGGCGCCAACGACCTGACCACCGGGTTCAGCGGCGGGCCGGTCGTCGACGAGACGAGCGGCCTGGTCATCGGCATGCTCACCGAGATCACGGCCCCGGACGAGCACGAGCGGGGCCAGGGGATCGCCTACGTCACCCCGACCCAGGTGCTGCGCGAGGTCTGGCCGGAGCTGGCCGAGCGGGACGTCTGCCCCTACCGGGGGCTGGAGGCGTTCGGCGCGGAACACGCCGAGTGGTTCGAAGGCCGCAAGGACGCCGTCCGGCAGGTGCTGGCGAACCTCGCCGAGCAGCAGCGGGTGACGCTGCTCCTCGGCCCCTCCGGCTCGGGCAAGTCGTCACTGGTGCAGGCGGGCGTCCTGCCGGCCCTGGCGGCGGGCGAGGTACCCGGCAGCGACCGCTGGCTGCCCCTGGTCGTCCGGCCCCGGCAGAACCTGCTGCTGGAACTCGAACGCTCGGGACTGCCCGGCGCGGTCAGCGACGGGATCGGCGCGGCCGTCACGCGAAGACTCCGGACCGAGCCCGGGCGCCGGCGCGTCGTCCTGGTCATCGACCAGTTCGAAGAGCTCCTCACCCGGCCCGTGACCGGCCGGGACCGGGACCTGCGCCTGGCCGCGACCGACCAGATCACCACGGCGGTCAAGTCGCACTCCGCGCTCTTCGTGATCCTGGTCATGCGCGACGACTTCTACCCGCAGCAGGCCGCTCTCGCCCCCAAGCTGCTCGAAGCCGCGATGCCGGGGCTGCTCAACATGCCCGGCACGCTGAGCCAGGACGATCTGAACGCCATCATCACGCTGCCCGCGCTGAAGGCGGGCGCTCATTTCGAGCCGGGCCTGCCCGAGCACATCATCGAGGACGTCCTGGCCAGCACCCCCGAGGGGAAGACCACCCGGCTCGCGCCCGTCACGGTACTCCCCCTGCTGGAGCTGGCCCTCAGCCAGCTGTGGGAGCGGCGCCGGGACGGCTACCTCACGAACGACGCCTACCACCGCATCGGCGGTGTCACCGGCAGTCTGACCACGTGGTGCGACATCGCCCTCGACCAGCTGGACCCCGATCACCTGCCCATCGCACAGCGCATCCTGACTTCCCTGGTCCGCTCCGGCGACCCGCGCCACAACATCCCTCCCATCCGGGAGCAGGTCACACTGCAGGAGCTACGGGAGATGGCGGCCGACCCCGGCGAGGACACCGGCAGCGGCGACGGCAGTGGCGACGGCGGCGGCAAGGCCGTCGAGGAAGTCCTCGACACCCTCATCGGTCACCGCATCATCACCACCCACACGCCGAGCGTCTCCCTGGTCCGCAACGCCCCTCCCGCGCTGCCGGTGGCCGAGTTGATCCACGACGCCCTGATCCGGGACTGGGGCACCCTGCGCGAGTGGGTCGAGCAGGACCACCGCTTCAAGGTGTGGCTCGACCAGACCCGTTCGCGGTACGCGCGCTGGGCCGAAGGGAAGGACGCCGGCGACCTGCTCGGCGGAACGGCTCTCGCCGAGGGCCTCGACTGGTCGCACCAGCGCCGCCTGCCGGGCAACATCGCAGGCTTCCTCAAGGCCAGCAAGGACCACCAGCACGCCGCCATCCAGCGCAGCAGACGCCTCAACATGGTCCTCGCCGCCCTGCTCGTCCTCGCACTCGTCGCCGCCGGAGGAGCGCTCTGGCAGTGGCGGACGGCCATCGACCAGCGGGTGACGGCCCAGTCCCGGCAGCTCGCCGCCCTGTCGGAAACCCTCATCGACACCGACCCCGACCTCGCCTCGCTCCTGGCCGTCCAGGCGTACCGGGCCAAACACACTCCCGAGGCCGTCGCGAGCGTCGAGGACGCCGCGTCCCTACCGCTCAGGCGGCGGTTGACCGGCCACACCCGCGCCGTGAACCGGGTCGCCTTCAGCCCCGACGGGCGCACCCTCGCCACCGCCGGGCACGACAACACCGTACGGCTGTGGGACGCGGCCACCGGCAAGAACCACACCACCTTGAAGGGGCACGGCTCGGTGGTGTGGGCGGTGGCGTTCAGCCCGGACGGAACCACCCTCGCCACCGCCGAGAACGACAACACCGTACGGCTGTGGGACATGGCCACGCACACCAACCACACCACCCTGAAGGGGCACAGCGCCGCCGTGTACTCGGTCGCCTTCAGCCCGGACGGAACCACCCTCGCCTCGGGCGGCCGCGACTCGACGGTCCGGCTGTGGAACGTGGCCTCCGGCACGAGCGACGCCGTCCTGAAGGGCCACACTGCGGCGGTGAGCTCGATCGCGTTCAGTCCGGACGGGGACACCCTCGCCAGCAGCGGCCCCGACAAGACCGTGCGGCTGTGGGACACGGATGCCGAAACGACCCGCAGCATCCTGAAGGGTCATACCGGCACCGTGTACTCGGTGGTGTTCAGCCCCGACGGACGCACGCTCGCCACCGGCAGCCACGACTGGACCGCGAGACTGTGGGACGTGGCCACGGGGAAATCCCGCCTCACCCTGGCCGAGCACACCGACATGGTGAACTCGGCGGTGTTCAGCCCCGACGGACGCACCCTGGCCACCACCAGCCACGACAACACCGCGGTGCTGTGGGACGTGGCCACCGGAAGGTCCCACAACCACCTGTCCGGCCACTACGACGCGGTGGTCTCGGCAGCGTTCAGCCCCGACGGTCTGACCCTCGCCACCGCCGGGCACGACAACACCGCGCGGCTGTGGGACGTATCTCCCGGCGCGAACTACGCCGTCCTGAGAGGCCACGACAACGCGGTGCGGTCAGTGGCGTTCAGCCCCGACGGACACACCCTCGCCACCGGCAGCTACGACCGGACCGTACGGCTGTGGGACACGGCCACGCACAAGAGCCGGGCGGTCCTGAAAGGCTCCCTCCAGCAGGTCTACTCGGTGGCCTTCAGCCCCGACGGACGCACCCTCGCCACCGGCAGCGCGGACACGACCGTGGGGTTGTGGGACGTGGCCACGGCCAAGAACCGCACCATCCTCAGGGGCCACACCGGTGCGGTGATCTCGGTGGCGTTCAGCCCCGACGGGCGCACCCTCGCCACCGGCGGCTACGACGGCACGGTCCGCCTGTGGGACGTGACCGCACCGGCCGAGAAGCCCACGATCCTGGCCAACCACGACGACATCGTGGTCGCGGTGGCGTTCAGCCCCGACGGGCGGACCGTCGCCTCCGCCAGCGGCGACAACAACATCCGGCTGTGGGACGTGGACACGCACAAGAACCGCACCACCTTCAAAGGCCACACCGACAGCCCCTGGGCCGTGGCGTTCAGCCCCGACGGACGCGTCCTCGCCAGCGGAAGCCGTGACGGCACCGTCCGCCTGTGGGACGTGACCGAGAGCCGCAAGCACACCATCCTGACGGGCCACTTCGACCCGGTGGTCTCGGTGGCGTTCAGCCCCGACGGACGCACGCTCGCCTCCGGCAGCCAGGACTGGACCGTAAGGCTGTGGAACGTGACCACGCGCAGCAAGCGATTCGCGATCCCCCAGGCCGACGCCGTGTTCGCCGTGGCCTTCAGCCCCAACGGGCACACCATCGCCACCGGCGGCGCCGACGCCACCGCGCAGCTGTGGGACGTCGTCCTCCAGAAACCCGCCGAAGCGATCGAGGAGATCTGCCGTTCCGTGGACCGCGACCTGACCAAGGAGGAACGGACGTCCTACCTGCCGGGCCAGTCGGTCGGCCCCGTGTGCCCGACCGTCCGGTGACGTGCCGCGGGTCTCATCCGCGGTGCCTCACTGCCCCACCCGTCCGTCGACGCATTCGCGCAACAGGTCGGCGTGCCCGCAGTGGCGTGCGTACTCCTCGATCCTGTGCACCATCAGCTCCCGCACCGCGATCCCGTCCTTCCCCACGCGCTCGCCCAGATCCGGGTGGGCGGCCAGGGCGGCGTCGGTCTCGGCCTGCTCGCGCTCCAGGTCGCGGTACGCGGCGTCGACCACGGCCTGGTCGGCCACGGCTCCGTCGAAGTCCCCGTCACGCTTGCCGTACAGCTTGGGCAGCGGGTCGCCTTCTCCGATCCAGTTGCGCCAGTCCCGCTCCACCTCGGCGAGGTGCCTGAGCAGGCCGAGCAGCGACATCGTCGACGGCGGAACCGAGCGGCGGGCCAACTGCTCCGCGTCCAGGCCCTCGCACTTCATCCGCAGGGTCGTGCGGTAGCCCGTCAGGAAGTCGTCGAGCGTCGGGAGCTCACCGTCCGGACTGACTCCTTCACTGTTGCGGGGGTCGTCCTCCGGGTCCGCCCACATGTCGGGGTAGACGGTCGACTGGGTCCAGCGCGCGGGTTGTTCGCTCATGCGCCCCATCCTCTTGTGTGAGACCCGGTCCCGCCAGTGAGTTTGTCCACGGTGGTGCGGAGCCCGGACCCCGCGGACCTCAGCCGCGTCCGTACTCGGTCCACGGGCGCAGCTTCTCCGGGTTGCGGACCGCCCAGATGCGGGTGACGCGGTCGCCGTCACCGAGGCCGAACGCCGCTACGGTCACGGTGACTCCGGCATGCTGGGCGACCAGGCCGGGCCGGCCGTTGACCGTCCGCTCCAGGAGCGTCAGCCCGGGAGCCTTGTCGGCGATGAAGATCAGGTACTGGGCGATGCTCCTGCCGCCCTCGACCGGGTGCAGGACTGTGCCGACCAGGCCGCCGCCGTCGGAGACCATCGTCGCGTCGGGGTCGAGGAGTCCGACGAGGGCCTCGATGTCCTTGGCCTCCCACGCTTCCTTGAAGTGCCGTACCAGGCCGGCCTGTCCGGCCGTCGCGACCGCCGGGGTCTGTGCGGCACGTACGCGTCGACGGGCCGAGGTGGCCAACTGGCGGCACGCCGCGGGCGTCCGGCCGACGATCCCGGCGACCTCGGCGAAGGGATAGCGGAAGACGTCGTGCAGGATGAACGCCACGCGTTCGGCCGGCGTCATCGACTCCAGTACGACGAGGAAGGCCATGCTCACCGACTCGTCCAGGGTGATCCTGTCTGCGGGGTCGACCGGCTCCGCCCCGTCGCCGCCGGCCTGCCCGCTGAACCACTCCGTACGCTCGGGCAGCGGCTCGGGTATCCATTCGCCGACGTAGCGCTCGCGCCGGGCCCGCGCCGAGCCGAGCATGTCCAGGCAGATACGGCCGGCCACCGTCGTCAGCCAGGCGCCGGGCGACTCGATGGCCTCCTGCTGCGGCCGTGACATCGCGTACCAACGGGCGTACGTCTCCTGTACGGCATCCTCGGCCTCGGAGAGCGAACCCAGCAGCCGGTAGGCGAGGTTGGTCAGATGCCGCCGCTCGCCGACGATCGTGCTCAAGGCCGGCTCGGGGCGGTCGTGCCGCGGCTGGGACGGGGTGCTCGTGGGCGTGCTCATGTTCGCGACCGTTCCCTGTTCCGTGTCGTCCGCCACCGCTCTCCGCTCCTCGCCTCACATTTCGCGGGGCCACGTCGTCGGAGTACCGAGACAGTACCGATCCACCGCCGCGAGGCAGAAGAGGGGGCCACGTCATGGCCGCACAGATCACGGCAGTACCCGGCAAGTCCACGTTCCTGCAGGTCGCGATCGCCTTGCAGACCTTGGCCATATTCTTCCAGGCGGCCACCGCCGGACTGCTGCTGTCCTCGTCCCACGGCGAGCTGCTGCACGGGGTCGGAGCGCGCGTGATGTACGGCGCGTCGATGCTGTACGTACTCGCCGCCATCCTGGCGTGGCGGCCGGGCGGCGGTTCGCCGCGGCCCATCCTGCACGCGTCCGGCTTCCTCGTACTCGCTTCGGTGCAGGTGGTGTTGGGCATCGCGCGCAACGCGACGCTCCATGTCCCCCTGGGTGTCCTGATGTTCGGCCTGAGCGTGCTGGCGCTCGGCCAGGTGCTGTCCGCCCGCCTGTCGGAGCGCTCGCGCCCCGGGACTGCGTGACCGAAGGCCGGGCGGATCGTTTCGTTGGGTGCTGTTGTGCGTGCCGTGCCGTGCCGGATGGGCCGTGGGGGCAGGAATCCGCGTATCAGTGCAGGGCATCTTGCCAGGAGGGCACAGCAGCGGCCTGAAAGTGAGTAGCATCCCGCAGCAACAACGCGAGGTACGAAGAAAGCGAGCCCGCAATGGCCAACGAGCCCGACACCACGACCATCCAGAACGTGTACGCGGAGCGGTTCGCCGCCGACCTTGAGACCAACCGCAAGGAACAGGACGCCGTTTCCTCGCAGATCTCGGAGCTCCAGGATCGTCTGAAGCAGCTGAAGACGGACGAGGGCTGGCTCTCCGGCATGCAGAGCGGGCTGCCCCCGAAGGCCGAGGGCAAGGCAGTTGCCGCCGGGGGCCAGGAGTCGGCGGAGCCCGCGCCGACGGCCGGGGCCGGGACCGTCCCGCAGCCCCGGCGCGGCAGGAAGGCGCCGCAGGCCAAGAAGGCCGCGGGCGCTCCCGCTTCCGGCACGAACGCCAAGGCGGCCGTGCGCAAGCCCGCCGTGAAGACGGCCAGGAAGACCCCCGTGGCGGACGCGGGCGCGAGCGCGAAGGCGAGCACGGACGCGAGCGCGAACGCGAAGGTGAGCGTCGGGGAGCCGCCGCTGCGCGAGCTCGTCCTCGCCCTCCTGGTCGGCGCGTCCGAACCCCGCATGGTCAGCGAGGTCGCCACCGAACTCGCCCAGGCCCACCCCGGCCGTACGGCCTCCACCCAGGTGGTGCGCAACACCCTCGAAAACCTCACCAAGAAGGGGGCCATCGAGAAGGAGCACAAGCAGGGCTCGGTGATGTACACCGCCCCCCTGGCGGCGGCCGAGCGGCCGGCCTCCGCCGTCGCCGCGACTCCCGGGACCGCGCCCGCCGAGGAGAAGGCCGCGGAAGCCTAGGACCGGCCGAGCGGCCCGTGGAGCACGTTCCCGATGCCGCCATACTGCCCGGCGGCCGCTCGCGGCCTGCCGCTGACGCTGCCGGGCGGCGGCCGGCCGATGCACTTGAATGAAGGTTCAATCACCCTGTCGGGCCGATGAGTTGGCCGAAGACCGAGGTGACTGCCGCCGTGCACACATGACATGATCGACTTTCGCGTTACTTGCGAGTAACACCTCCCCCCATCGAAAGTCACACCTCAGTGCGCACGTTCGCCACACGCCTCTTACTCCCCGGCCTGACCACACTGGCCCTCGCCGCCACCGGCTGCGCCTCGACCGCGCACACCAACGCCGCCGAACCGGGCAGCCCCGCGACCCTCGCGCCGACGGCCGAGGGCACGCAGCAGCTCGACGTGGCCGCCGCTCCGCAGGGGGCGCCCACTCCCACCGCCGTCGCCCGCACCCGCACCGGCAAGGGCCCGGTGAAGTCCTCGCTGAAGGTCGCCTCCTACGACAAGAGGAACGGACGGGCCGTCATATCCGCTGCTCCGCAGCGGAGTTCGGCTGCACCGAGCTCCTCCCCCACCGCCGGGCAACCGGTCGCGGTGGGTGACGTCATCGCCAGCGCTCCGGCGCCCGGCGCCCCCGACGGCCTGCTCGCGAAGGTCACCGAGGTACTCGGCAGGACCGACCGCGGGACCGAGGTGAAGACCGCCTCCACCACGCTGGCCTCCGTCCTCAACGACGACAAGGCCGACGGCAAGGTGCCGGTCGACCCGGCTTCGGTCACCGTAGAGCCGCTGATGAAGGGCGTCACCTTCTCCTGGGCGAAGGGCCAGGGTGTGCAGTTCGGGCCCAAGGGCGCGACCCTCCCCCTCGGCAGCCTCCGGCTCGACGTGGACGCCTCTGTTGACACCGCCCAGGACGCCCCCGCCTCGGCAGGCGCCTCGGTGTCCGGCTTCGTCCAGCTGGCCCCCGAGGTGGAGTTCTCGTACGACGGCAGCTCGGGCGGTGGCCTTGGCCCGCGCTCCGCCTTCCTCGGCATGAGCGGGGACTGGTCCTCGCAGTGGGAGCTCAAGGGCCGCGCCGCTGCGAGCACCGGGGCACCCAAGCGGATCCCGTTCGCCAAGCTGCACAGCGCCCCCGTCATCCAGGTGGGCCCCGTGCCCGTAGTCGTCAACCTCGACCTGACCTGCTACGTCCAGGTGGAGGCCGACGGCCGTGTGACCCTCGACGTCCAGCAGGACGTCAAGGGCGACTTCCGCGTCGGCGGCAGCTACGCCTCGGGCAAGGGCTGGACCCCCGTCAGCACGTCGGCCGTGCAGAGCTCCCCGGTGAAGGCGAGCGTCACGGCCGCCGGACGGGTCAAGGGCGCCCTCGGCGCCGAGGCCTCCGTCGGCCTGTACGGGGCCGTCGGCGTGACGGCCGACTTCGCCCCGTACCTGCGCGGCGAGGCCGACGCCAGGGCGAGCGCGTCGACCGACGGCAAGACCTCGGTGGACGGCTCCTGGGCGGTGCACGGCGGCTTCGACCTCAGCGGACAGCTCCACTTCGAGCTGTCCCTGTTCGGCACTCCGGTCATCGAGCGCCGCATCCCGCTGGGCACCCTCAACCGCGAGTGGCTCCTCGCGAACGGCCGCACCGCGCAGTAGCGGCACGCGACAACACCGCGGAACGGCAGCGCGAGGCCCCGCCGGGCCGCACTTCCGCCGCCGCCGAGGCCCTGGGACCGAGCGTCCCGGGGCCTCTACGTGTCCGCGGGCGGTTCCAGCCTGGTCAGCCAGGCGGCGAGCAGCGATTCGAGCTGAGCCGCCTCCTCCGCGGTGAGCAGGTCGAGCAGGCTGCGTTCGTTGCGCATGTGGTCGGTGAACGCCGCGTCGACGACCTCGCGCCCGGCCCCGGTGAGCGCGACCACCCTGCCCCGGCCGTCGGCGGTCGAGCGGCGGCGCGTGACCAGGCCGCCGCGTTCGAGCCGGTCGATCCGTTTCGTCATCGCGCCGGTCGTCACCATGGTGTGCTCCGCCAACTCGCCGGGTGCACGCTCGAAGGGCTCGCCCGCGCGGCGCAGTGCGCACAGGACGTCGAACTCGCCCTCACCCAGTCCGTGCCGCCGGTAGACGAGGCAGAGCCGCTCCGTCAGCAGCGGTGCGAGGCGGTGCAGCCGCCCGATCACGCCCTGGGGGCTCACGTCCACATCGGGCCGCTCCCGCCGCCACTCAGCCTGGATGCGAGCGACGTGGTCCATCGTCTGGTGCTGGTGCTGATCCTGGTGGTTCGCCTTCACCGGACCATTATATCTTCCTGGGAAGATATAATGGCTTCCATGGAAGCCAATCTCCGGTGGTCGGCGGTCACAGCTGTCGCCCCGATAGCGTGGGGTGCGAACTACTACGTCACCCGCGAGTTCCTGCCCGCCGAGTACCCGCTGTACGGCGGCGTGCTGCGGGCCCTGCCCGCCGGCCTGCTGCTCCTGGCCGGGTGCCGGAAGCTGCCCACCGGCTCCTGGTGGTGGAAGTCCCTGCTCCTCGGCATCCTCAACATGGGCGGGTTCTTCGCACTGGTCTACGTGGCCGCTCAGCGGCTCCCGACCAGCGTCGCCTCGATCGTGATGGCGACCGCCCCGCTGGTCCTGATGCTGATCGCCTGGGCGGTCCTGGCCGAGCGCCCGGGGGTGCGGCACCTGGCCGGCGCCGTCGTCGGAGTCGGCGGGGTCAGCCTGATGCTGCTCACCGCGAGCGTGGAAGTCGACGGATTGGGCCTCCTCGCCTCCGCGGGCGCGATGCTCATGTCCTGCCTCGGCATGGTCCTCGCCAAGCGGTGGAGCACGGAGGCCGGAGTGCTCGCCTCGACCTCCTGGCAGCTCGTGGGCGGCGGCCTGGTGCTGCTGCCGCTGGCCGTCGCCGTCGAGGGCGCACCGCCGGCCCTCGATCTCCCGGCCGTGCTGGCCTTCGGATACGTCGTCGTGGTGGCGACGGCACTGTCCTTCGCGGTCTGGTTCGCGGGCATGCAGCGACTGCCCGCGGCCACGGTGGGCCTGATCGGCCTCCTCAACCCCGTCACGGGCGTGCTGCTGGGCACGGCCATCGCCGGCGAACCCCTCACGCCCCAGCAGGCCTTCGGGCTCGTGCTCGCCCTGACGGGCATCCTCCTCGGCCGCCCGACACCACCCCGTCCCGTACCCGAGGAGCCGGCCCTGCCCGAACGGGCCGACGGACTTAAACCATTCCGATCGCTTCCTTAAGCGGAACCTAAGACTCACCCACCGGACCCCGAAACGAACGAATGTCCGTTTCGGGGCGGCTAGCGTGCTGCCGCACCCCAACCCCCGGCAATGCAGAGGCAGGCACGCGATGGGCAGCACGACCGGACACCGGCGCAAGGCGAGTACGAAGGCGAAGGCCGCGGGCGGGCTCGTGGTGGCGGCGGTGATCGCGGGCACGGCCCTCGCCTTCACCGGCGCCGCGCAGGCCACCTCCGTCGGAGCGGTGTACACCAAGGCCAGCTCCTGGTCGGGCGGCTACACCGGCCAGTACGTGATCACCAACAACACCGTGCAGAAGCAGACGGGTTGGACCCTGGAGTTCGACCTGCCGGCCGGCACGAAGATCGACTCCCTGTGGAACGGCACCCACACGGCCGATGGCCGGCACATCACCGTCAAGCCTGCGGAATGGAACGGGGAACTGGCGCCCGGGGCCTCGGTCACGGTCGGCTTCGTCGCGAGCGGCACCGGCAGCCCCGGCGATCCGACGGCATGCCGCATCAACGGGGCCAAGTGCTCGGTGGACCAGGGCGCCACTCCCCCGCCCGGCGGCCGCCCCACCGTCACCCCGACCGCCGCGCCCGGTACGAGCGCTCCCGCGACGGCCTCGCCCACCGCGCAGCCGACCCGGACCGCATCACCGTCGGCTTCGGCGACGGCTCCGGCTCCGCCCGCGCCCACCGCCCCGGCGGGCGCGGCGCGCTTCGCCCCGTACGTGGACACCTCGCTGTACCCCGCGTACGACCTGGTCGACACCGCGGACAAGACCGGCGTGAAGGAGTTCCATCTCGCCTTCATCACCTCCGGCGGCGGCTGCACCCCGATGTGGGGCGGCGTCACCGACCTCGCGAGCGACAAGGTCGCCTCGCAGATCGGGGCCCTTCGGGCCAAGGGCGGCGACGTACGGGTCTCGTTCGGTGGAGCCGCGGGGCACGAGCTGGCCCTGAACTGCGCGACCGCGGACCAACTGGCCGCCGCGTACGGCAAGGTCGTCGACCAGTACCGCCTCACCAAGGTCGACTTCGACATCGAGGGTGCCGCGCTTCCCGACACCGCGGCCAACACCCGCCGTGCGCAGGCCATAGCGGCTCTGCAGAAGTCGCACCCGGGCCTGGACGTGGCGTTCACCCTCCCGGTGATGCCCGAGGGCCTCACCCAGCCGGGCGTGGCGCTGCTGGCCGACGCGAAGCGGGCGGGGGTGCGGGTCGACGGCGTCAACATCATGGCGATGGACTACGGGCCCGCGTACAGCGGCGACATGGGCCAGTACGCGATCCAGGCGGCGACCGCCACTCAAGCACAGATCAAGGGGGTGCTCGGACTCTCCGACGCGGCCGCCTGGAAGGCGCTCGTGGTCACCCCGATGATCGGCGTGAACGACGTCGTGAGCGAAATCTTCACCGTCGCCGACGCTTCCCAGCTCGTGGACTTCGCGAAGTCCAAGGGGATCGGCCGCCTGGCGATGTGGTCCGCGGCCCGTGACCGGCAGTGCCCTGCGGGCGCGGTGAACTACGCCGACGCGACGTGCAGTTCCATCCTCCAGCAGCCGTTGGCCTTCACCAGGGCGTTCGCCGCCCTCCGCTAGCGCTGTGGCCGGGGAGCTGTCCGGCCGGTCGTGTTGCCGTCGTTCGAACCCGCGCTACCTGCCCCGGCTCACCGAGGCTCTCGAACGCAGCACCGCGACGAGCTACCGGCTCACCGCCGCCCCGGCGACCCGGCCGACACCCTCCGGGCCTACGGCACGGTCTCGTCATCCGGGGCTCGGGGAACCGCGACGCCAACCCCGTGATCGGCCTTACGCGCGGCCGGACGGCTCCTGGCCGGGGCCGGTCACCCTCAGGCTGCCGTCCGGGGTGCGGTGTGCGCGGCCGCCCGTACGGAAGTAGCCGTCGGCGGTGAAGGAGCGTGCGTTGTGCTCGGGTGCCCGGTAGTAGCCGCGCAGGGTGTGCGGACCGCGGGCGAGGAGTTCGCCGACCTCCCCGTCGGGCACGTCCTTTCCGTCGGCGTCGACGATGCGGAACTCGTCGTCGGGCGAGAGCGGGCAGCCCTGCGCGGTGAGCACGGTCTCGTCCAGATCGGCGGGCCCGGTGAGGAGCAGCGGCCCCTCGGCCATGGCGAAGACCTGCTGCGGGCGAACGCCCAATTCGGGCCCGATCCGTTCGGCGGTCGCCCTGTCCAGGGGCCAGTCGCCGCCGATCTGCACGAGGCGCAGACTGGTCAAGTCGGCCTGGGCCGCGGGAAGTGCGTCGAGCCAGAGCCGGGCGACGGCGGGTACCACCGAGGTGACGGTGACCCGCTCCCGTCCGATGGCCGCCAGGCATGCGGCGGGTCCCGGGTCCTCGGCCAGCACGACGGTGCCGCCCGCGGAGAGGGTGCCGACGATGCCGGGGCAGCCGAAGGCGAGGTTGGACTCGGCGGGCAGCGCGGCGAGGTACACGTCGTTCTCGGTGAGCGACACCGACTCGGCGGCGGCCCGCGCCTGGTGGACGTAGTCGTTGTGAGTGCGCGGCACGAGCTTGGGCCCCTCGGCGGCGTCGCCGGAGAGCAGGAGGAACGCCACCTGGTCGGCGCTCTGCGCGAGCGGCCGCTCGGGCGGGGCGTCGACGGAGCCCAGCGGCCAGTGGTGGCAGCCCGACGGGTCGATCGTGAAGCCGCCGTACGGGGATGAGGTGCCCGGCGGCTCGAAGGTGAACACCTGCCGCAGGAAGGGCCCTCGGGCCGCGATGTCGGTGGCCATCGCGGTGTGGTCGAAGCCCTGGTACGCCGAGGGGCCGACGTAGCCGACGGCCTGGGTGATCCGTACGAGCTCGGCCACTTCGGACGTGCGGTGCGAGACCGGGCAGAACACCGGGATCACACCGGCGCGCATCAGCGCGAACGCGGCGATGACGAACTCGGGGACGTTCGGGAGCTGGAGGACGACGCGCTGCCCGGGCCGCAGGCCGCGAAGCCGGATCCCGGCGGCCATGCGGTCCGCGCGCCGGTTCAGGGCCGCGTACGTGATGCGGGTGTCGCCGTGCACGAGGGCGGTCCGCGGTCCGTACTGCTGGGCCCAGCCGCGCAGCAGGTTGTCCAGCGTGTTGCCGCGCCAGTGCCCGGCCGACCAGTAGCGGTCGACGAACTCCTCGGGCCAGGGCGTGCAGCCGTCGAGCATGGGTGTCATTCGCTTCCTCCGGCCGCCGTGTGATCTCAAGCCAATCCGCCGAGACCCTCATGTGCAATGTGTCTTCCCGACCATGGACGCCGAGTTCCCTCAGCAGAAAGCCCAATGGGCAGCTCCGACCAGGGAAAACGGCCTGGAGGTCACCACTGGACGGCGGGGCGTCCGGAGCGGCGGTCTTGGCCCGGGCCACCTCGGCGGACATGATCCTTCAATACCGGCCACTGCGGCCGCTCCGACGACGAAAGGTCACTGCGATGACCCCTTCGACCCCCGTCCCCTTCCCTTACGCCATCATCGGCGCCCACACCGAACTCGGCCCGGTCATCACCATGGACGAATGGGCCAAGCGCGCCCGCGTCCCCCACCGCCACGATCCCGACGGCCACTTGGACGGCCCGGAGATCACCCGGCTCCTCGGTGTCGAGGGCAAGAGCTGGGGGCCGGAGCGGTTCGCCTCCCTCGATGCGGTTGCCGGTGCGGCCCGTACGGCGCTCGCCGGCTCCGGCATCCGGTCGGGCGAGGTCGACGCCGTCATCGTCGTCACGTGCACCCCGTACCAGATCCTGATGGACCAGGACGCCTTCGCCCTGATGCGCTCCTTGGGCATACCGGACCACGTGCTGCCGCTCCAGCTCGGGGCCGGCTGCGGGGGCCTGGCCCGGGCCGCGGCGCTCGTCGCGCGGCTGCGCGCCGAACGCGCCCTGGTCATCTCCTACAACATCGCGAGCCGCATAGTCGGCTTCGACGAGGACGGTGCCCTCCCGAAGGCCTACCGGGACAACTCCGTCCACCCGTACGGCAAGGGCGTGTGGGCCAGCCCCGCCCTCTTCTCCGACGCCGCGGCGGCGGTCGTCCTGGAACGCGACGAGGACGCCGCCGGCGTTTTGCTGTACTCGCGCGACAGCCAGTCGTTCGACGACGGTCCGGGAATCACCGATCCGCTGATCCACATCCTGGGCGGCGGAAACGACCGTGCCGTGGGCCTCCCCGGCTCCGCGGAACTGGCCTGCTTCGGCATGAACGCCCCGGAGATCACCCGCTATTACAGCCGCGGTATGACCCTCAACCACCGGGACCTGAACGAGGCGCGCCCCGGTTACCTCGACGAAGTGGCCCGCTTCTACACCCACCAGGCCAACCCCACCCTGGTCGACGCCTTCATCGAGGAGATGGGCCTGTCCCGGCAGACGGCACCGAGCAACGTCCGGCAACTGGGCAACACCGTCTCGCCCTCCACCCTGGCCCTGCTGCACGCCGACCACACCGCCGGCAACCTCGCCCACGGCGACCGCGTCTGTTTCTCGGTCGTCGGAGCCGGACCCGAACGCGGCACGTTCATCGCCCCCGTCCGCATCCCCTCCCTCACCCGGCGCGCGGAGCCCCGGCGGCAGGGTGACGGGGGCTAGCCCCACCTGGAGCCGGCGGGTAGCACGATCGCTGCGGCGGCCGCATCCGGACAAGCTGGGACCGGCACATACCGCCGGTTTCCCAACGATTCCGCAGGAGTTGACTCGTGCGTCAGCAGACAGAGCGCAGGTTCCGTTCGTCCCGGCGGCAGGGCGGTCGCGGTCGCAGAGCGGTGTCGGCCGCGGCCGCGGTGGTGGCCGTCGGCTTCGCGGCGATGGGCGCCGTGGCTCCGCCGGCGGCGTCTGCGGCCGCCGGGGCGGACGGCGTCCAGCAGGGCCTGAATGCGCTGGTGCACGCCGATGGCCTGCCGGCTGCGCTGGCGAGCGTCCGGGGCGGTGATGGACGTACCCGCAACTACACCGCGGGGGTGGGCGACCTGGCCACGGGTTCGAAGGTGCCGGCCGACGGTCAGGTGCGGATCGGGAGCAACACCAAGACGTTCACCGCCGTGGTCGTGCTGCAACTGGTCGGTGAGGGCAGACTCAGTCTCGACACCAAGGTCGACAGCGTCCTGCCGGGCGTCGTCCGCGGGGAGGGGATCGACGGCAGCCGCATCTCCGTCCGTGAACTCCTCCAGCACACCAGCGGGCTTCCCGACTACGAAGACCTCGTCACCGAGGACATGCTTCGACAGCGGTACTTCGAACCCCGCGACCTCCTGGACATCGCCTTCCGGCGCAAGGCCGCCTTCGACCCCGGCGAGAAATGGGCGTACAGCAACACGAACTACGTGGTGGCCGGCCTGATCGTCCAGAAGGTCACCGGCCGGCCCCTCGGCGAGGAGGTGGACCGGCGCGTCATCAAGCGCATCGGCCTGCGCCACACCTACTTCCCCTCCCCCGGTGACATGACCGTCCGGGAACGCCATCCGCGGGGCTACCACCGGGACGCGGCGGACGCGCCCCTGCGCGACGCCACGGAGATCGACCCTTCTGCGGCCTGGGCGGCCGGTCAGATGATCTCCACCAACTCCGACCTCAACCGCTTCTTCACCGCCCTGCTGGCCGGCGGCCTCCTCTCCCCGGCCCAGCTCGCCGAGATGCGCACCACCGTCCCCATCGGGAACACCGGCGCGGGGTACGGACTGGGGCTCATGAGCCGGCCCCTGTCGTGCGGCGGTGTCTACTGGGGCCACGGCGGTGACATCACCGGATACGAGACCCGGGGCGGGGTCACCGACGACGGCCACGCCGTCAACATCGCGGTGACGAGCATCCCGATCGGCGGGGCGGCCACGAAGCGTCTGGATGGCGTCGTGGACACGGCGCTGTGCAGGAGTCGGTCCGAGTAGCCGACGCGGCCGGGGCCGGGGCCGGGGTTCGCCGGCCCCGGCCGCGTCCGCGGGATCGGCGCCGCTCTACGGGCAGAGCCTGTTCGGGGTCGGGGTGCACTCGGGGTCGGGGTCGACGGGGCCCGTTCCGGGGTGGAAGTTGGACCACCACAGCGGGGTCGAGCCGTAGTACACCACCAGGTTCCCGGAGTTCTGGATGGCCAGGTGGGCACCCGGGTGGTAGTGGGTGCCGCTCCACCACACCGGGCGCATGGCGGCGTCGTAGACCACCAGGTTGCCGTCCGCCTGCATGTAGAGCGTGTTGCCGACGCCGTACGTTCCGCGGGCCGTCCAGACGGCCACGCCGTCGTGGTAGAGGACGGCGTGGCCGTCGGTCTGCATGGCGAGCATCGTCCGGCCGTCGGGCGAGTACCAGGCCTGGCCGCGCGTCAGCCCGCTGGTGCCCCGGATGATCGTCTCGCCGCTGTCGGCCGTGGCGCTCGCGGCGGAGGCCGGCACGACCGGGCCCGGGGCGGCCGGACCGGCGTGTGCGGGCCCGGCCAGCAGGCCGACGGCCGCGAGCACCGCGCCGACGGCGACACCTGTGCGCGGGAGGGACGGGCGTAAGGACTTCATGATGGCGTCTCTTCTCATCTCATCGAAGTGCGGCGTGCGGTCGGCCGAGGCCGTGGCCTTCCCCCTGCTCCCCCTTCCCACGACCTCGGCCGGCCCAGTGTCACCGCGGGCGACGGCGGCGGACAACGCCCTTCGACGTATCCCGAATCCGGACAGAACTCCGCGCCACGCGCAGCCTCCCGGCCAGATACCAGGCTCGGCACCACGGCCCCCGCAAGGCGGCGACTAGCGTGCTCCCGAGATCTGACACCCCGTCCCATCGCCGTACCGCCGGCGCGGCCGACCCTGGAGAAGAGACGGTGCTGCGCGTCCATTTCGCCCCCGACGACCTCGCACGCGTACGCATCGCCCGGTCCCCGGACCCGCTCGCCGAAACGATCCTGAGCCTGCCCGTGCTCCAGGGCAGCGGCCCGCACGGCGTCGCGCTGGCGGGATGGCGCGCGCGGACACGCGGGAGCCTTCGGCCCTCGATGCGGCCGTTGCTCGAACTGGCCCCCGCCAGGGCCGGGGAGTACGTACCGGAAGCGTTCACCCACGCCGCCACCGCCACGCTCCCCGACAGCCTCGACCACACCTGGTCGCTGCCGCGTCACCAGTGGGCGGCCGACTTCCTCGCCACCGAGCAGTTGCGGCCGCACGCCCCGCGCTGGATCCACGCGCTCCACCACGGTGACCGGGAGTGGGGCGCTCTCGTCCGCAACGCCCTGCTCAAGTACCACGCCGTGGCCGTGGCCCCCTACTGGGCGCAGCTCCTGGCGGCCGCGCACGCCGATCGCTCGCGGCGTGCGCTGGTCACGGCCGACTCGGGTGTCGACGGGCTCCTCGCCACCCTGCATCCCGAGGTGCGCTGGGCCTCGCCCGTGCTGCACGTCCCGTGCAGGACCGACGCCGACCTGCGGCTCTCGGGGCGCGGGCTCCTCCTCGTCCCGACGTTCTTCTGGCCCGAGCCCCTGGCCCTGCTCGACAACGCGGATCCCGGCCGGCCGCTGGTGCTGCGCTACCCGATCGCGCTCGACCTCGCCGACTACGCTTCGGTCTGGGCGGCGCCACGCGCGTCGTCCGCATCGCCCGCGCCGCCCGGCCCGGGCGGCGCCCTGGCCGCGCTGCTGGGCGCCACCCGCGCGCGGGTCCTGCGGGCCGTCGAGACCCCGGCGAGTACGGGCGAGTTAGCCCGGCGCACCGGCACGTCCCCCGCGACCGCCAGCCACCACGCCACCGTGCTGCGCACCGCGGGCCTGCTGACGACGGAGCGGGACGGCAGCGGGGTCCTCCACGCCCTCACCCCGCTGGGGCGGGTGCTCCTGGGCGGGGCGGCGACGTAGCGCCTGCGCGAATTGCGGTCGCGGAGGCGTGCGATCGTGTGTGGGCAAGTTCGGAGACCTGCCCCGGGCCAGGGAGCTCGCCGCGCACATCGGTGGCGAGGTCCTGGGCGAACCGCAGATCGGGTGGTGAGGCGCCGCACGGGGAGCCGTACGGGTGCTACTCGGCCTCCAGTGCCGCCACCAGCTGGGGCAGGGCTCCGCCGGCCACGATGAGGGCGAGGTGGTCGTGGTAGTCGCGGCTGCTGACGATCAGGCCGTCGCGGACCCGCAGTACCTGGATGTTGGCGGCTTCGAAGGTCCGCCCGGTCGCCCGGTGGAGCACGTGGTAGTCGAACTCGGCGACGACCACCTCCTCGTCGTCGGTTTCCCGGACGACCACGTTCGCCGGGGTCAATTCCACGGGCGAACTCGTGGAGACCAGGGCGAACCTCTCCCTGAGTGCGGCCCGGCCCTCGATCCGGCGCGGACCGACCGGTTCGAAGACGGTCTCGACGACGGCGTCATCGGCGTAGAGATCGGCGAGCTCCGTGAACCGTCCCTCGCCGATGCCCTCGATCAGCTTCTGGAAGACCTCGCGCGGCGACAGCGTTTCGGGCATGACCAACCTCCGGTGGGATCCGCGGATAGAATCGGACCAGCGACTCCGTTTACGATACGGACTGGCAACTCCGATTGTCTACAGGGCGGTTCGTCCGTCGACGGCGAAAGGCGGAAAAGGGATGGGTGGCGCTCAGGAGCGCCCGCTGCGGGCGGACGCGGCCCGCAACCGGGCCAGGCTGCTGGATGTCGCCACGGAGGTGTTCACCACCCGCGGCGTCGGCGTGCCGACCGAGGAGATCGCCCGGACCGCCGGGGTCGGAATCGGCACGCTCTTCCGGCACTTCCCGACCAAGGAAGCCCTGCTGGAGGCGGTCATGGTGCGCCGCCTGGAGGAAATGGCGGCCCACACGGCGCGGTTCGCCGCCGAGTCGGATCCCGCCGAGGCCTTCTTCGCCTGTTTCCGCCTGGTGGTGGAACAGTCCGAGGGGAAGAACGAGTTCGCCCAGGCCCTCGCCGCGGCCGGGGTGGACGTGCACGCGTCCCTGCAGAAGCCGACCCTGGAGATCCAGGGTCGGCTGGCCGGCCTGCTGGCCGGGGCACAACGGGCCGGGGCGGTCCGCCCGGAGCTGGGCCTGCCGGAGTTCATCGCCCTGCTCGCCGGCACCGGCCGGGCGTTGGAACAGCTCGGAGCGGATCCGGCGCCCCGGGAGCGGATCTTCGAGGTGGTCTTCGACGGCCTGCGGCCGCGCTGACCCCGGGCCGTCCGGGCCCGAGGTCACCGGCTCCGCTTGCCTCAGCGGGACTCCGCGTCCTCCCGGTGCACCTGGCGCAGTGCTGCCTTCAGGGCCTCTTCGAGTGCCTGGTCGGCCGGTACCGGTACGTCCGGAACCACCCCTACGCCCTCCCAGTTGGTGCCGGTGACGGTGTTGATGCTCCGTGCCGCCGGCACCGTGACGAGGACGTGCTCGGCGACCGCGTGGCGGGCCGTCGGATGGGCACCGCCCCGCGTCGTCCCGCCGACGACCACGGCCCGGCCGTGCGCCTGCAAGGTGTACGCCACGTCCTCGCCGCCGGAGAAGGTGTCCCCACTCGTGAGCACGTAGACCGGGCGGTCCGCGTAGCGGGGCGCGGGAAGGTGCCCGGCCGTCCAGTACTGGCGGGTCGTGTCCGTCTTCCGGTCGTAGATGTCGTTCAGGTGCACCTGGTCGTCGCGGAAGAAGTAGCTGCACCACATCGCCGCACCCTCCGGCGACCCGCCGCGGCACTCCCGCAGGTCCAGGACGAGCGCGGAGGTGTGCGCGACCAGTTGCATGGCCGCGCCGATCGCGCTCGCGCCCTCGACGGCGGTCGCGATGCGCCGGACGTCGATGAGCCCGACGTTCCCCTCCAGCCGCTCGACGCGGCTGATCCCCTGGCCCTCCGCCCTGAGCAGCGCGAGGAACGCGGCCTCTCCGCCGTCGTCGTCCACCGGCTCCAGCGACTGCGGCTCGTCCGTCCAGAGCAGCCGCAAGTGCTTGTCCGGACACGCCTCCTGGAGGTCCGCCGTCACCGTCTCGCAGAGCTGCCGGTCGTCGAGGCCCTCGTACGCACCCTCCGCGAGGCGGCCCCGTATGGCGGCCTCGATGACAGCGACCTTCTCGGGGAAGACGTAGCCCGCACTGATCCGGCCCAGGGCCTGCTCGACCACTTGTTCGTTCGTAAGCATGGTGGATCATACTAAGGGGCCAACGCCCCGGTGGACAGCAGGTTTTCCCCGGGCCGCTCTCGGGCCCGGCTCAGCGCCAGATCGCCTGGAAGGAGTCGAGCTGGACCCAGGTGATCGGGTTGCCCTCGTTGCCGCCGTAGACCGACACCGAGCCGGAAGGCTTGACTTCGAGGCGGCAGGCGTTGATCCCCTGGCTGTTGTTGCGCGGGACGGCGGCGCGCACGTACCAGGTGGGCACGAGGCCGTTCGGGAGCGTACCGATCTTCGTGTCGGCGGTGAGGTTGCAGGTCACGGCGCCGCGCGCCTGCAGGAAGACGGTGCCGGCGATGGTGATCAGGCGGACCTGCGGGGTCGCGCCCGCCTGCGCGGTGATGCCGGGGTCGAGCACGATGTCCGCCCAGGGCTGTGCCTCCACGCCGCCCGCGCTCTCCGCAGCGGCGGCCGGGGCCGAGGTGAGGAGGTTGCCGGCGGCCAGCGCGGCGGGAAGGGTGAGGACGGCACCGAGGATGCTGCGGCGGTTCCGGGACATGGCGGGGGCGTCTCCTTGACGGGGTGAAGGGTGCCGGGCGAACCGGGAGGGGGAGGGGAAAGGACGGGCGGGGGAGCCGGTCAGCGCCAGACCGCGCTGAAGCTGTCCAACTGGGCCCAGGTGATGGCGTTCGTGCTGCGACCGCCGTAGAGCCAGAGTTCGCGGCTCGTGTTGGCCTCGACCCTTGCCACGCAGTAGCCGCCGTTGTTGTTGCGCGGCACGTTCGCGCGGGCCACCATGCTCGGTGCCAGCGCGTCGGGCAGCGTGCCGAGCTTGGCGTCGGCCGTGAAGGTTCCCTGGACCCCGCCGCTGAGCTGGAGCGTCGTCGTACCCCCGATGCTGATCAGGCGGCCGCGGGGGGCGTTGCCGTCCACGGCCACCCCGCTCGCGAGCTGGATCGGCTGCCAATCGGTGAGCACCTTGACGCCATCGGCCTCCGGCGCCGCGGACAGCGACAGGACGGTGCACGTACGCGGACCCGGATCCTCGCAGGCGAAGCCGAAGTGCAGGTGCGGTACGCCGCCGCGCACCGATACGGCCATGCCCTCCGGCTCCCGGTACTCCAGACCGGGCCCTGCCGTGACCAACCGCTGGTCGAGGACGGTGCCCGTGGGCCACTCGACGGAGGTCAGATAGGTGTTGCCGGGCGCCGGGTTGCCGGGGGCGGTGGCCTCTCCGGCCAGCATGTAGAGGACCCCGCCGAGGGCGGCGTACCCCTGGAAGACGCCCTTGGGGTCGGGCTGCGACATACGGGCGAGCGGCTCCCACACCCCGGTGGCGGCCTTCGCCAGGTCGTACGCCTCGAATTTCATGCCCCCGCTCTTGAACCGGACGACGAGCCGGTTCGTCGTGGGGTCGATGGTGCACGTGACGTTGGTGGCGCCGGCGACGGGCGTGTACGGCGCGGCGTGCAGGGGGGATCCGTAGTCGAGCACGGAGCCGTCGCGGAACTCGAAGTGCGTGACGGCCGTGCCGTATCCGTCGTTCTCGGCGCCGGTGGGGACGGAGGCGGTCTCCGTCCACAGGCGGGAGACGCCGGAGCGGTGCTCCACCCCCATGGATACGCCGTGGCCGAAGCCCCGCAGCTCCATGGACCCGGTGATGCCGCCCGCCCCGTCGAGGCGCGTGACCGTCAGGTCGCCGCGGCCGGCGCCGCCCGGGAGCACCTGGAGGACGAAGATCTCGCCGGTGACCGGGTCGATGCCGAAGGACTGCATGACGGTGGCGTTCTTCAACGGCCGCCGGTGGAGCAGTTTGCCCACCGGACCGGCGATGTCTATCTGCCCCTCAACACTGATTCCCAACGCTGCGCCCCTGTTGTCCGAATGCGGAGCCCTCGGCTCCGGCCGGCGGCCAGTCTGGCATGCCGCGCGTACGGGACGACAACTCCCCCCGAGGAGGGGCCACGGCGTAACCCCGTCCGGGGTGAATCGTTTCTCTCTACGTCGCAGATAGACAGACCCGCGTCCCCCGCGGCATCCGCGACTCGAGGGCCCGGGGGGATCCATCACTCCCCGGGCCCTCGAACACCCCGGTCGGCGGGGCCGGACGCCTGGTTGGGCCCGCCCGGCCCTCGCCTCGGCCCCGGGCCGCCCGGTCGCGCACCGGGGCGCTGGGTCAGCAGCGCGGGCAGGCGTCGCGGATCACGCGCCAGGTGAAGGTGGTGCCGGCGGTCGCGCCGGCCGCGTCCCTGGCGGTGACGGTGACGGTACGGGTTCCACTGCCCCGGAGCAGGCCCGTGATCAACCCGGTGGTGGGGTTGATCACCGCGCCCGTCGGCAGGTTGGTGGCCGACCAGGTGTACGGGGTCGTGCCGCCGGTGGCGGACATCTGGAGGTGGGCGGCGTCGTACTGAAGGCTGACCTGATTGCCGGGGTTGACCACGGCCAGGGCAGCGGACGCGGCCGCCACGCTGTGGGACGCCGGGGTGGCGGCCGACCCGGCGGCGGCTGCGGGGACGGCCGGGGCGGCCAGTAAGGCGGTCAGACCGAGGGCCAGTGCTGCCATGCGGCGCGGGGTGCGCGGGGTGCGTGCGCTGCGCGGAGTGCCAAGGAGTGTGCTCAAAGGAACCTCCGAACTCAGCGGGGCGGCAGCGTCCCGGTACGGGTTCCGGAGGCCGCCGATCCCCTGCGTGGGTATGTGCGTTCGAGGTGCGATGGGGCGTCGGAATCATAGGCGGCCGGGAGCTCCGCGTCGACGGCGCCGACGGCCCGGACGGCCGGTGTCGGAGGGCGCTGCTATGGTCCGGGCATGACGCACCGTGACCGCGCCCTGCACCTGTTGCGCACCCGCCCCGACCTCGCCGCCCTGGCCGCGTACCCGTTCGGCTTCGACATCGGGCGCGCCGACCACGTCGAGGAGGTCGAGCTGGCCTCCGGCGCGGCGCTGACGCCGATAGCGGGCACCGACACCGGCGGTACGTACTTCCTGTGCGCGGGCGGCGAGGTGCTGTTCGCCGGCTCCGAAGGCGAGTACGCGCTCTTCGGGGACAGCCTCGACGAGGCGCTGGAGAACATCGTGGGGCTGCCGAGCGGCCTGTGGTGCGAGGAGGTCGATCCGGCGCTGGACGGCCCCGGACTTGCCGCGCTCGTGGCCGCGGCCGACGAGGAGGAGCAGGAGTACTACGAGGGCTCGCTCGCGGCCGACCGTGCGGTGCTGCTCGCCGGGCTCGGGCTGCGGCAGCGGCCGGTCGCCGAGTTGGCGGCGCGGGTCCGCCGGGCCCTGTTGCGCACGGAGCCCGACTTCCTGCTCCTGAACTCGGCCGAGGGCGGCCCGTACCGGCTGCTGCACGAGCTGCCGCGGCCGCCGCTGTGGGAGACGGTGCTCGGATCCGGCCGCGCGGACCTGGCCCGGATGCGGGCGGACGAGGGCTGCTGGGCGGAGGTCATGGCGGACGACCCGCGCCGGGCGACGATGACGGGCGCCGCACGGTACGACCGGCGGGCCACGGATCTGCCGCTGCTGCGCGCGCTGTTGCGGTACGAGGCGGCGAACGGCGGCACCTGGGACTTCCTGCAGGCCGCCGTGCTGGTCGGGGCACACGGCGAGGCCGCGGACCACGCCCTGGTGGTGGCGCTGCTGGAGGCCGAACCGCACCAGCGCGCAGCACTGGACGAGTACGGGTTCCCGCGGTCCGCCGAGGGCTGGGGTGTGTGGGCGCGGGCGCTGGACGCGGCGGAGTTCGGGGACGACCCCGAGCGGGTTCCGCCCCTGGAGTGGGCGCGACTGGCCGCGTTCCAGGGCCGGGAGCAGTTGGCCCGCGCCACGTTCCTGCGGCTGCTGGACGGCGCCGGGCCACGCGACGGGAGGCTGTTGGGCGCGCTGGCGTCGGAGTTGGCGGAGCTCGGGGACTTCCGCCACGCCGCCAGGGCCCGTCGGCTGTACGCCTCCCTCCAGGACGAGCCGTATGACCGCGGCGCGGCCCTGGCCGACCTGGCCGCGCTGGAGCGGCGCGCGGGGGCGCCGGAGGCGGCTCGGCAGGCGCTGTACCAGGCCGTCGGCGTCCTCGACAGCCGCCTCGGCCCGCAGTTCCCGCCGTCGTCCCGGCCGACGGCGGGCTGGCGGCGGGGCGACCTCGGCGCGACGCTCCGGGCGGAGCACGCGGAGCTGGCCCGGGCCGCGGAGGCGGCCGGGCTGCCCGCGCTGGCCCACGAGGTCCGCGTGGCCGCCGACCTGCTCGGGCCGGGCATCGACACCGCGGCCGAACCCGACACCGACACCGACACCGACGAGGAACCGGAACCCGCCGAGCACCTGCGCTACGCCGACTACCTCCGGGCTCTTGAGGCCGTCGCCGAGGCGGACGAGGTCGCCCTGCTCGCCGCCGTGCTGCGCGACCCGGACGAGGGGATGGCCGAGAGCGCGGTGAGCTTCCATCTGGACGGCCGGGCCGCCGATCTCCTGGCCCTGCCCGGCTTCCCGGCCTGGGCCGGGACCATGGCCGAGGTGATCGCGGACCGCGGCTTCCTCACCCGCCGCCTGCGCGAGTGGACCCTGCTGCGGACCCTCGCCCTGGGCGAGCCGTGGGCCGCCGAGGAGCTGACCGGCGCGTCCGACTGGTTCCAGCGCATGGTCGCGACCACGCAGATCGTGAGCTCACCCGAGGCCCTGGGGCTGCTGGCCGAACGCGGTCGGACCCGCCGCGTTCGAAACGCGGCAGAACGTCAACTGCGGGACCGGCCCCGGACCGACTGACGTGCTGCGAGCGTCACGTCAGGTCCGGCCGGATCACGGCTTCGTCGACCGGTGCCGCTCGACATGGCGGGCGACGGGGCGCGGTTTCCGCAGGACGGCTCGCACCAGGCCCGACGGCCGTGGCTCCGCACGAAGTAGCGGACGCAGCACGATGCTTGGCAGGAGCGCCGGTGCGCGCGCTGCGGGCCGGCGAGGAACTCCACCGCGGCCCGGGCCCGTAACGCGTGCAGCCGCTCGCGGGTCCCGGACCGGGCCTCGCCGACCGGGATGAGGCGGCTCGCGTCGGCCGGGCTGGGCGGAGCCGGGCCGACCGCGCGCGCGAACAGGGCCCCGTACCGCCGGGCGCGGCTGTTCGTCGGCCGTGGCCGGCCCGTGGACGCCCTGCTCGTCACCGGCGACATCGCGGACCACGGCACCGAGTACGAAGAGGCCGGAGGCCCCTTCCGTCCACGGAGGGTCCCGTGACCGGGGTGCCGATATTCGCTGCCGCGCCGTAGGGCAGCGCCCTACTGTGGCGCGGTGACGACTCAGGTGATCATTCTCAACGGTGGTTCCAGCTCGGGGAAGTCCGGGATCGTACGGTGCCTGCAAGCCGTACTGCAGGATCCGTGGCTGGCGTTCGGGTGCGACTCGTTCGTGGACGCCATGCCCGCGAGGATGCAGGCGTCGGACGAGGGGATCGTCTTCGCCGCCGACGGCGGGGTGAGCGTCGGGGCGGAGTTCCGGGCGCTGGAGGCGGCCTGGATGGAAGGTGTCGCGGGGATGGCCCGCGCAGGTGCCGGGGTCATCATCGACGACGTCTTCCTCGGCGCGGCGGAGTCCCAGCAGCGGTGGCGCAAGGCCCTCGGCGGACTGGGCGTGCTGTGGGTCGGCGTCCGGTGCGAGACCGCGGTCGCCGCGGGCCGTGAGATCGCACGGGGAGACCGGGTCCAGGGGATGGCCGCCGCGCAGGCGGAGGTGGTTCACGAGGGGGTGTTCTACGACCTGGAGGTGGACACGACGCACACCGAATCCCTGCTGTGCGCGCGGGCGATCGCGGCCCGTGTCTAAGTCGGACGTGGCGTGTCGTTCGTCGAGCCCGTGACCGCGGCGAGGGCCTGGCGGAGGGTGGAGTCACCCGATGAACGGTCGCTCCAGCGGGCAGCGATGTGGCCGTCGGGCCGGACGAGCAGCGCTCCGCGCGGGGAGAGGCCGCAGAGGCCGGTGTGCTCGTCGGTCAGTGGCTCGATGCGCAGCGGCCACCGGGCGGCGGCCTGCGGCTCCCAACGGGCGGGGTCCGGGGTGAGCAGGGTGAACCATTCGCCGAAGGCGTCGAGCGTGGAGCGGTCGGGCGTGAGCCAGAGGTGTGGCATGCGGTGGCCCGGCTCCGCGGTGGGGACGTAGTCCGTGGCTCCGTCGGACGACTCGGACGGCTCGGGCGGGGCGGGCGCGGCGGGCGCGGCGCTGCCGTCGGCGAGGACGGCGGCGGACCGGTAGGCGGTGCCGAGCACGAGGCCGAGTTGGGCGAAGTACCGTTCCGACCAGGGCAGTTCGACTTGCTCCGGCGGTTCCTCGGCCGCTCGGAGCTGTTCGCGGCGCAGGGTCTGCGCCTGGAACATCAGCTGGGTGTTGGCCACCGCCTGCCGCAGGGTCCGGTGGGCTACGGGGTGCCGTTCCGTCTCGTAGGTGTCCAACAGGGCCGGTCCGGCCCACCCCTGGACGGCTCCCGCCAGTTTCCAGCACAGGTTGTGCACGTCGGCGATTCCGGTGTTCATGCCCAGGCCGCCGGTGATGGGGATCGCGTGCGCGGCATCCCCGGCCAGCAGGATCCGGCCGTGGCGGAAGCGTTCGGCGACGAAGGCGTTCATCACCCAGTGCTGGACCCGCAGTACCTCGGCCCTCACACCCGCGCCGGCGCCGAGGGCGCGCGAGACGAGGCCGGGCCAGTCGGCGCGCTCGGCGCCTTCCGGCGTGGGACCGAACCAGGCCCAACCTCCTTCGGGGTAGAGCGGGAGGAACGATCCGTGCGCGGTGAAGTAGACCCCGGCGGGCTGGTCGGCGCACCAGCTGTCGAGGTCCGCGTCGAACACGACGGTGGTGATGGCGGCCATCGCTCCGGGGCCGGTCGTGCCGATCCCCAGCCGCTGCCGGGCGGTGGAGTTCGCGCCGTCGGCGGCGAGTACGTAGCGGGCGTGGACACGGGTCTCCGCACCGTTTCGGCGGTCGACGAGCAGGGCCGTGACGCCCTCGGGTCCTTCGTCGAGGCCGGTGAGCTCGACCCCGAACCGCACCGGTGCGTCCGCCGCGCCGAGCAGGGTGGGCTCCAGGCGGTCCTGCGAGGTGACCACGCCGATCACGGGGCTTTCGGGGATCGGCGCGTTGACCCCGACCATGGCCGCCGTGGCGAAGTCCCGGTCGTACAGGGTGTCGCGGAAGCGGATGCGCCCGAACTCCGGCGGGAACGCGTTGGCCGTGATCTCGGCGGCGAGCCCGAGGCGGCGGAAGATCTCCATCGAGCGCGCGTTGACCAGCCGGGACCGGGGGAAAGGGGACAGCTCGCGGTGCTTCTCGACCAGCAGTGTCCGCACGCCCCAGCGTTCCAGCAGCGCCCGGGCGGTGAGCCCGACCGGGCCACCGCCGACGATCAGTACCTCCACCTCGGCGTTTGCCACGGGCATGTCGGGTCCTCCTGCTCTGCGACGGACGGCTGCCGGACGACCACGATAGGCACTGCGCCGACGAAACGGCCGACGGATCGTCAGGCGTCGAGGGTGACGTCGGAGGTGGGGATCGACTGGCAGGTGAGGACGTCGGTGTCGGGGAGGTCCTCGGGAGGCGTGACGAGGTGGGCGGCGGTTCCCGTCAGCACGGTGCAGGCACAGCTTTCGCACTGGCCGAGGCGGCAGCCGCTGGGCATGGCGATGCCCGCGGCCTCGCCGAGGGCCAGGAGCGGGCCGTCGTCCTTGCGCCAGGTGGCCGTCTTCCCGGTGCGGGCGAAGGTGACGGTGAAGGCGGCGTCCTCGGGTACGGACACGGCGCGCGGGACGGGACGGAACTTCTCGCTGAAGATTTCGAAACGCGGGACGCCCCGGGCCCCGAGGGCTCCGGTGAGGGCGTCGAGCATGGGCTGCGGCCCGCACAGGTAGAAGCGGGCACGGCGGTCGATGAGTCCGGGGTCGATGTCGTCCACGCCGATGCGGCCGGTTCGGTCGTGGTCGCGGCCGAGCCGGTCACCCGGGGAAGGGGCGGCGTAGTGGTCCACGATCCGAAGTACCGGGATACGGGCGGCCAGTTCGCGCAGGCGGCCGCGGAAGGGGTGGTCGGCGGAGTTGCCGTTGCCGTGGTGGAGGACGACCTCGGGGACGGTGCCGCCGGTGGCCGCGAGGGTCTCCAGGTAGCTGAGGAAGGGGGTGATGCCGATGCCGCCGGCGAGGAGGACGACGGGGTGGTCGGTGTGGGTGGGGATGCGGAACATGCCCGCGGGGCCGGTGAGGTGGAGGCGGTCGCCGGTCCGCAGCCGTTCGTGGACACCGGTGGAGAAGGCGCCGCCGGGGACGTGGCGTACGGCGAGTTCGTAGGCGGCGCGGCCGGTCTGCACGGCGGGGCCGGTGAGGGAGTAGCTGCGGCCCGCCGCCGGGTCCTGGAGCGTCCCGTCGGGGTGTTCGGCCCGGAGGGTGACGTGCTGGCCGGGCAGGTGGTCGGGCAGGGCGCCGCCGTCGCAGGGCTCCAGTCGCAGGCCGCGGACCCCGGGGCTCACGTCGGTGAGGGCGGTGACGGTGAAGGCGCGGGTGCCGGTCCAGGAGCCGTCGGCGGGCGCGGGGCGGATCTGGCACACGGAGGAGCGCAGCGGCGCCGAGCCGCTGAGCGGGTCGGTGCTGCTGTGGTCGACGAGCCGGTTGAAGTTGCTGCCGGTGGGGCCGGTCGGATCGGCTCCGGGCAGGGCGAGGTCGGGGGCGTCCTGCCACCAGCCGTACTCGCCGACGACGACCGAGGGGTGCAGAGAGTCGTCGAAGCGGGCGCGCAGGCGGATGGAGCCGAGGCGGGTGGTGAGTACGACCCACTGGCCCTCGCCGATCCCCCGCGCGGCCGCCGCCCGGGGGTGCAGGTCAACCGAGGGGTCGGCGGCGCGGCGGCGCAGTGAGGTCAGCGAGCGCTGCTGGCTGTGGACGAAGTGGCCGTGCTTGGCGCAGGTCAGCACGAGCGGGTACGCCGCGTCGGTGGGGGCGGGGTCGTGGTGTTCGGGCACCGGCGGGTAGCCGTGGTCCAGCAGCCGCTCCGAGTAGAGCTCGACGCGCCGGGTGGGGGTGTTGAAGCCGGTCACCGTGGCTCCGGTTCGCCCGGCGGAGGCGGGTGCCGATGCGGATGCGGGCGCGGGCGCGGCGTACTTGCGGTGCGCGAGCGGGTGGGGCACCCGTACCCCGCCGGGCCGGTCGCGCAGCGAGCGTACGGTCAGGCCGAGGGGTTCGAGCTGCCAGTTCCAGGCCGCCTCGATGTCCCCGCCGAAGAACTCCTCGCCCAGGCCCAGGCGGCAGGCGAGGTCGAAGACGAACTCGGTGTCGCTCCGGGACTCCCCCTGCGGTTCGACCATCCGGGGCCGGAGCTGGACGTGTTCCTGGGCGCGGTGGTCGATCTCGAAGCCGAAGCGCAGGGCCTCGCGCTCGTAGGCGCTGTTGACCGGCAGGACGATGTCGGCGCCGGCGCTGGTCGGGTTGTGGAACAGGTCGAGGTGGACCTGGAAGTCGAGCTGTCGCAGGGCGCGGGCGGTGCGGTCGGAGTCCGGCTGGGCGACGACGAGGTTGGAGCCGAAGCCGATCAGGGCGCGGACCCGGTACGGGTGGCCCGTCTCGATGGCGGTGCACAGGTCGCCGGCGTTGATGTACCCGGAGGCCGGCGGGCCAAGGGGGTGCTTGTCGAGGCCGAGGGCCTTGGCGCGCTGTTCGGGGGCGAGCCGGGCGGAGGAACCGGCCGGGTTGTAGGGCGGGGCAGGGGCGACGTGGTTGCCGCCGGGGCTGTCGTAGGAGCCGGTCAGGGCGTAGAGGGTGGCCAGGGCGCGTTCGGTCTGGGTGGCGTTCGCGCTCTGTCCGACGCCGGTCCAGCCGTAGTACGTGACCGACGGCGCGGCGGCGATCTCCGCCGCCAGGGCGCGGACCTCCCGTTCGGGTATCCAGGTCGTTTCCGCGACGCGGGCCGGTGGCCAGGCGGCGCAGGCTTCGGCGTACCGCTCGAAGGCCGGCGCGCACTCCACGAGGGAGCCGTCCCGGACGGTGACCTGTCGGGTGCCGCGCAGCGCGAACCGCTGCGGGCGGCGAGCGGCGCGCGTCGTGTCGTATGCCTCGGCCCGGCCGGTCTCGTCATCGAAGACGACGAAGGTGTCGGCGGTGTCGGCGGTGGCGGCAGTGTCGGCGGTGGCGGTGGCGGTGGCGGCAGTGACCGCTGAGCACCCGGCGCCGCCGTCCTCGACGGGCAGGTCGCCGGCGCGCAGGAAGCGTCCGGTGTCGGTGCGTACCAGCAGGGGCCCGTTGGTCCAGGCCCGCACGAACCCCTCGTCGTAGCCGCCGGTCTCGATCAGCAGGTGGGCGAGTCCCAGCGCGAGCGCGGCATCGGTGCCGGGCCTCACCCGCAGCCAGTGATCGGCCCGCAGGGCGCTGGTGGAGCGGCGCGGGTCCACGACGGCCAGCTTCGTGCCCTTCGCCTGGGCCTGGGACAGCGCGGCGGACTGGGCCAGCCAGGTCTTGGCCGGGTTGAAGCCCCACAGCAGCGCGAGCCCGGCGTGCGCGTAGTCGGGCGGCGGGATCGGCGAGCCGAAGGTGAAGGCGTGCGCGAAGTCCTTGTGCCAGTTGCAGATCTCCGCGCTGTACACGGTGTTCGGGCTGCCGAAGAGGCGTACGAAGCGCTCGATCCACTCGGTCGCGTCCGAGACCATCGTCCCCGAGGGCGTGGCCACGCCGAACGCGACGGCCTCGGGCCCGTGCTCCTCGGAGATCGTCCGGAGCTTCCCGGCGATCTCCGTCATCGCCTCGTCCCACGAGACGGCGACCCATCCCGGATCGGGGTCCGACTTGGGATTCGTACGGCGCAGCGGGGTGGTCAGGCGCCGGGTGCTGTGCGCGATCTCCGGAGCGGAGCGGCCCTTGGGGCACATCGCCGCGCCGGTGGGGTGGTCGGGGTCCGGCCGCACCCCGATGAGCCGCCGACCGTCCTCGACGGTGTAGATCGCGCCGCAGCGCGACTTGCAGAGGGTGCAGTACCCGCGCTTCTCCTCGACCGCCATCAGGACCTCCGCTCGCGCACGGCTCCGTCGCCGCCCCCTCCATTGCACGCCAGCTCGATGGCCCGTCCCACCGCCATCGGTCCCCTTCTTGCAGGTCGGACGTCCCGGCCGTGGCAGGATCCGTGGGCATGAGCATTGATCGAACGGATCGGCCCGTCGCCCTGGTCACCGGGTCGACGTCGGGCATCGGGGAGGCCGTCGCGCGCAGGCTCGCCGCGGACGGGATGCGGGTGGTCGTGCACTCGCGAGGCAGCGTGGAGGCCGGCGAGGCGCTGGCGGCGGAGCTCGGCGGTGCGTACGTGCGGGCGGATCTGGAGGTGGAGGAGGAGGCCCGGGGGCTGGTCGAGGCGGCGCTCGGCCGGTACGGGCGGCTGGACGTGCTGGTGAACAACGCCGGCATCAGCTGGCCGATCCCCCACGACGACCTGGCCGCGGCCACCCCCGCGGACTGGCGCCGGCTGCTGGAGGTCAACCTGATCGCGCCCTGGGTGCTGTGCACGGAGGCGCTCCCGGCGCTGCGCCGGTCCCCCGCGGGCGGCAGCATTGTGAACGTCACCAGCCATGCCGGGGTGCGCCCCAAGGGCTCGTCGGTGCCGTATGCAGCGAGCAAGGCCGCTCTGAACCACGTGACACGGCTCCTCGCGGCCGCGCTCGGTCCCGACGTACGGGTCAACGCGGTGGCCCCGGGGCTGGTGGACACGCCGATGACGAAGGACTGGGTAGGGGCGCACGAGCTGTGGCGGGACCGCGCACCCATGCGCCGCCCGGCGCAGCCCGCCGACGTGGCCGAAATGGTGGCTTCGGTGATCGCCAGCACCTACCTCACCGGCGAGGTCATCGTCTTCGACGGCGGGCTGAACCTGACCTGACCTGATCTGTCCTCTTGGGGCCGCTACTTGACGGTGACGGTCCCGGTCAGGATGCGGTGGTCGGAGCAGAGGCCTCCGGGCACGTAGGTGCAGCCGGCCGAGATGCCCAGCGAGTCCGCGCTGTACGGGCCGGCGAGGGCGGACTCACGGACGAAGATCAGGTCGATCTTGGCATTCGGCCCGCAGGGCGGGGTGTTGGATCCGGAACCTTCGACGGTCCACTCGCCGTAACCGAGGCACTGGCCCTCGTCGTTGTCGTCGAGCTCCCGGTACTCGCCGGCGTTGTTCGGGTTGTTGGGCGTGTTCGCGCTCGCCGTGTAGAAGGTGTTCAGCCGGCCGTAGTCCGGCTGGGCGTTGAAGTCGCCGGCGATCAGCACCGACTCGCCGCTGTGCGCCTCCAACTGCGTGTGCACGGCGTCCAGCTGGGCGGTGCTGAAGGCGAGCTCCTTGGTGATGTGCGTGGTGCAGAAGCGGGTGCCCGACCCGTCGAGGAGGCCCGCGCACAGCATGTTCCGCTTCTCGGCGGTGCCGTCGTCCGGCAGCGCGATCCGGTCGGCGGGGCCCAGGGGCCGCTTGCTGAAGATCGCGTTGCCGTAGGCGCCGTTCTTGCAGATCGCCTTGTTGCCGCCCTGGCGGCTCGGCTCGAAGCGTGCGAAGTTGTCCGCATTCTGCGGCCAGTTCTCGATGCGCAGCTTCGCGACGAGGGCGTCGTACTGGTTCTCGCAGAGTTCGTTCAAGGCCGCGAAGTCCGCCCCGCGGTAGACGATCGAGCCGACCGCCGCGTCGACCATGCCGGTGTCGGTCCGGCCGTCGTGAATCGAGTCCCCGGCGACGTTCCACTGCCAGACGTTGTACGTCTTCGGGCTCACGGCGTCGGCCTGGGCCGTCGTGACGGGCAGCAGCAGCGCGCACAGCGCACCGGCCAGCGAAAGCTTGTGGCGGAGCTTCATACGTGGGTTCCCCTCCCGAGAACGCGCCGCCTCGGACCGGGCGGATCACCGGAGGAGACCGTACCGACTGAAACCCCGCCGAACAACTACGACTGATCGCAGCCCAACTGTGATTGATCCTTCCTGGTCGGACGGCAGACCCCTGGTCAGACTCCGCAGAAGGGCACGGTCCGCACGTATCCGCCGAGGTTCTCGTCGTCGGTGCCCAGGAGTGCGTCGGTGGAGCCGGGCAGGCACTCCACGCCCTCGATCTTGTACCCCGGGAACGTCCCCAGCACCGTGGGGGTCGGTGCGAGCGTGACCCGTACCCTGCCTGCCGCCGATACGGTCACCCGGCCCGCGTCGCTCACGGCGGAGTCGAACGGGCCGTCGTCCCCGGCGTCCGAGGCCGAACTCACGACGAGCCGGCCGGAGTCGGTCACCGAGATGTCGGAGACGTGCCGCGTTCCCCCATCGGTCGGGTACGCCGCCCGGTAGGCCCTGCGCGTCACGGCGCCGAACAGCGGCTGCCCCCACGCGGCGAAGGTCAGGGGCGCCGCGTACAGGGTGGCGGGACGGTCCGCACCGGTTCCGCGGTCCGCCCACAGGACGGCGAGCTGCCCGTTCTGCGCGACGAGCGCGAAGCTCTCGAAGTCGTCACCCTCGCCGATCGCCGGCAGCGGGGTGTAGTCGACGACCGTCGCGGTCGAGCCGGTGACCTTCAGGCGGTAGACGATGCCCCGGCCGGTGAGCGCCAGGTACTCCCCCGGCAGGCCCGGAACGGCTTCGATGGCCTCCAGGTCCACGGGTTCCGCCCCGGCCCAGGCGATCGGGGAGATGCCGTCGGAGCCCTCCCGGTGCGTGATCCGGGAGAGCCGCTGCAGCCCGGAACGCTTGTTGTCGTGCACGACCAGCACGTGCACCCCGGCTCCGTCTTCGGTCCGGCCCTCGTACGCGATACCGCTGACACCGCTGCGGGTGTCGGCGCCGACCTGCTGCCAGTCGCCGGCCGCACCGGCCGGGGCGGCGGCGAGCGCCGCCAGCAGCGCTGTCGCCGCGGTGAGCGAGGCCATGCGCTGCAACATCGGGAGTTTCACTGGGCGTCGCTCGCCTTCTCTGTCCGACAGGCGCGAGGTCACGCACCGGGCGTCAGGTTATTGATCATGGCGAGCCGCGGCCCAGCGGTGGTTGCGCCGTTCGACGGAGCGCGAAGGCGCACTCGGCGGCACGCGCCCTGCCGCTGCACGCCGTCACGGTGTCACCGTGGCGATGGGCCACCTTCCACTGGCCGTCCTCGCGGCGGTACACCTGGGTGGCCCGCAGGGTGTAGGTGCGCGGCTGTCCGTCGACGGAGTCGGAGGTGTGCTCCAGGCCGGCCGTATGGGCCATGTCACCCACGACGTCGAACGCCAGCAGTTCGAACACGTACGACGTGCGGTCGGAGAAGCTGTCGCCGAGACCCCCCGCCGCAGTCGCGCACGCGGGGCGGCGCGCCTGCGGTCCGGGCCCTTGCGGAGCCCGGAGCGCAGGTTTGCCGTCTTCGTCATCGCCTTACGAGCCGGATCAGTCGGTGCCGCCGAGGAGGGCGCGCAGGCATCCGATCAGATCGTCGAGCGACTCGGTGACGCGCGTCGTCCGCAGCTCATCGACCGTGGTGACCTGATAGCGGTGCTCCCCGAGGTGATCGACGAGGAACTGGCGGCTTTCGAAGTCCATCGGGTCGACGCGGAGCCGGAGCTCGCCGTGCGTGAACGTGGGGAACAGCGTGCGCAGCCGCTCGTCCGCGTGGATGCGGCGGAGCAGGCTTCGGTGGGCGGCGTAGAAGTCGGATCCGAGCAACTGGGACCACTGCTGGGGGGTGACGTCCCCGACTTCGAGCGCCCGGGCGAACTCGTCGAGCCGCACGAACGGGAACTTCGCTTCGAACTCGTCGATCGACATCCCCGAGCACCAGGCGGAGACCGCGTCCACGAGCAGCCCCAGCTCACCCGTCGAGCCGGTCCCCCAGGTGAAGCCCGGGGAGTGGACACCCAGGAGGAACAGCCGCTCCTCGGGCGCGAGGCTGACGGTGACCGTTCCCCTGTCCGTTCCGATCCTGATGCCGTGGAGCGAGGCTGCCACCGGCCCGATGGCCAGGCCGCGCAGGTGCGCCAAGGTACTCATCGCGATCGCGAGGCCGCCCGCCGCGGAGATGTCCGGGTACAGGCGTTGAAGCTGTGGATCCATGCGTTCCCTCATCCGATGCAACTGCAGTGCGAGAAGATTCCGCCGATGACCGGGCTCAAGAGGCGTACTCCCGGTCCTGGGCGCGGTCGCTCGGGAACGCACGGACGGCCTCGATGCGGGCGTCCAGCGCCGCGTCGGCGGCCGCCTTCGCCGCCGGACCACCGGACTTCCAGAACGCCACGGTCCGCCCACGGTCACTGACCGTCGGCTCCGCGGCCGCCCCCATTCTGCGGCGCACTGAATCTCCCCTTCTGCCGGCCGGTACCCACCGGGCCCGGCGTGCGAAAGGCCCGGCGCGGCCTCCGAGGACCGTATGGGGGAACCCGTCGGATTTCAACCAGCCTTGATTGATTTGCAACTACGATTGATAAGAAGGTCGTAAACGGTTACCGTCTCCCCCGGGAAGGACCATGAGCTCAGGCATCACCAGGGCCAGTGCCGGGCCGCTCCCGGAGCCGGTCCATGCCGACACGGCCAAGCGCACCGCCCGCCGCAAAGGAACCAGCGTGATACACCGCGCCCGCAGAGCCCTCGTCACCGTGGCCGCACTCGTCCTCACCGGAGTCGGCGTGGCGACCTACGCCACCGCCCTGCCCGCCGACGGTGAAACGGGCACCATGCCGTACGCCGTCGAGGACTTCTCCCACAGCCTGCAGGCGAAGACCGGCCCCCTGCGGGTGGTCACCTGGAACATCTGCGGAGACGCCGGCAGCGCACGCGGCGACGGGGGCTACTGCCCGCAGCGCAACTTCCCGGCGAAGAAGATCCAGGCGCTCACCGATCTCGTCGCGAAGCACGACGCGAACGTGATCATGCTCCAGGAGGCCTGCGGATACACCGCACACCCCGGGGAGCCCACGGCGAACGAGAAGTTGAGCCACATGTGGCGGCTCGACCAGGTCCTGTCGGACGACTGGCAGCTGGTCCACGCGCCCGGCACGCGGGCAGACGGCAGCAAGGACTGCCGGCCGGGCTCGGAGCCGGGCCTGGAAGGGCCGTTCGTGGGCGGCGAGATCGGCGTCCTGATCGCCGTCAAGGGAGGCTTCGCCCCGGGCCGGACCCAGATCGTGGAAAGCCTGCCGCGCGACCTGACCGCGGCGGACTTCACGCAGTTGCCCGCGGCCGAGAGCGGCAACGTCCTGACTCAGGAGCTGCAGAAGCTGGCGAAGCGCAAGAGCCCCGTACTGTGCGTCCGCCCCAACGCGTGGGCCGAGAAGCTGTGCACGACGCACCTGGTCCCGGGCCTGAAGGGGAAGAAGTTCCCCGACATCGTCCGGACCCTGCAGTCGCAGCTGATCAGGAACGAGCTGGTCACCGACTTCCGCAACGGCATCGTCATCGGCGGCGACCTCAACGCCTCGGCCACGTCGGCAACGCTCGGCGGCATTTCGGGCGACCTCGACCGGTGCGCCACCGACCCGGCCCTCCACACCCACCAGACCTGGACCGGAGCCACCCCCAGCACCTACACCCTGGACCACCTGTTCACGGACCGGCGCCCCGGACACCACTTCAGCAGCTGCCAGGTGGACCAGACGCTGATGGACATGACGCACCAGACGCCGGACACCCTGCCCACGACCGGCGTCTCGGACCACGCTCCCGTCATCGCGTACTTCTGATCACCCCGCGCCACCGGCAAGGTCCCGTCCGATTTCCGCTGACCCCCTAGTGGGCCCAGGGCGGCGCGATGGTGCTGCCGTCGGCCAGCTTGGCCGTGAGTCCGACGCTGGTGGTGACCCACATGTGCGCGGGCTCATCGGTGGTGTTGGCGACCCCGAGCTCGGAGCCTGCCGGGGCCACCGCCGCGTCGCCGACGCCGAGTTCGGCACTCTCGCCGTCGATGGTCAGCCGGAGGCGACCGGACAGCACGTAGAACGTCTCCTCGTGACTGATCGTGTGGGCCGGGCCGACCATTCCGGCCGGGATCTCGGTGCGCCAGGCGGCGAGATCCCGGCTGCCCGTGCCCGGGCGGACGTAGGAAACGAAGCGGCCGCCGTGGATCTCGTGCGCGACGGCCTGGTCACTGCGGATGAACGGCATACCAACCTCCATATGGACAAGTAACTTGTCCATAAAGACAAGCAGCTTGACGAGTTATAGTCAAGCCCATGGATGACGCCCTCGCCTTCTCCGCGCTCGTACTGGCACTCTCCGGGCAGCTGGTGCAGGAGATCCACGCTCGCGTTTCCCAGCAGGGATTCGAGGACCTGCGGCCCGCCCACGGCTTCGCCTTCGCCCGCATCTCCGTGGGCGACGCCACCACGGCCCAACTCGCCGAGCACCTGGGGGTGACCAAGCAGGCCGCCGCCCAGCTGGTCGACGAGCTGGTCCGCAAGGGGTACGTCGCACGGCACCCGCACCCCACCGACGCCCGCGCCCGGCTCCTGGGGCTCACCGAGGCGGGCTGGGCCGCCACCCGCGCCGCCGACGAGGCGGCCCGGGCCGCCGTCGCGCCGTGGCGGGACGCGCTGGGAGAGGCGCGCTTCAGCGAACTCGTCGCCGACCTGACCCGACTGACCCCACCGGGACCGATCCGCCCGGCCTGGTGATGCCTCGACCTGCTCGCCGACGGGGGTGGCGCGAACACCAACGCGAGCGCTAAATCCTATTGATCTTGCCCGTCAGAACGACGAGGCTGGCGGATGCACCGGGCGCAACGCCGGATAAGCTGGCGTGTTCTGACCGCTCATCTCCTGTGACTCGCTCCCACCCGCCCGCCCGGGCGGGGCATCGCGTCACACTGCTACCACCCCAAGGCCTCATAAACGTGATGAAACGTTCCACCCTTCTGAGTCTCGCCGTCGTCGGCGGGCTCTGCGCACTCGGACTCGACACCACTGTCGCCACGGCGGCGCCGCAGCCGCCCCGGCCCCTCGTCAGGATCCTGCCGCTCGGCGATTCGATCACCGCGGGCGCCGGGAGTTCGCACGCCGCCGGGTACCGGGCGCACCTGTGGGATCTGATGGCCGGCCAGTCCCGCTTCACGCCGGACTTCGTCGGCTCGGGTTCCGGCGGGTCCGTCGCGGACCCGGACAACGAGGGCCACCCCGGTTACACCGTCGACCAGATACGCACCAACATCGACCGGTGGCAGACCTCGGCCGACCCCGATGTGATCCTCCTCCACCTGGGCATCAACGACCTCACGTGGAACCACATCAGCCCCGCCGACACCGCGCGCAGCTTCTCCACCCTCGTGGACCGCATCGTGGCCAACCGTCCCTCGGTCACGATCGTCGTCCAGGGCCTGCTCCCCGACACCACCGGACTCGCGAGCGAGATCGAGCACGTCAACACCTACGTCAGCGACCAGGCAGCCGCCCGGCGCGCCCGGGGCGAGCGGATCCTCTACGTCCCCCCGCCGCGCCTGGAGGCGGCCGAGCTGCCCGACCAGCTCCACCCCAACGACTCCGGTTACCGCAAGATGGCCGAGTCCTTCTACGGCGGCCTGGAGCAGGCCGTCACCAACGGCTGGACCGTACGTCCTCCGGCACCGCGGGCGGGATCCGAGAACGGCGGCAGCGGGGCGGCGCGGTGGGCCGACTTCGACGGGGACGGCCGCCTCGACCTCATGACGATCGCCGACAACGGCGAGGTGCGGGCTCGGCTGAACCGGGGCGGAGACCCGGCGGGGGCGGCCGGCTGGAAGGACCGCGGCCTCGTCGCGGGCGGCATCACCAACGAGCGCGGCCGGGTGCGTCTCGTCGACTTCGACGGCGACGGCAAGGCCGACTACGTCGTCATCGGCCCCGACGGCTCCGTCAACGTCTGGCTCAACCGCGGCGGGGACAACGGCGGCGGCTGGCAGGGCATCGGCCGGGTCGCCGGCGGCACCACCAACCAGCACGAGCAGGTCCGCTTCGCCGACTTCGACGGCGACGGCAGGGCCGACTACCTCACCATCGCCGACAACGGCGCCGTCCAGGCCTACCTCAACCGCGGCGGGGACATCGGCGGAGGCTGGTTCGGCATCGGCCAGGTCGCCGGCGGCACCACCGCCGACCGCACCCGGGTCCGCCTGGCCGACAACGACGGCGACGGCCGCGCCGACTACTGGACCGTCGCCCCCGACGGCAGCATCACCGCCTACCTCAACCGCGGCGGCGACGCCCACGGCGGCTGGCGGCCGGTGGGGCAGATCGCCACGGGCGTGACCACGGACCACAACCAGGTCCACATCGCCGACTTCGACGGCGACAGCCACGCCGACTACCTTGTCGCCGGACCCAACGGCAGCCTCACCGGCTACCTCTTCAACGGCGGCGACCCCAACGGCGGCTGGACCTACATCGGCACCGTCGCCGGTGGCGCCTGACCGACACCGGTACGGAGCACGGGGATGGGCCCCGGGGCATGCGCCCCGGGGCCCTGCCTCCAGCTCTGACGGCACGGCGGCCGGGCGCACGCCCCGTTGACGGGGCACTCATCATGGACGGTATGACGACCGGATCCCGTGCTCGTTCGTTCAGCGCCGCGGCCGCACGGTACGCCGCCTCCCGCCCCTCCTATCCGTCCGCACTGCTCGACGCCGTGGAGGAGGCGGCCGGTTTCCCGTTGGCCGGTGCGCGCGTCGCCGACGTCGGGGCGGGCACCGGCATCGCGACCGCCCTCCTGCACGCGCGCGGCGCCCGGGTCCTGGCCGTGGAGCCGGGCGACGGAATGGCCGCCGAGTTCCGGCGCCGCAACCCGGCCGTCCCCCTGGTCCGCGGCGACGGCAACCGCCTTCCGCTGGCCGACGCCCGCCTGGACGTCCTCACGTACGCGCAGTCCTGGCACTGGACCGACCCCGAGCGCTCGGTCCCCGAAGCCCTGCGCGTCCTGCGACCCGGCGGCGCACTGGCCGTCTGGTCCAACGACCCCGACACCCGCGTCGAGTGGATCGCCGACCAGCAGACCCGCATCGAGGACCGTTTCGGCCCCGGCTGGTACATCAACGAACGCACGCGCCCGCATCCGGGTCTCGCCTTCACCAACCGCCGGCTGCGCTGGTCACGACGCATACCCGTCGACACCCATCTGGCCAAACTCGCCACGCATTCGCTCTTCCTGATCGGCACACCGGGAACGGGTGACTTCCTCACCGCCGAGCGCGCCCACCTGACGGCCCGCTTCCCCGACGGCTGGATCGAGGAGCACTACGTCGTCGACCTCAACCTCGCGACCCGCCGTCCCTGACGTCGGGGCGGCCGCACTCACTCCACCACCAGGTCGGCGCGGCTGCGGCCCGGGGCGACGAGGCGGGTGTTCGCCTCGTCCGACCGGCTCACCCACTGTGCGGCGTACGACTCCTCCTTGCCGTGGCGGACGTGACGGGCGATCAGCCTGCGCACGCGGAGCGTGTCGTCGGGCGCCAGGAACCAGGCCTCGTCCAGCAGCGGCCGCACCGCGGCCCACTCCCCCGCCTCGTACAGCAGGTAGTTGCCCTCGGTGATCACGAGCGGAACGTCCGGGTCCACGGGGATGCTCCCGGCGACCGGCTCCTCCAGTGCGCGGTCGAAGGCCGGCGCGTACACCACCCCGCCGGGCTCCCGGAGCCGGCGCAGCAGGGCCGCGTACCCGGCGGCGTCGAAGGTGTCCGGCGCTCCCTTGCGGTCGGCGCGTCCCAGCCGTACGAGTTCGGCCTGGGCGAGGTGGAAGCCGTCCATCGGCACGACGGCCGCCAGCCCGGGCCCCAGCGCCCGCGCGAGGTCGGCGGCCAGCGTCGACTTCCCGGCGCCGGGCGGCCCGGCGATCCCCAGGATCCGCCGCCCACCCTGCGCCGCCAGCCCCCGCGCCCGCCGTTCCAGTTCTTTCCGCTCCATCCCCCCATCCTGCCCCGGGCCGGCCCTCCGGAGCCCGGGGGCCCGCGGGGTCAGCTCCCGCAGCGGCCGAGGCAGACCCTCGGGTTCCTGCCCGGGGCCTGGGTGTCGATCAGGTAGTCCCCGTCGTAGGCCCTGGCGCCCACCGCGGCGTCGGCCCAGCCGTCCCGGTAGCGGGCGAAGTCGTAGGCGGTCGCCTTCCCCTGCCACGCGACCGTCGTGCCGGCCGTGCAGTCGACCAACTCGCGGAGCCAGCCGGTGATCTTCCGGTCGCCCTGCTGCTGGACCACGTACGCGTAGACGTTGACCTGCGCGGACTTGGTGCACCGCAGGGTGCCGTGGAGCACCGCCTCGCCCTCGGGGGTGACGCTGCCGATCCGGGCGCCCGTCACGGCGAGTGCCAGCACCGGCGGGGCGGGCGGGGCCTGGACGCGGACGGAGCCGCGGGAGGCGGCCGTACTGCCCTGGCAGCGCTGTTCGAAGCTGGCGTCGAGGGAGTTGAGATGGCCCTGCGGGGTCCAGTCGATGCTGTGCACGGTGAAGCTGCCCGAGACGGCGTTGCAGTAGCGGCCGTCGCCGGAGAAGTCGAGCCCGGGCGTGTTCTCGTGGAACGGGAACAGGGTGGCTCCGGAGTAGGTCCCGGCGGTGAGCCGTCGGCCCGCGGGGGCGCCGAAGGCCGCGTACCACCAGGTGTCACCGTCCTGGACCCGGACCTCCGCCATGTTGCTGCCGGTGCTGCGGTAGATGAAGAAGTTCTGCGCGGGCGTGCCGAAGGACCTCGTACGGCCCTGGGTGACCTCGTCACCGGAGTCACCGCTGAAGCTGAACGTTCCCTCGGACACGGGCTGTTGGATGCCGGGCAGCTCCGGCATCTCCGGCAGGTCCGCGCTCGCGGCCGTCCGGGCGTAGCGCGGGCCGTGCTCCGCCAAGGCGGAAGGCTGCGCCGCCGCGGGCACCGTCGCCGCGGCGGCGGCCGGCGTGGCGGCCGGCGTGGCGGCGGCCTGCGCGGTGCCGGTCGCGGCCGCTCCCCCGGCCGCGAGCCCCACCAGCAGTCCTGCCGTCGCCAAGGCGCGTACGACTGCGAGCCGCATCGTGCTCCGTACCATTCGGATCCCCCCTGGATGCCGCTGTCATGGTCGGCGGCAGCCTAATCAGTGCCGTGCTCCGTCCGGGGAGGTTCGCCGGATCGCGCTGCTCAGAGCCAGCCGCGCTGGGCGGCCTTCAGGCCGGCCTCGAACCGGCTGGTCGCGTCGAGGCGCTCCATGAGCGCCGACATCTGCCGTCGTACGGTCCGCAGGGAGACGCCCAGCCGCTTGCCGGCCGCCTCGTCGGTCATCCCCGCCGCAAGGAGCTTCAGCAGCACCTGTTCGCCGGGGGTGATCCCGTCCTCGGGCGTCTGCGCGAGGGCCGCCCCGAGCGGGACGGCCGTCTCCCAGGTCTGCTCGAACAGGGCGACGAGCGAGGCCACGATGCCCGGGGACGTGGTGCAGAGCGCTCCGAGCCGGGAGTTGGCGGGATCGATCGGGACGAGCGCGGTCTCCCGGTCGAAGATCAGCATCCGGGGCGGCAGCACGGGACTGGTGCGCACCTGCGCGCCGAGCCCCGTCTCCCACTGGGCGTAGGCGAGCGTCGCCCCGTCGTTCCTGGCGCTGTCCTGGTACACCGCCCGCAACCCGATCTGCCGGGCCAGGGCGCCGTGTTCGGCCGCAGGTCCGCGAACTCGGCGACGGCGCGGGACACGGCCGCCCTGCTCAGCGCGAGTTCCTGCTGCCGGCGGGCGAGGTCCTGCTCCTGACGCCGCAGGAGCTGTTCGAGACCCGACTCGGGGCTGACGGCGCGCAGTTCGCCCGGCGTGTCCAGGGAGCCGGTGAGCAGGCCCAGTCCATGACCTGGTCTGGGCGCACGCCAGGCCCTCCGACGGCCTGGAGCACCTGCGGGCCCGGCCCGCCCCGTACGGCGGTCTCGACGTCGTCCTCTTCGTCCGCGCCCGCTGCGACCGGACGGCACAGGACCAGATGCGCGCCCTGCTGGGCCGTGTGGCGGGTCCCGCCGCCACCCACGGATTCACCCTCCGCATCGCCTGATCCTCCTCGTCTCGACCTCCCGGCACCGGCCGTTGCTCCGGCCTGCCCCGACACCACCACTGGCGAACACCCATGTCCCACGCTCAGCGCCGTACGTCCGCCATCGCCCTGCTCGCGGCCGGCCTGGCCTCCGTCGTGCTGACCACGACCGTCCCCGCCCACGCGGCGCAGCCGCCGGCACCGCCGTCCACGGCCGACCGGGCGGACCAGGGCACGATCACCCCGTTCACCCCGACGGTCCCCAACCCGACGACCGCCACCCGGGCCCAGCTCGACGCGGCGGCCTCCCCGGTCCGGAAGAAGGCCTCGCCCTTCCTCGCCGCGCCGCAGGGCCTGGCGGCCGCGTCGAACGTGGCCGGCCCGATCAGCCGCGCCGAGGTCATCGCCCGGGCCAGGACGTGGGTGGCCGCCGGCGTGCCCTACAGCATGACCAACTACCGCACCGACGCGAACGGCCGCTACCGCACGGACTGCTCCGGCTTCGTCTCCATGGCCTGGCACCTCTCCTCGTCCTCGGCCAACAACTGGGGCGAGACCACCGGCACCCTCCTGGAGTTCACCTCCTCGATAGCCAAGGAGTCCCTCAAGCCCGGTGACATCCTGCTCAACCCGAACCCGGGCGCCAGCGGCCACGTGGTCATCTTCAACGGCTGGGCCAACGCCGAGCACACCCGCTACGACGCCTACGAGCAGGCGGGCAGCGTCGGCGCGGTGCACCGCGAGATCCCCTACCCGTACTGGTCCGGGCACGGCACCTTCAGCCCCCGCCGCTACGACAACGTCATCGACGAGCCCCAGCTGACGAACGCGGTGCACCTCCAGCGGATCGCACCGAACGGGGAGCTCTTCAACGCGGAGGGCGACTACGCCACCGGCCGCTGGAGCGGCTGGAGCAACCAGGGTGCTTCGCAGCTCAAGGAAGTGACGAGTACGGGAACCGGTGCGGTGAACCGGACGTTCGCAGTGGGCGGTGACAACCGCATCTACGAGAACGACGGCGACTACGCGACCGGCAAGTGGTCGGGCTGGTACGCCCTGGCCGGCTCGCCCGAGGTGAAGGCCGTCTCGGCGGCCTCGGACGGCAATACCGTCCACCTCGTCGCCATCGGTCTGGACGGCAGGCTCTACAACTCCGACCGGGACTTCGCGGGAGGCAACTGGAACGGCTGGACGGATCACGGAGGCAACGGCCTCAAGCGCCTCACCAGCGCCACCACCGCCGACCACGTGAACCACATCATCGCAGTCGACGCCAACGACCAGCTGATGGAACTCGACGCGGACTACGCGGCGCGCAAGTGGTCGGACTGGCAGGTGGCCGGCCCGGCAGGCGGCTTCCGCGCGCAGGACGTCACGGCCACCGCGTCAGGAAACACCGTCCACCTGGGCGCGATCGGCCTGGACGGCAACTGGTACAACACCGACGGCGACTTCGACCGGGGCTCCTGGAACGGCTGGTGGAACGGCGGCGGCGGCAACCTCAAGCGAGTGACCAGCGCCATGGCGAACAACGTCAACCACGTCTTCGCGGTCCGCAGCGACAACACCCTGACCGAACGCGACGGCGACTACAACACCGGCCAGTGGAACGACTGGGCCACCCCCGCGGGCGGCGGAGACGCCACGGCCCTGACCGCGAGCTTCACTCAGTAGCACCGGCTCCGTCCCGCTCCGGCACACGGCCGTGCCCGGCCCCCGAAGGGCCGGGCCACGGCCGCCGGATCAGGTGCCGATGAACCGGACGGACGCCCAGAGGGCCGCGACGGCGACGGCGAGGGCGGCCGGCGTGGTCAGCAGCCCGAGGCGGGTGAACTCGGCCAGTCGCACCCGGTCCTCGTGCTCGTGGACGATGCGCCGCCACAGCAGGGTGGCGAGGGAACCGGCGTAGGTCAGGTTGGGGCCGATGTTCACCCCGATCAGCACGGCGAGCACCGGGCCCGGTCCGGCCGGTGCCGCCAGCGGCAGCAGGGCGAGCAGCGCCGGCAGGTTGTTGATCAGATTGGCCAGCAGCGCGGCCACCGCGGCGATGGCCAGCAGCGCCAGGAGCCCGTCGCCGGCCGGCAGGACGCCGGCGAGCGCGTCGCCCAGACCGTGGTCGACGACGGCCCGGACCACGACCCCGAGCGCCAGCACGAACAGGCAGAATCCCGGCGCGGCCGAGCCGGCGAGCCTCCGCAGACTCGTACGGCGCCGGCGCAGCGCACGCACCGCGAGCACCCCGGCACCGGCCAGGGCCGCCCACGCCGGGCTCGCCCCGGCGAAGGAGGCGACCGCGAATCCGGCCAGGGTCAGCAGGAGCACCGCCAGGCTGAACCGGGACACGGGCGCCGCAGGCTCCGTATCGTCGGACCGGTCGACCGGCTTGGCCAGGTCGGCCCGGAAGAAGCGGCGGAAAGCGGCGTACTCGACGGCGATGGCGGCCAGCCAGGGCAGGGCCATCAGCGCGGCGAACCGGGTGAAGGACAGGCCGCTCGCGGTGAAGGCCAGCAGATTGGTCAGATTCGAGACCGGCAGCAGCAGCGACGCCGAGTTCGCCAGGTGTGCGGTGGCGTACACGTGCGGACGGAGGGCCGCACCGAGACGGGCGGCGGTCGCGAAAACCACCGGTGTCAGCAGCACCACCGTCGCGTCCAGGCTGAGCGCCGCCGTGACCACCGCCGCCACCGCGAAGACCCCGCCCAGCAGCGTCCTCGGGCTGCGCCCGCACCGCCGGGCCACCGCATCACCGGCCGCCCGGAACAGTCCCTCCTCGGCACACAGGTGCGCGAGCGCCAGGATCACGGCGAGGAACCCGACCACCGGCAGCAGCTCGCGCGTCTGCTGCCACGCGTCGTACGGCGAGATCACCCCCGTCGCGATGACCATGCCGGCGGCCGGCAGCGCGGCGACGGCCTCGGGGAGCCCGCGCGGCCGTACGACGGCGAAGGCCAGCACACCCAGCAGCAGGACGACCGAAAGTGACTCGGCCATGACGGTACTCAGCGCGCTCCCGGCAAACAGACTTCTTCGGCCGGATGACGGCCCGTACGTCCCCCTCCAGGATGACACCCGAACGGCTGAACGACGGACACGGCGGACACGAGGGCCGCGGCAGCGGGCGGACGCACGGCGCGCACCGGGCCGAGTGGCAGACCCGCCCCGCCGGGCGCACCATGAGAAGCGGCGCGCCGTGCCTACCCACCACCTCCAGCTCCGGGCCTCTCCGTGTCCGGTACGCGGGAGAGGAGGGAGTCTCCATGAGAATCCGCACTCCGCACGGTCCGCACGCCAGGGCCGCCGTCTCCGTCGCCGCAGCGGCCGTCCTCTCGGTGACGCTGGTCCCGACGGTCGCCGCTCCCGCCGCCGCCGAGACGGTGGACTGCACGAAGATGGGCCCCGAGGCCGATGACCTCGTCCCCTCCACCGACCCGGGCCGTTTCGGGTTCGGGACCATGTTCCAGACCCTGGCCACCGTGTGCCTGATCAACGACGAGCGCCAGCGGCTGGGGCTCTCGGAGCTGACGTTCGACTCCGATCTGACGACGGCCGCACGCACGCACCTGGACGCCTCGCTGGCCCAGAAGTGGTGGGGACCGAACCGCAATCCCCATCAGAACCCGAAGGTCTCGGGGAGCGGCGACGAACAGATCGGGCGCCGCATCAGCAACGCCGGCTACTGCTCGGACGGCAGCTCCTGGTTCGGCAGGGAGATCGTTTACAACGGCTGGGGCAGCGGAGCCGGCACCCCGAAGGCAGCCGTCAACTGGTGGCTGAACGTCAGCACGCAGGGCCACGACCGGATCATCCGCGACCCCTCCCTGACCGACATCGGTGCCGCGTCCAGGGGCGGGGCGGCCGACCGTGCGGGAGCCGGCTTCAAGGACGCCGGGACCTACGTCGTCACCTTCGGCAGGTGCGAGAGGTAGGGACACCGCGGCGCCCTGCCCGGCTCCCCCCGACTCCTCCCTGCGCTCCACGCTCTGCGCCGCTCTGCCCTCCGTCGCCCCTGCCCGGGCGACGGAGGGCAGTGCCGCGTCCGGTTCCGCGCGGAGCCGCCCGTTGCCGCTCCCGGGGGGTATCTGCATGCCGGTATCTGCATGCCCGCATGCACGTGACCGCGCCCTGCTCCCCGTACGCCACTGCCGTGATCGTTACCCCGGGCGGGTGGTTCTTCCCGGGATCTTGGTGAATTCCCGTGTCGCGGCCCCGGGCGGCCCGAGCCGTCATCGGCGCGGTGCCAGAGTCCTCTCGAACAGCGCACGGGGCCGCTGATCAGGCGGCCGCCGGGCTGGAATAGGAGAGGGATGTACAGAGCCAGAGAGCGGGACGCATGCTGAGCAATCATCTCCACAGGCGTGCCGTCACCATCGTCAGCAGCATTCTCCTCGTACTGCAGTCGCTCGTGATCCTCGGTCCCGCCACGTCCACGGCGTGGGCCGGGGAGGATCAGAGGATCGCCACCGGCGGGTTCGAGCCCCACAACGCCACCGCCAATCCCCGCAGGCCCGGCCACGTCGCCGTCATGCAGGGATGCACCGTCCACATCGACCTCAACTTCGGCCGGGACGGCTTCCCGATCACGCGGACGTCGACCGTCACCCCGTGCAACGGCGACCCGTCCCTCGCCTTCGACGCCCAGGGACGCCTGTTCGTCACCCATCTGTCGCGCGGTCTGAACACCACCCCCAACCAGCTCGGGGTCGGCGTCGCCCGGATCAACGACACCACGACGACGGGGAACCAGACCTACACCCCCGTACGGGTGAGCAACAACGGCGCCATCGACAACGACAAGCAGTGGCTGGTCGTCGACGCCAACCCCACCAGCCCGTACGTGGGCAACCTCTACATCGTCTGGACGGAGTTCGGTATCGGGACGCGGATCCTGTTCTCCCGGTCCACGAACGCCGGCGCGACCTGGTCCGCGCCGGCCGCCATCTCCGCGGCCGGCGAGGGCTTCGTCTGGCCCTCCCACGCGGCCGTCGCCCAGAACGGTGACCTCTACGTCGCCTACCACACCGACACCTGCGGCACCCCGGGCACGGGCACGGTACAGCTCCTGCGCGACGGGTCCGGCGGCGCCGACTTCGCGGCCGGCACCGTCACGCAGAAGAACGCGGCGTTCACGGCGGGTCAGGCCACGGTCACCTGCAACGTGCAGTCCGGCGCCGGCACGATCCCCGGCACCGACTTCTGGCTCCAGGGCACCGTTCAGCCGTGGATCCTGCCCGACCCGGCCCGCGCCGGGAACGTCTACGTCGTCTCCAACGACGACCCCAACAACGTCTTCGGCAACGGCGACGACGCCGACGTGGTCATCGCCCGCTCCACGGACAACGGTCAGACCTTCACCCGCGGCCGGGTCGACCACGGTCCGGGCCAGACCTTCGCCGTGATGCCCACCGCGCACATCGACCAGGACGGCAACGCCGTCGTCACCTGGTACGACAACCGCAGCGGCCGGCGCAACAACGGCACCGGGCCCAACGGGGGCAACAACTTCCTGCTGGAGCTGTACGGCACCACCAGCCGGGACGGCGGCCAGACCTGGACGCAGGACTTCCGGGTCAGCGACTCCGCCTTCGACCCCGACCTCAACGCCCCGTGCCGCTTCGACTGCGGCGCCGGCTCCACCAACCAGACCCTGCGCATCGGCGAGTACAACGGCCTGTGGTCGGTCGACGGCATCGGCTACGCCACCTGGACCGGCAACACCACCCCGCCCACGGGCACCAACCCGGCGCGGGGCAACCAGGCCACGTACTTCGACGTGTTCTCCATGGCCGGGGCCTTCCCAGACGCCCACGAGCCCAACGAGTCGATCGACCACGCCGTGGCCGCCGACCTCGGCTCGAACGAGCAGTTCAACCGGCGCGGTCTCACCCTGCACACGGCGACCGACGTGGACTTCTTCCGCGTCACCCCGCGCCACACGGGCCACCTCACCACCGAGATCCGCTTCAACGAGGTGATCGCCCCGCTCGCGGTTCGCGCGTACGACAAGTACGGCAACCGCGTCGCGACCGGCACCGTCACCACCCGGGCCGGCACCTCCACCGGCCGGCTGGGGATCCCGGTCGTCCAGGACGAGCCGTACTACGTCGTGGTCAGCGCCGCCGGGGTGGCCGACCCGACCCGGCCCGGGGACTCCTCGCCGACCGACCCGCCGCAGGGCACGTACGACCTCGTCGTCGTCAACCGCGCGGCCCCCGAGCCCTTCGCGCTCGATCTCAAGCAGCAGTCCGACTCGGGCCGCTCCGACAGTGACGACGTCACCAAGATCGCCGGGCCGGACCTCTTCCTCCGCGTGAACGACGCCGAGCTGCGCGCCGCCGGGATCCAGCTGTCCCCGCAGAACGCCTCGCCGGACCTCGGCGACGACAACCCTGGCTTCAAGGTGGCCGTGGAGCGCGACGGGGAGCGCGTCGGCTTCGCCACGCCGGTCGACCCGACGAACAAGCCGGGGCTGTACCAGATCCGCCTGGCCCCGGTCCTGCGGGAGGGCGAGAACCAGATCACCGCCGAGGTGATCATCGTCGACCCGTCCGACAACCCCCGCGTCGCCGGCACCGCCCACGTCACCGGCTCGGGCGCGGAGAGCGCGCACGCACTGGTGATCACCCTGGACACGATCGCGCCTGCCAGGCCGGCCGCGGCGCCCGACCTGCTGTCCTCCAGCGACAGCGCGGGCAGCGACGTCGACAACATCACCACCATCGGCAAGCCCGCCTTCCAGGGCGCCTCGGTCGAGCCGAACGCACTGGTCCGGCTGCGGACCACCCCCGCGGGCGGCAGCCCTGCCGTGGTCGGCAAGGACACCGTCACTCCGGCCGGTGAGTACCAGGTCGTCAGCTCGGCGCTGCGCGACGGACGGTACGACGTCGCCGTGCTCCTGGAGGACCTCGCCGGGAACGTGGGCCCGGCCTCCCCCTCCCTCGCGGTGACCATCGCCCGGCACTCGCTCAGCCTCACCGGTGCCACGGCGAACGTGCTGGTCGACATCGCCCAGGGCCGGGTGACGGGCTACCCGGGCATCCCGGGCGGTTTCGCCGGCATCCGCGGGATCCCGGTCGTCAACCTCGACGCGAACGGGCACGGCGCGGCCGTGGCGGGCGGATCGGGCGACGACCGGCTCACCTTCACGCCGCTCAGCACCAACAGCGGCCGCCTCACGCGGGCGGACTCCCGGCAGGTGCTGAACTTCACCGGCGTCACCGGTGACGTGGCGGTCAGTACCGACGGCGGTGACGACGAGGTCACCATCGTGGGCACCACCCGTGGCGACCGGATCCGGGGCGTGGTGGACACCTTCACCACGCTCCGCGTCGACGCCCTGCCGCTGGTCCGCGACCCGTCGTCGCTCGTGACGCTGCTCGGCCTGCGGATCACGACGGCGCAGACCGAGCGGATCGGCGTCCTCGCCCGCGGCGGCCAGGACAGGATCGACTTCCTCGTCAAGGACACCGTCAGCACCCAGCTCTCCGTCGACGGCGGAGACCCGTCCCAGGTGCAGCCGGAGAAGGGCGACGAGCTGATCGTCCGCGCCGGCTCTCCCAAGGGCCTGCTGAAGGAGGAGTACCCGGGCAAGAAGGGCACGGGCTCGGTCCTCGTCGCCTACCCCCACACGACGCACGCCAAGACGCGGATCGACTTCACGGACACGGAGGACATCACGCTGAAGGACCACGGACACAAGGACAAGGACAAGAGGAAGGGCCAGCACTAGCTCCGGCCCGCACGTCGGGAACATCGCGGCGCCCCGTCCCGGGTTCACCCCGGGCACGGGGCGCCGTCGTGTCAACTGGCAGACTCGGGTGCCGGGATGGTCTCACCCACGTCCCCATCGGCACCGACAGGAACGGCAGGCAGTCGCATGACGCAGAACACGGAAGCGGCGCCGCTCCCGCGGCCCTTCGACGACTCGTTCGCGAAGGACCCGCACGCCGTCTGGGCCCGGCTGCGTCAGGCCGGGTCCGTGCACCGCGTCGAACTGCCCGACGGTCTGAAGGTGTGGCTGGTGACCCACGAGCGGGACGTGCGCGCCGGGCTCCCCGACGCCCGCTTCTCCGTGAACAAGAGGCACTCCACCACGGGTTTCAGCGGCTTCTCCCTGCCCCCCGCGCTCGACAGGAACCTACTGAACGTGGACCCGGACGATCACCTGCGGCTGCGCCGCCTGGTTGCGAAGGGATTCACCCCCCGGCACGTCGACATGCTGCGGGAGAGCATCCAGGAGGCCGTCGACGGCCTGATCGACGGGGTCCTGGAGCGGATCGCCGCGTCCGGCGAGGCGGACCTGGTGGCCGCGTTCGCCAAGCCGCTGCCCCTGCGGGTCGTCGGAGCGCTGCTGGACGTGCCCGCCGCGGACCAGGACCGGTTCGCCGGCTGGGTGGCCGGCATGCTCGCCCCCCGCTCGCGGGAGGAACTGGTGACGGCGATCGGCGCGATCCACCGCTTCCTCATCGACCTCGTGGCGGAGCGGCGCGTACGGCCGGGTGAGGACATGCTGTCCGGCCTGATCGCGGCGCGCGACGAGGAGGACCGGCTCAGCGAGGACGAACTCGTCTCGCTCGCCTTCCTGATCCTGATGGCCGGGAGCGAGAACGTCCAGCACGTCATCGGCAACGGGATGCTCGCGCTTCTCACGCACCCCGAACAGCTGGCTGCCCTGCGGGCGGACCACGGGCTGCTGCCGGAGGCCGTCGAGGAGCTCCTGCGGTACGCGCAGCCCGTGCAGACGGCGATCCGCCGCTTCCCGACCGAGCCGGTCGACATCGCGGGCCGGCGGATCCCGGCCGGAGAGACGGTGCTCTTCAGCCTCGCCTCGGCCCACCGTGATCCGGCCCGCTACCCGGACGCCGAGCGCTTCGACATCCACCGGGCGGACAAGGCCCACCTCGCCCTCGGGCACGGCATGCACTACTGCCTGGGCGCGCCCCTGGCCCGTCTCGAACTCACCCTCGCGCTGGGCACCCTCCTGGACCGCGTTCCCGGGCTCCGGCTCGCCCGCCCGGCCGAGGAGCTCGCCTGGGGCACCACGTTCCGCTCGCACGCCGTGCGCGCCCTTCCCGTCGCGGCGAACGTCGTGGCCTGAGCGGCGGGCGAAGGCCCCGCGCCGCCGCCGGCCGGGGCTCATGTGACGATGACCCCGGCACACCGCACTTCATGGGGGGACCATGCACACCCGCACCACCACCGCCGCGACCGGCTTCGTTGCCGCACTGGCGGCGCTGCTCGTCCTGACCGGCTGCTCCGCACCGGGCGAGAAACGGCCCGCCGCGGTGAGCCCCGGGGCCGCCTCCGCGCCCACGCAGAGCAGCGGGACCGGGACCGGCTCCGGCTTCGAGGGGCCCCGGCCGCAGGACCAGAACCTGCTCGCGTGGACCGGCGACCCCAATGACGCGGGACACGTCACCGCCCAGTCGGCCTCCGGTGTCGGCGGGCGGGTCACCCTCGTACGGATCGTCCTGCGCGAGCAGATCACCTGGTCGAACATCTGGCTGGGCCTCGCCGGCATCGACCCCAATGCCCAGCTCGCCAACTGCTACCTCGGCGTGTACGACGCCAACGGCAGCCGGGTCGCGGTCACCGCCGACATCTCGCCCCAGCTGATGACCGATGCCATCGCCAAACCGCTGCCGCTCGCCAAGCCGTTCACCGCGGCCCCCGGAACCTACTTCATCGCCCTCCTGCTCAACGGCAATTGGGCCACCAACGCCCTCACCCTGAAGGCCACGGGGGCCGGCATCTCGGTCAATGCCGGTCTGACGCCGCCCAAACTCCGCTACAGCACCGTCCTGACGGGCCAGACCTCGCTGCCGGCCACCGTGAACCTCGCCGACCAGTCCACCAGCACCATCAACACCGGCTGGGCCAGCCAGTGGTACGCCGTCTCCTGACCCGGCACTCGGGGTAACTTGGTGTCGTCCCAGGAGCGTTGGCGGAGGTAGCAGGCCCGTGACAGCAGAGCACGAACCCATCGGCTTCACCGGGGGCACGTTCACCCATGACGGCGCCACCCGCCGGGTGCTGCGCCGCGGCACCGGCCCCGCGGTGATCGTCATCGCGGAGATCCCCGGCATCACCCCCAAGGTCCTGGAGTTCGCCGACAAGGTGGCCGCGGCAGGCTGCACGGCCGTCCTCCCGGTCCTCTTCGGCGAACCCGGCCGGGATGCCGATCCCAAGACCCGCGGCTGGCCGAACGCCGGCCGCTACCTGGCGTCGTCGCTGTGGCAGGTGTGCGTGAGCCGCGAGTTCACGCTGCTGGCCACCGGGCGTACCTCGCGCGTCGTGGGGTGGCTGCGCGCCCTGGCCGCCGCCGAGCACGAGCGCTGCGGCGGCCCCGGGGTCGGCGCCGTCGGCATGTGCCTGACCGGTGGGTTCGCCCTGGCCATGGCCACGGACGACCGGCTCCTCGCCCCCGTGCTGGCCCAGCCGTCGCTGCCGCTGGCCTGCACATCGAGCCGCGCGGGCAGCATCGACATCAGCCCCGGGGACCTCGCGGTCGTCCGCCGGCGCTGCGAACGCGACGGACTCCAGGTGCTGGGGATGCGGTTCCGGAGCGACCGGCTCGTACCCGGGGACCGGTTCGCGTACCTGCGGCGCGAGCTCGGCGACGCGTTCGTCGCCATCGAACTGGACGACAGCGCGGCCAACCCCGACAGCGCCCTCGCGCCGCACTCCGTACTGACCGAGCACCTCATCGACGAACCCGGACAGCCCACGCGGCAAGCCCTGGACACGGTCCTCGACCTGTTCCGCACCCGACTCCTCGGGGAGCCGGCCCAGGCCGTCTAGACCGTCAGGCCCCCGCGGCGTCCAGGCGGCCGAGGTGCTCCTCCGAGAGTGCGCAGTCCAGGGCGGGCAGCGAGGCCTCGTACTGGTCCAGGGTGCGCGGGCCGATGAGCGGAACGGCCCGGGGCGAGGTCTGGTGCAGCAGCCAGGCCAGTACGAGCTGATTGGGGGTCACCCCCAGTTCGGCGGCCACCTCGCCGAGCACGCTCAGCCGGGCTTCCGCGTCGGGTCCCGCGTACCGCTCCATCATCCAGTGCGCGCGGCGCTTGGCCGCGTCGTCGTAGATGCCCCGGAGGATGGGCGAGTACGCGACGAGGCTCAGGTCGTCGTGCGTGCGCAGGTAGTCCAGTTGCTCGTGGTCCACGATCGAGACCGTGTCCAGGCCCGGGCGGGGGCGCAGGTACGAGTGCTGCTGCTGGAGGGCGATGGGTGCGGGCCAGCCGTACCGCTCGCACAGGGCCCGGATGCGTTCCATGCGCCAGGTGCGGACGTTGGACCAGCCGATGTGGCGGGCCTTGCCGGACCGGACGATGCCGGCGAGGGCCTCCAGCGTCTCCTCCAGCGGCGTGGCGCGGTCGTCCACGTGGACGTAGTAGAGGTCGACGTGGTCGGTGCCCAGTCGGCGCAGGCTGTCGTCGATCGAGGCGTGCAGCGCCTTCGCGCCGGCGCCGTCGAACCGGGCCTTGCTCCAGTCCGCCCCGCCCCGCTCGGCCCGCGCCTCGTCCGGGTTCACGACGAGCGCCGCGCCCTTGGTGGCCAGGAACACCTGGTCGCGCCGCCCGGAGCGGGCCATCCAGCGTCCGAGCAGTTCCTCGCTCTCACCTCCGTGGCTGCCCGGGCGGTCCCACCAGCAGGTCCCGCGGACAGCCGATGCGTTGACCGCCCAGAGGCTAGGTGTTGGAGTGCACGCGAAGGCAAGCCCTCGGGAGCGGCGGTCCGACTCCGGTCGGACGATCACCGGCCGGGTCGCTTCTGTACGATGGCCGGGCTGATCGGGGCGATGGGGGGACCAATTGCTTTTCGAACGGTTGGGCATGGAGTGGGCGCGCCACCTGGCGCCCCGGGACGGCGCCCCGGGACGGGTGGCCGAGGGAACGATCCAGGGCGCACTGGAGGCCCTGGCGCAGGGGGAGTTGGCCGCGTTCCTCGATAACGAGCGCCGGGCGGAACTGCTGCAGGACCTGCCCGGACTGATCGACCGGGGGCGCACCGACGTCCTGTCGGGCAGCCGGGAGACCGAGCACATGGGGCGGATGCTCATCGCCCTCGGCGCCCATTCGGCCGAGGGCCTGGCGGCGGGGCACTTCCTGATCGGGTACGCGCTCCAGTTCGACCGGAAGGACGGCCGACGGCAGTTCGAACAGGCCCGACTCGCCTACCGCGACCTCGGCTCACGCACCCTGGAGGCCCTGTCGGCCCTGGCCGCCGAGGCCTCCAGGGCCGAGTCGCGAGCGGTCGACCTGTCCGACGGCGGACTCCCGGCGGCGTTCGAGAGCTTCGACGCCCTGGAGGCGGCGGACGGGGACTGCGCCCGGCGATTGGCGCCGTACATCGCCCGGTTCCGGACGCTGCTGCGGCTCACCCGGGAACTGGCCGAGGGCGCTGCGCCGCCCGCCGGGCTGCCCGATGTCACAGGCGACGAACTCAACACGCTCAGAACCGCCATGGTCTCCGCCAGGCACACGCCGGAGCGGATCGCGCCCATCGCGAGGTGGATACAGGCCCTGCGCGGTCTGCCGGCCGACTCCACCGAGGAACTCGACGGCATGGCGGAGATGTTGGGAGAGTTCCATCGCTGGGAGCCCCGCATCCGCCTGCTCCGGGACATGATCGCGCACGGTGACCGCCGGCCCGAGACCTTGACGAGGCTCGCCCTCTCCCTGCTCGAGGCCGGGAACTGGAGCGAGGCGAAGGCACTCCTGACGGCGCGCATCGGCGACCGGCCGGGGCCGCAGCACCTCGAACTGGTGAAGTTCCTGGTGATGTGCTGCGTACGCACCTCCGATCCGGACGCCGCCGCCTGGGCGACGACGCTGAAGGTGCTCGGAGGCGAGCTCCCCGCATCCGCGATGCCGCCGCCGTCGCAGGTCCGGGAGTTGGCGGCCCGAGCGGCGGGACCCCGATTACTCGCCCGGTACGAGAACGGCAGCCTGACGATCGATCCGAGCCTCGCCGGTCTGGGGCCGGAAGCGATGGCCGCGCACATGCGGGCGGCGATGATCATCGGTCTCGGCCCCGTGGAGGGAGCGCGGCTCCGCGACGACGTCGCCGTGAAGGAACCGGGCCTCTTCCCCAAGGTCGTAGAGCTGCTCCCGCCGCACCTGCGGCCGCAGTCCTCGGCCGACCGGCACCTCGCGATGGCCGAGGAGCACTTCACGAACAGCGAGTTCCGTAAAGCCGTCGCCGAGTACCGCAAGGCGATCGAGGCCGATCCGGAGCTCGAATACGCCCACCTCGGTCTGGGCGACGCCTATTACATGCTGGGCGACTTCCACCTGGCGGCGGCGCACTTCACCGAGTCCATCGCCATCAGGCCGACCCCGCAGGCGTACCGCTTCCTCGGAGACGCGGTCCTCAAGGGCCAGGGCGATCGCCGACGGGCCAGGCAGTGCTACGAGCAGGCCCTCGCGCTGGACCCCGCGTACGGCGGGGCCAGGGAGGCGCTCGCGCTGCTGACGGGCGACTCCCGCGGAGGCCCCGCCGGTGGCCGCTGACGGGAACGGCCCGACGTACGAAGAACGCCCGCACGAGGACCGCCCGTACGGGGAACACCGGGAGCCCGCTGAGGCGGCGCGCGCGAACGGCTCCGTCGGGGACATGCTCCTGCGCAAGTACCGCAGCGATCCGCATCATGCGGGGTTCTTCGAGGGCAGGCTGGAGGCCAGGCCGGAGGCATGGGGGCCGTGGCTCGCCGCGACCGAACCGGACTGCCGGGAGCCGGTCATCATCGCGGCTCAGGGGCTGTCGATCTGCTACCGCGACCGGGACCGGAACATCGACGCCGCGCTGTTCTGGGCCGAGACCCACCTGCGGCTGGCCCGGACGCTGCCGACGTGGTTCGCTCCGGGCCACAGCCGCCTGGGCCTGGGCAGGGACCACTACATCGGTGCGGCCCTCATGGGGGTCGCCAGCGTGGAGACGATGCGGGGCGCGGTCGAGCGCGCCTACGACCTGCTCCTGGAGGCGGAGCGGCACTTCGACGCCGAGCGGGACGTCCGCGGTCGGGACGGGGCCGCCGGGCGTCCCGTCGCGCAGCGGGTCCTCGGGATCGGCGACGGCCGCGAGGGGCTCTACCGGACCCTGTCCAGGGCCGCGTGGCTGGTGGGGAACGAGGGGGAGGCGAGGCGCTACCACCTCCTGGCCATCGATCACCGCGACGACGATCCGACCGTCTACGACGAGATCGACGACCTCCTCCTCAAGGGCGAGTTCCATCTGGACTCGGACCGGCCCGACGTGGCGTTGCGCCACTTCCAGCAGGCGCTCGCCCTCGCCGGGAGCGAAGAGGTGCAGCACCTGCCCGCCCAGGTCGCGAGCAACGCCCACCGGCGCATGGCGGAGGCCTACGGCAGGCTGGGGACGCCCCGGACCGCGCTGGTCATGCTGGACAAGGCCAGAACCCTGATGGCGGACAGCGGAAAGCAGAGCTTCCTCGCCCTGATCGAGGTCTCGGCCGCACAGGTCCTGCGCCGGAGTCCCCGGCTGGGCGACCCACTGGAGCACCTGCTGAGGGCCCTGGAGTACGACAGCCTGCCGGCCGCGCCGGGCGACCCGCACACGTGGGTGGCCGCGGACGGGCGCCGACTGCGCGTCGCGGACTTCAACGCCGCCTGGCCGGTCGTCCTGGATGCGGCGGGGATCCTGGAGGAACGCCGGCGGCTCTCCGACGCCTGCGAGCTGCTCCACCTGGCGGCCGGCATCGCCGAGGAGGTGCGCAGCGGGGCCGTCGACGAGACGTCGCGGATCGCCGTACAGGAGCAGCGCGGGAAGGCGCTCCTGGCCCTGGCCCGTACTCAGCTGGCCCTCGCCCGGGAGTCGGACGCGCCGGACCTCGCCGACGCGGCCTGGAAGACCGTGGAAACGCTGCGTGCGCGTACCTTCCTGGACATGGTCGGGGAGGCGGCCCTGACTCCGCCCGCGGACGTCCCCGCCGCCCTCGCCGAGCGCGAGGCCTCCCTGCTCGCCCGACGGCGCGGCCTGCGCGCCTCGGCCAGGGGCGAGGCCGAGTTCTGGTCGTCGCACCGGTCCGTCGAGCGGCAGCTGGCGGAGGTCTGGCGGACGATGGCCGCCCTGTCGCCGGCCGGCGCCGAGTACGCGGCCGTCCGGCAGGCGCGGCCGCTCTCCCGTCCGGAGGTCGCGGAGCAGTTGCGCGCGCGGCCCGGGGCATCGGGCGGCCGGGTCGTCGCGGTCAACCTGCTGTTCCCCGACGACGAGCACCTCGTCTTCCTCGCGGTGGACGGCACCGACCGCCCCGTACGCGTCGCCACTTCACGGGTCGACCGCACCCGGCTGGCCAGGTTCGCCGCCGCGAACTTCGGCTCGGCCTCCCGGGTCCGCGAGCTCGCGGCGGATCTGGAGGACCTCTTCCACCACGAGCTGTCCGAGGTCGTCGCACCGCTGGCGGACCTCTGCGAGCCCGGGGACACCCTGGTCGTCTGCCCCGCGGGGCCGGTGCACAACCTCCCGCTCGGCGCGGTGCGGCTGGGGCAGGACGTACTGCTGGCCCGCAACCCGCTCGTGATCAGCCCGAGCGCGTCCCTGCTGCGCTCGCGGGCCCCCGTGGAACGGGGGCGCGGCGGGCACGTACGCGCGGTGTTCGGCGATCCGACGGGAGACCTGGCCGGGGCCCGGAACGAGGCGCGCGAGCTGGCGCTGCGGTGGGGTGCGGCGGCCCGCATCGGCGAGCGGGCCACGGCCGACGCGCTGCTCGAAGCGCTCGGCTCGGCCGCGACGGTCCATGTCGCGGCGCACGCGGCCTTCACCGCCGAGGATCCGCTGGCCTCGGGCATCCGGATGGCCGACCGGGTGCTGACGGCGCGGGAGATCCTGGGCGTACGGGCCACGGACCTCGACCTGGTGACGCTGTCGGCCTGCGAGAGCGGCATCTACCACGCGGGCCTCTCGGAGGATCCGATGGGGCTGCCGCGCGCCCTGCTGTTCGCCGGGGCCGGCTCCGTGCTGGTCAGTCTGTGGAAGGTCCCGGACAGCGCCGCGTACCGCTTCATGACGCACTTCTACGCCGGGCTCGAAAGCACCGGGTCGAAAGCCGCGGCCCTGCGGTCCGCCTCGCTGGCGGTCCGTGAGGAGGACGGGCGGCTCGACCGCTGGGCCGCCTTCGTCCTGGCCGGCGCCCGGCTCTGACGCACGATCCGCCGCACGCCCCCACGCACGATCCGCCGCACGGTCCGACGTACGAGGAAAACGGGAAGAGCACACGTGGACGATGACGATTTCACCCTGGTCGAAGAGTTCGCGCTCGACGTGGACGAACAGGAGGACGCACGGTCCGAGTACACCGCCGCGGAGGAGCGGACCTTGCGGCTGCTGGGCCATGAGAACCGCATCGGGGTCGCGGTACGGACACCGGCGCCCGCCGACGCGCCCGGCCCCGGCCGCGCCGCCTATGACATCGGCCTGATGCTCGTGGTGCACGCCCACCCCGAATGCCGGTTCGTCTGGTCGCGGCTCGTCGTCGACCTGACGGCCACCCCGGGCGCGGTCATCCACGACATGGTCCCCGACCAGGTCGAGGACACCGCGGTCGAGGTAGAGACGCGGGTCGGTGCGGGGCTGGCCTTCGCCACGCTGTTCAGCGCCGTCGACATTTCGGCGACGCCGGAGGTGACCCGCAGGCGAACCGTCCACTTCCCGACCGTGACCGCGTCCGGGACCGGCTTCCACAAGGCGTACTGGGACTTCGCCGCGAAGGGCGGCAGCTATCTGCACTCCAACCGGGAGCTGCGACTCCTGGTGAGCGTGCCTGCCGGTGCGCCGGTCGTGGCGTCCTTCGGAGTACGGGCGCGGCTGCGCATGCCGGGGCTGAGGAACCTCGTGCCCGTACGCAAGAAGGGCGGCCTGGACTCCACCGTGGTCCTCGTTCCGGGGGCGGACGCGTAGCGCGCCGCGCCCCCACCCCTGTCAGGGCAGACGGCCCGTCCAGGTGTGGCCGTCGTACGCCGTCAGGCCCGGGGAGATCTCGAAGGTCAGCTCCTGCGCGCCCGGGCCGGTGAGGAAGCCGAAGGCGGCCGTGGCGGTGGCGCCCGGGGCCAGGGTCCCCTCGAACGGGCGGGGCAGGGCCTGGTCGTGGACCTGCCGGAGGCGATCCGAGCCCCGGTCGCCGGTCTGGGGCTGGGGCTGCGGCTCGAGCTGTGGCTGTGGCTCGGGATCCTGGTCCGCCGGCCGGGCCGTCGCGGCGGCGGACGGCGGGGCGAACGGGTCCGGGGTCTTGCTCATCTTGGCGGGAAGCCCTCAGTGGGGTGCGTGCTCCGATCGGTCCTGGTCTGCCGGTGGGGTCTCGGAGATGAACCCGCGCAATTGTTCGGCCAGCCCCGGGGCATTGTCCAGCTGGACGAGGGTCCCCGCTCCGGGGATCTCCACGTACCGCCCCCGGGGCAGCAGTGCGGCGAGCCGGCGTCCGGTCCACGCGGGCATCATCCGGTCCTCCGCTCCCCAGGCCACCAGCGCGGGCCGGTCGAACCCGCGGAGCCGTTCGGCCGCGCGGAGGTAGGTGTCCTTCTCCGTGGCCGTCAGGAAGCGGGCCAGGTCCCTGCGGATGGCCCGGTCGGTGAGCAGCGGCCCGTACCAGTGGCGCACGCGCTCATACGGGATCCCGCGCGCCGTCATGCCGCCGAGCGAGCTGCGCATCGCCGCGAGGAACGGCACGCGGAAGGTCTGGAGCAGCAGGAACAGGCCGCCGGGCAGCCGGTTGGCGGCCACGAGCGTGCGGCCCTGGATCCCGGGCGGATAGTTCTCCAGGGCTTCGCAGGACGTGAGCACCAGGCGGGCGACGCGTTCGTCGTGCACGCCGACCAGCAACTGCGCGGTTCCCGCGTCGTTCTGAACGACCGTCACCTGCCGCAGGTCCAGGCGTTCCAGGAATTCGGCCAGCAGGTTCGCGACACCCTGGGCGGACAGGTCGGCGTCCGGCCGCATCGGCCGACGGTGGCTGCCGAGCGGGAGGTTCGGGACCACGACGCGGAAGTCGCCGCGGAGGAGGGCCACGAGGTCGTCCCAGACCGTTCCGTCGAAGGCGAGCCCGTGGACGAGCACGATCGTCTCCCCCGCACCCCCGGCCGTTCCCGTATCGGTGTACTCGATGGCTCCGGCACTCAACTCGACTTCCGGCACGCGCCCTCCCCCGGCAGGTACTTGATAGATCGATCTAGTGAGAGACTAGCCCACATGAGAGTCACCGGCGATACGAGAGCGCGGATCGTGACGGCCGCCACGGAGCTGTTCCGGCGGCAGGGCTACGCCGCCACGGGCATGAAGCAGATCGTCACGACGGCCGGGGCGCCGTACGGCTCGGCGTACCACTTCTTCCCCGGCGGCAAGGCACAGCTGGGCGAGGAGGTCGTCCGCACCTCGGGCGCCGCCCATCTGGAGCTCATCGGGCAGCTCTTCCCGGACCCGGGTGCCGATCCGGCGCGCGCGACCGCCGCGGCGTTCGAGGGGGCCGCCGAGACGCTCCGGGAGCTGGAGTTCGCCGACCCGTGTCCGGTCGCCACGGTGGCCCTGGAGGTCGCCAGTACGCACGAGGGGCTGCGCCTCGCCACGGCGGAGGTCTTCGGCACCTGGACCGAGGCACTGGCCGCCTTCTACGCGGGTGCGGGCATGGCTCCGGAGACGGCCCGGGCCACCGCGAGTTCGGTGATCGCACTGCTGGAGGGCGCCTTCATGCTGGGCCGCGCGGCGCACGACACTACCCCCGTGCGCGCCGCCGCCCGCGCCGCGTCGGCCATCGTCCGCGACGCGCTGACGGCCGGCTGAATCAGGGGCCCGACCGGGCCGCCGCCCCTTCGGACAGTGCGTCGCGGGCCGCGTCGATGCCGTGGATCAGGTCCAAGTGGTAGGCCTCGTGCGCGGCGAAGTCCCGGGCCATGTCGACGTACACGCCGTCGGGGAGCGTGGACTCGGCGGCGGAGAGGTCACTGCTCAGCGTCCTCAGCTGCACGATCACCCGCTCTGCGTCGAAGGCGCAGCGGCTCAGCGCTTCGGCCAGTGCGGAGCCCTCGCCGCGCCGGGGGGAGAGCGCCTGCAGGGCCAGGTCCAGGGACCGCCGCCGGAACTCGCCCAGTGCCAGGGCCAGGTCGATGCCGTCGTGGGCGATCTCGTTCGTGTGGGGGTCGTCGCGTTCCAGGCTCGACGCCAGGTGGTGCGCCCGGCGTACGGCGTCGGAGCGGGTCACGGCACCGAACAGCGGCGCGGCGCCCGCGAGGTCCCGGGCCAGGGCGCGGGCGAACGCGCGGGCGTCGACCGCCGTGAAGTCGCAGGCGGAGTTCGGGAAGCCGGACCGTTCGGCGTCGCGCCGGAAGCGGTCCGTGTGGAAGGCGAACAGCGCACCGAGGCGGACGGCCGCCAGCTCCGCCACGGGAAAGCGCGCCCGCTCCACCATGCGGTACGGGATGCCGCGCGCGGCCAGGCCGGCGGCGTAGGCCCGTAGCCCCGAACCCGGCGCGCCGACCTCGCCGGGGCGCGGGGCGGCCGGTTCGGGAGCACCGTACGGCGGCACCGGGAGCCGGGAGCCGATGGCACCGCTCAGCCGGGCGAGGCCCGCTTCCAGGTCCAGCACGGGTTCCAGCGCGGCTGCCAACTCGGCCCGGAGGGCACCGAGTCGGGCATCCAACGCGTCGGGCGGGGCCGCCCCGAGCAACTCGCCGGCGTCGCGCAGGGTCCGGTGGACCTCGTGTGCGGGCAGGGTCAGTTCGTAGCCGATCTCGCCCGGGGGTACGGACTCCATCGCCAGGGCGAGCACCCGCCGTTACCGCGGGTCGAGTCCGGCCAGTGGAGCGAGCGCGGCGGCGACCCTGGCCGGCACGGATCCGCACGCGCCGCTCGCGTTCCGCCACGAGTTCAGCAAGGGGCTCTCCGGCACGGCACGCCCCCGCGAGCCGCCGGCGGCGGCCCGGTACGTCCACGTCCGCAGGTCCGGGACACGTCCCGTCCAGCAGCGGGCGGCGGCCATCGCGTCCTGGGCGGCGGAGGCGGCGTCCGCCGGCCCTGCGCCCCTCACGCACAGGAACGCGACCAGTGGAGCGGCCCGCGCCCGGTAGAAGCCCGCGAACTCCGCACTCGCATTCGAACCCGGCCCCGTACCCGGACCCCGCCCCGTCGCCTCCGGCATCGCCCCCACCGACCTCTCCCATCGCCAACACCCCGACCGGACAACGGATGCGGCTCACGGTAGCCCCCTTCGACCCTCGGCACGACGGAGCGGCCCCATGGGCCGCGGGCCCGGCCCGCCGGATATCCGGGTGCACCGACGAGCCTCCGCGGGTAGCTTCCGGGACCGGAGGACATACCGACCAAGAGGGGGGACCAGGACGCGTGAGCAGACGACGATACGTCGCCAGGGGCGTGCCGGGCGGCTATCGAATATGGGACAACCGGGGGCGCAAATGGTGGGGCGACCTCTACGAACTGTGCCCGGACGACCTGCTGGTCGAGCTCAACGGCGCGGCCGACCAGCAGAAGATCATCGCCCTCCTGCGGCGGTACCGGGCCCTGAAACGCTGAAGGTCCGGCGTACTGCACACCGCTGCACTCCTGCGCAATGATGCGTGCTTCGGCCTGGTTTCGAGCATCTATTGACATGCGCTCGGTGCTGCGCTGCACTTGTGCCCCCCTTAGCCCCCCACTCACGACTCGGGGACACTCCATGCGCCTGCTGAGATTCCTGATCGCCACCGCCTGCGCGGTGTCCGCGCTCGCCTTACCCGCCGTCACCCCGGCCGAAGCGGCCGCCGGCCCGCCGCAGACCGTTCCGGCGCTGCGCCAATGGACCGCCGGCTCCGGCACGTACACCTTCACCGACACGAGCCGTATCGTCGTCGACCCCGCCCACGCCGCCCAGCTCGGCGACGAGGCCGCCACGTTCGCCGAGGACCTGGGCGCACTGGCCGGCCGCAGCGTGGCCGTCGTCACCGGAAGCGCCGCGGCCGGCGACATCGGACTCGGGCTCGGCGAGACGACCCTGCCCGCCGAGGGCTACCGGATGACCGTCGCGGGATCCCTCACCGTCCGGGCGGGCACCGACGCCGGCGCCTTCTACGGCACCCGCAGCGTCCTGCAACTGCTCCGCCAGTCCGCCTCGGTGCCGGCCGGCACGGCCGTCGACTGGCCCACCAAGTCCGAGCGCGGGCTCATGGTCGACCAGGGGCGGAAGATCTTCACCGTCGACTGGCTCAAGCAGCACATCAAGGAGCTGGCCTACCTCAAGCTCAACTACTTCCACTTCCACCTGTCGGACACGTACGGCTTCCGCCTGGAGAGCTCCACCCACCCGGAGATCGTCTCCACCGACCACTACTCCAAGCAGGACATCGCCGACCTCGTCGCGCTCGGCAACAAATACCACGTCACCATCGTCCCGGAGATCGACACCCCCGGGCACATGAACGCGGTCCTGGCCGCGCACCCCGAGCTCAAGCTCAAGAGCAGTTCGGGCACGGTCAGCCCCGACTTCATCGACCTCTCGCTGCCCGCCTCGTACGCGCTGATCAAGGACCTGGTCAACGAGTACCTGCCGCTGTTCCCGGCCCCGTACTGGCACATCGGCGCGGACGAGTACGTCACCGACTACGGCAAGTACCCGCAGCTGCTCAGCTACGCCCGCTCCCACTACGGGGCGAACGCGACCGCCAAGGACACCTACTACGGGTTCGTCAACTGGGCGGACGACCTGGTCCGGGCGGGTGGCAAGACCACCCGGATGTGGAACGACGGCATCAAGTCCGGTGACGGGACGGTCAAACCGAACGCCGGCATCCTCGTCGAGTACTGGTACAGCTACGGGCTCACGCCCCAGCAGCTGGCCGACGCCGGCCACATCGTCGCCAACGAGTCCTGGACGCCGACCTATTACGTGCTCGGCGGCGCGAAGCCCGACACCAAGTGGATGTACGAGACCTGGACCCCGGACCGCTTCGAGGGCGGCAGCACCCTGTCCGACCCGGCGAAGAACCCCGGCTCGCTGATCCACGTCTGGTGCGACAATCCGAACGCCGAGACCGAGACGCAGATCGCGGCCGGCATCATGTACCCGCTGCGCGCACTGGCCCAACAGACCTGGGGCTCGCCGAAGTTGACTTCGACGTACGCCGCCTTCACCCCGATCGCGGCGGCCATCGGCCACAACCCCGCCTGGCCCGGCCTCTCGCAGCCCGGCAACCTGGCCCTGGGCCGTCCGACCACCGCCTCCAGCACCGAGACGGCGAACTTCCCCGCGGCTTCGGCCACCGACGGCGACCCCGGCACCCGGTGGTCCAGCGCCTACAGCGACCCGCAGTGGCTCCAGGTCGACCTCGGCTCCGTCCAGAGCGTCAACCGGGTGGTGCTGCGCTGGGAGGCGGCGTACGGCAAGGCCTTCCAGATCCAGCTCTCGGACGACGCCACCACTTGGCGCACCGTCCACTCCGCCACGGCCGGCACCGGCGGGGTCCAGGACCTGACCGGCCTGACCGGATCGGGCCGCTTCATCCGCGTGTACGGCACCCAGCGCGGCACCTCGTACGGCTACTCGCTGTACGAATTCGAGGTGTACGGCGGCCCGTTGAGCGGGGTCCGGACGCTCACAGCGGCCGGCAGGGCGCTCGACGACCCCGCGAGCTCCAGCATCCCCGGCACCCAGCTGATCACCTGGACACCGCACGGCGGGCCCAACCAGCAGTGGCAGCTGATCCCGGGCAGCGACGGCAGCCACACCATGGTCAACGGCTCCTCCAAGCTCTGCGCGGACGTCTCCGGCGGTTCGACCGCCGCGGGCGCGGCCGTGGTCCAGAGCACGTGCACGGGCAGTGACAGCCAGCGCTGGAAGATCACGCCGGTGGGCGCCGGCGGCTACTCGGTGGCGAACAAGAAGAGCACGCTCCTGTTGACCACGGCGTCCGGCGCGGACGGGGCCCTGGTCACCCAGCAGCCGGCCAACGGCTCGACGTACCAGCAGTGGCGCATCGCCTGACCTCTCGCGTGGCCGTCACTCCCCCGGTGGCGGCCAACGGGAAGCCGGTTTCCCGGAGGAGAGCTGGTCGACGACCTCGGCCAGGTCCAGGCAGGCCTGCTCGATCCTCAGCCGGATGGAGTTCTGCTCGGTGACGAGCGCCGACAGCAGCAGGGAGGTCAGGGCAGCGCTGCCGTTGAGCGCCTGGAGGTTGGCCATGCCCTCGACCAGGGTGTGGTCGACGAAGGGTCCGCGCTGGTCGATCGCCGCCGAGTTCGCCAGCACGGACACGAGCAGCATGCACGGAGCGCTCCCCGCCGTCTGGAAGCGCAGGGCGGCCCAGATGAGGAGCGGGAAGACGAGGAAGAGGAGCGCCAGCTCGCTCCTGGTGGCCAGCAGGGTGATCGCGACGGCCGAGACGAGCAGTAGGGCCGCCTCCGCCCACCGGTAGACGTCGTCGGACAGGCGGGCCCCGCGCAGGACCAGGAGCAGCGGCGTGATCACGAGCACGCCCATGGCGTCACCGGCCCACCACGTCCACCACACGGTCCAGAATCCGCCCCCCGGCAGGCTGCCGGTCAGTTCCAGCAGCCAGGCCCCGACGGTGGCGCTGATCAGCATCGGCAGCAGGCCGCCCAGGAAGACCAGCGCCAGGCCGTCCCGGAGCCGGTCGAGCGCCGTGCGGAAGCCGACAGCGCGGAGCATGAGGCAGGCGCACACGGGGGCCAGCGTGTTGCCCGCGACGATCCCGAGACCGACGGGATCCATCGGGCTGATCGACTGGATGACGAGGAAGGCACCGATCGCGACCCCCGGCCAGACGCGGAGCCCCAGCCAGAGCAGGCAGGCGACGGCGATGCCGCTGGGCGGCCACAGGGGTGTGACGACGGCGCCGTCGAGCACGACCTGCTGGAGCAGTCCGATCCGTCCGCCCGCGAAGTAGGCGGCGGCGACGGCAAGGATCCAAAGCCCTGTGAGGCACGGACGTCGGAAGCCCTCGGTGCGCATGACCTCATCAGACGACAGCCGCGCCCGCCGCGCGTACGTGACACGCGCTACGCCGCACTCCGCGTCACCCGTGGTGGACCCGGAAACGCCTCGTGGCGCAGGACGAGGACCGCGGCGTCGTCCTCGTGGCCGGTGGAGTCGGCGACCTTCATCACCTCGGCGGCGAGGTCCCCCGGGTCGGCGGCCGCCCCCGCCCGGACCGCCTCGGCCACGCGCTCCAGACCGGCTTCGATCGGGAACCTCGGGCCTTCGACCACCCCGTCGGTGACCAGGATGAACGAGCCCTCGGCCGTCAGCCTGCGCCTGGTCACGGGGTACCGCGAGCCCGGAAGCATGCCGAGCGGCAGGCCTCCCTCGTCCTCCACCACGCCGTACTGGCCGTCGGTCGTGGCCCACACCCCCGGTACGTGGCCGGCGCGGGCGCTCTGGATCTCCCAGGCCTCGGGGTCGAACCGGACGAAGGTGCAGGTCGCGAAGAGGTCGCAGTCCACGGAGAGAAGGAGGTCGTTGGCCCGGCTGAGCACCTCGCCCGGGTCGGCGGCGGCCGCGGCGACCGCCCGCACGGCGATCCGTACCTGCCCCATGAAGGCGGCTGCCTCCACGTCGTGCCCCTCCACGTCGCCTATGGAGAAGCCCAGGGCCCCCTCGGGCAGCTGGAAGCCGTCGTACCAGTCGCCGCCGATGCTCAGGCCGTGCCGGGCGGGCGCGTACCGGGCCGCCGTACGCAGCCCGGGGAGGGCCGGCAGCGTTTTGGGCAGGATCTCGCGCTGCAGTGCCTCGGCCAGCTCGACCCGGGCCTGCTGGAGCTCGGCCCCTTCCCGGGCCTGGGCGGTGAGCCGCCCGAGCCTGGTCAGCAAATCGTCCGCGGTCGCCGACCGCGCGGACCTGTGGGGGGTCATGGACGGCTCCGGGGTACTGCCGCTGCTGGGCTCTGGCGCACACGCACGCCCAGTGTATTCCGGCTGGCCGGTGATCACATCAGGAGCGCGGTGCGGTCAGTCCAGGTCGAGGTAGTACGCACCCGCCTTGGCGTCGGCGAAGAGCGTGAACTGGACCTCGGGTCCGCCGTGGGCGGCTTCCTCGTCGGAGGGGTCCAGCTCCACCGGTTCCGCGTTGACCAGGACGAACTCTCCGTACCCGGCGAAGTCGCCGGGCCCGTCCGCGACGCCGATGTGGATCGGGGTCTCGTCGGGGAGACCGGAGAGGGCGTCGCGCAGTTTCGCCGCGGTCCACACCTCGGGGGTGTGCTCGAACGTGTCAGCCATGAGCCGAGGCTAGAGCGCCCGGACGGCTACCGGACCGCGCCGCGCCGAATCGAGCCAAATGATGCCAGAGCGAACCAAAGGTGCCGGCGGTGCGTCCTGATCTCTATACGGACCTCAGCAGGCCGACAGTTGAAGACCATCAGAAGGGGAGAGCGCATCGTGGAGACCTCAGGAGCCCGACCGTCCCGACGAGCCGTACTGGCGGCCGGAGCCGGAGCGGCACTGACCGGGATGTCCCTGGGCGGTACGGCGTACGCGGCGCCGGCGCGGCAGGAGGGGATCCTGCGCGAGCTGCGCGCGCTGGAGGGGGAGCACGCCGCCCGGCTGGGCGTGTACGCCCGCAACACGGCCACCGGGCGCACCGTGCGGTACCGGGCGGACGAGCTCTTTCCGATGTGCTCGCTCTTCAAGACCCTCGCGGTCGCCGCGGTCCTGCGCGACAAGGACCGGGACGGGGAGTTCCTGGCCAAGCGGATCCACTACACGCAGCAGGAGGTGACGGATTCCGGGTACGGCCCGGTCACCGGGCTGCCCGAGAACCTGGCCGCCGGCATGACCGTCGGGGAGCTGTGCGCCGCCACGATCTGCCAGAGCGACAACGCGGCCGGGAACCTGCTGCTCCGCGAGCTGGGCGGGCCCGGTGCGATCACCGGCTTCTGCCGTTCGGTGGGGGACGGGGTCACGCGGCTCGACCGCTGGGAGCCCGCGCTGAACTCCGCGGAGCCGGACCGGGTGACGGACACCACCAGCCCGCACGCCATCGGCCGGACGTACGAGCGCCTCGCTCTCGGCGGTGCGCTCGCACCCGGGGACCGGGCGCTGCTGCGGGGCTGGCTGCTGGCCAACACGACCAGTAAGGAGCGCTTCCGCAAGGGCCTGCCGGCCGATTGGGTCCTGGCGGACAAGACCGGTGGCGGCAAGTACGGGACGAACAACGACACGGGCATCACCTGGCCGCCCGGCCGGGCGCCGATCGTCATGGCCGTCCTGACGACCAAGCACCTGCCCGACGCCGCCGCGGACAACCCGCTGGTCGCGAAGACCGCCGCCCTGCTGGCCGCGGCGCTCGCCTGACGGGAGTCCGCCCGGGGCCTCAGGCTCCGGGCGGGCCGTCTGCGACGGGCGGCGGGGCGGCCGCCGGGTCCAGGATGCGGTTGAGGAAGTTCCTCGTCCGCTCGTGGCTCGGACGGCCGACCACCTGCGCCGCGGGCCCCTGCTCGACGATCACTCCCCCGTCCATGAACACGACCCGGTCCGCGACCTCGCGGGCGAAGCTCATTTCGTGGGTGACCACCATCATCGTCATCCCCTCGCCGGCCAGCACCCGCATCACCGACAGCACCTCGCCGACGAGTTCGGGGTCGAGCGCGGAGGTCGGCTCGTCGAAGAGCATCACCTCCGGGTCCATGGACAGGGCCCGGGCGATCGCCACCCGCTGCTGCTGGCCGCCGGAGAGCTGCGCCGGATACGCCTGCGCCTTGTCGACGAGGCCCACGCGCGCGAGGTTGTGCCGGGCGACCTCGGCGGCCCGGGTCTTGTCCCTGCCCAGCACCCGCCGCTGCGGGAGGGTGAGGTTCTCGGTGACGTTCACGTGCGGGAACAGGTTGAACTGCTGGAAGACCATGCCGATGCGGCGGCGTACGGCGTCGATGTCGACGTCGAGGTCGGTGACCTCCGTACCGCCGACGAAGACCCGGCCCTCGCTGGGTTCCTCCAGCAGGTTCACACAGCGCAGCAGCGTCGATTTGCCCGAGCCGGAGGGCCCGATGACGCACACCACCTCGCCGCGGGCGATGTCGAGGTCGATGCCCCGCAGGACGTGGTTGTCCCCGAAGGACTTGTGCAGGCCCCGGATCTCGATCTCCGGGCGGTCGGCGGCCGCCGTCTCCGGCGGCCTCGTCTTCTGTGACATCTCGTCCTCACGTGGCCTTGTCCGCGCGGGCCTCTAGACGGCGCACCACGAAGCTCAGGGGCACGGTCACGAGGAGGTAGCACAGGCCCGCGACGAGGATCGGGGTGGAGTTGGCGGTCTGGCTGGCGAGGTCCCGGCCGAACTTCGTCAGTTCCCGCTCCTCCAGCGTCACGCCCAGGAAGAGCACCAGGGAGGAGTCCTTGAACAGCAGGACCAGTTCGTTGGTGAGCGGTGGGATGACGATGCGGAACGCCTGCGGGATGATCACCGATACCATGGCGCGGCCGTGCGAGAAGCCCAGCGAACGCGCGCCCTCCATCTGGCCCTTGGGGACGGCCTGGATGCCGGCCCGAATCGTTTCAGCCATGTACGCGGCGGCGACCAGGCCGAGGCCGAGCGCGACCTTTCCGTACGTGCCGCCGGGGATCTCCGTACCGGGGAACGCGAGCGGCACGGCCACGCCCACGAAGATGAAGATGAGCAGGGCGGGCAGGCCCCGGAACAGTTCGATGTAGATGCCGGCGACCCACCGGTAGGGGGCCACCGACGACAGCCGCATCATGGCGATGACCAGGCCCAGCACAAGGCCGAAGACGAACCCCGAGAGCGTGTACACGACGGTGTTGCGCAGGGCGAGGGTGATGATCTCCGGGAAGAGCCGCAGGGCCAGGTCCTTCTGCGCGAACTGGTTCTGCAGCCGGTCCCAGTCGGCGAGGACGCCCAGTACGACCAGCGCGGCCGCGAAGACCGCGTACTGGACGCCCTGCCAGACACGGCGCCGCTGCCGCCGGGTCAGCCGAGAGGTCACGAGGCGGCCTGGGGCAGCGGGCCGATCCACTGCTCGTAGATCTTCTTGTAGGTGCCGTCGGCCTTGGCGTCGGTGATCGCCTTGTCGATCGCGGCGCGCAGGGCGGTGTTGCCCTTCTTCACCGAGAAGCCGTACTGCTCACCGGTGTCGATGCTCTGCCCGAGGGCGAATTCACCGGCGTTCTTCTGGTCCTTGAGCCAGCCCTGGACGACGGGGTAGTCGATGACGACCGCGTCGACCTGCCCGGTGCGCAGACCGTTGAGGACGGCGTCCGAGCTCTCGAAGGCGACGGGGTTGAAGCCCTGGGCCTTGGCGTAGCTCTCGCCGGTGGTCTCGGCCTGGGCGCCGAGCTTCTTGTTCTTCGCCTTGACGTCGGCGAGCGAGGTGATGCCGCTCTTCTTGGTCGCGAGGAGCGCCTGGGTCGCGTCGAAGTAGGGGATGGAGAAGTCGACGTTCTTCTTGCGCTCGTCGGTGATCGTCATGCCGGCCGCGGCGAGGTCGCACTCGCCGGAGTTCAGGAAGGCTCCGGTCTTGAAGTTCTCGAAGGGCGTGTCGAGGATCTTCTGCTCGACCTTGAGGTTCTTCGCGACCAGGTCGATCAGGGCCACGTCGAAGCCGACGACCTTGCCGTCCTGCTCGAACTGGAAGGGCGGGTAGGGCAGATGGGTGCAGGTGGTCAGCTTGCCCTTCTCCACGACGGGCACGCCGCCGGCCGCCTCCCCCTTCCCGGCGCCGCCGGACGAACAGCCGGCAGCGAGGAACACCCCCGCGGCGGCCGCGGCACCGGCCGCGGCGCGGATGCGGGAGCGGCCGCGGAGGGTGCTGCGGTGACTGCGGTGTCCTTCGGCCGTCCTGAACACGGGTGACCTCCACTGGGGCAGGATGGGCGGCGGTCGCAGGACGTGACCGTCCGCCGAGATCGTAAGCCACCGGGTGCGCCGGGTGAGGGAACGTTGGCCATGCGGCGTCTCAATTGGCCGGTCCGCACCGTCGCCGGTAGTAGGAATAGGTCAGGGCGAGCACCAGCGGGCCCCACAGGGCGAACAGACCGCTCACCGTCGCGGCCAGCGCGCGCCACCAGCCGTTGGTGTACCCGACGTCCGAGAACCCGGCGATGCCGAGGATGCAGAGCACCCAGTCGACGGTCAGCAGGGTGAGGGCGAGCCCGGCGACGGTCGCGGGCACGATCACGACGGACGGCGCGATGCGCCGGCCGCCGAACACCGGGACGGCGTCGGGCACTACCTCGCCCCACCGCCTCACCAGGCCGGAGCAGAGCAGTGCGAACGCCTCGGACAGCAGGCTCAGGGTGAGGACGTAGGGCACCGTCAGCCAGAGCGGCTGCTGGGCGCGGGGGACGTCCATCCCCATGAGGAAGCCGAATCCGACGGGCAGCCGCCACAGGCACACCGGCAGGCCTATCAGGGGGATGAGGCGGGCGACCGTCACGGCCCAGCGCGGGACGGGGCGCTCGGTCGCCGTCCCTGCCGTTGCCGTGTTCGTCGCCGTGCTCATCGCCGTGCTCATCGTCTTCGCCTGGTGCGTCTCGTTGATCGCCATGCGACAAGCCTGTCCGGCTGCCCGCGGCCGGGGATCATGCACGGGCGTGATCCGTATCCCCCGCTCGGGGGATACGGGTTTCCCGCGAGTCGTCCGGCTCGTTGGGCTCCGTATGGAGAAGACAGGAAACGTTTCTGCCGACGCCGCACCGGACCCGGCGGCATCGAGTCCGCCGCAGGAGGCGTCCGACTCGCCGATCTACGACGCCCTCGCGCGGCAGTGGGTCCAGCAGGGGCGGGAGCCTCCCAGAGCCCCCGGACAGCCGTCAGTCCCGGCGGAAGACCTCTTCCACCGGGACTGAGTCAGCACTGGGGCCGGGGCACGCGGCCCCGGCCCGGACCGGCCGCCGCGGGCCGCGCCTCACCCGAGTCGGGCGAGGAAACGGTTCTGCGCCCGTCGTGCGGACGCGGCGGGCCGGCCTGGGGTCACGCGGGGGTGATGTTCTCCGCCTGCGGGCCCTTCTGGCCCTGCGTGATGTCGAACGTCACGGCCTGGCCCTCCTGGAGCTCGCGGTACCCGGTGGCGTTGATCGCCGAGTAGTGCGCGAACACATCCGGGCCGCCGCCGTCCTGGGCGATGAAGCCGAAGCCCTTCTCCGCGTTGAACCACTTCACAGTTCCCGTAGCCATGTTCATGCCTTCCAGTCGATGAAAGCCCCCAGCACTGCGCGGGAGGCAGAGGTGATCGCCTTGGTCCAACGGCACAACACAGCAAGACTGCCCGCACCGAGAAGACGCGGGCAGAAGGCACTTCGAACCACGACAGCTACCGTCACGCTACACGGACGACACGCACCGTCACCAGAGGAAAAGATCACCCAAACCGTCGCGCATTTTCGGCCGGGGCACGCTCCGGGGCCGCTCCGCGGCGCTCTCCGGCGGTGCTCGGGCGTCCGGGGGCCGTGGGGGGCGTACGGAGGGACGATGGGAGGTGGCCCGCGACCCGGCCGGAAGGGAGCTCGGCGATGGATGCGTCCGATACGCACGGCAGGCCGCCCGACGCCGGGCCCGCCGGGCCCCTCCAGGCCGGGGTGTCCCCGCCGAGCGGGCTGCTCGACGTACTGAACGTGGCAGCCGTCGTACTCGACGCGAAGGGCCGCATCGCCCTGTGGAGCCCCCAGGCCGAGCAGCTCTTCGGCTGGACGGCCAGGGAAGCGCTCGGCCGGCCCGCCGCCAAGCTGCTCGCGGCCAAGGAGCACCTGGGGCTCGTGCTGGAACTGTTCGCGCGGGTCATGGGGGGCGCTGGGGACTGGGCCGGCGCCTTCCCGGTGCGGCACAAGGACGGCAGCAGCCACCTGGTGGAGTTCCGCAACATGCGGCTGCTGGACGAGCACGGGGACACATACGCCCTGGGGATCGCGACCGACCGCACCAGGCTGCGGGACCTGGAGCGGGACCTGGCCCTCTCGGCGCGGCTGGTGGCGCAGTCGCCGATCGGGCTCGCCGTACTGGACACGGACCTGCGCTACGTCCTGGTCAATCCGACGCTGGAGCGGATCAACGGGCTGCCCGCGGCCGACCACATCGGGCGCGGAGTGCGCGAGGCCCTGTCCTTCCTCGACGACGCGGGCGCCGTCGAATCGGCGATGCGCCAGGTCCTGGCCACGGGCACGCCGCTGGTCGAGCAGTTCACCGCGGGCCACACCCACGGCGACAAGCACCACGAACACGCCTGGTCGGTGTCGTACTACCGGCTGGAGGACGCCGCCGGGCAGGTCCTGGGCCTGGCCACCTCGGTCGTGGACGTCACCCAGAGCCATCAGGCCGCCAAGGAGATCGCCCGGAGCCGCCGGCGGCTCGCCCTGATCGCCGACGCCACCGTACGGATCGGCACCACCCTCGACCTGGACCTGACCGCCCGCGAGCTGGCCGACGTCGTCGTGCCCGAGCTCGCCGACATCGCCGCGGTCGACATCCTCGACTCCGTCCTCGACGGCCGCCCGAGCCTGAGGTCCTCCGACCACGAGCCGGCCGTGTTCCGGGCCCTCGCGGTCGCGGCCGCCTACCCCAGCGAGGCCGTGCGCGCCGCGGATCCGCCGGGCGACATCGCGCGCTACGAGGCCGACCGGCTGGTCACCCGGTCGGTGACCACGGGCCATCCCGTGCTCGTGGCCCACGTGAAGGCCCACGACATCTCGCGCATCGCCCGGAACGAGGAAGCCGGCGCCATGCTGGCCCGCGCCGGCCTGCGCTCCTACCTGGCCGTGCCGCTCATCGCCCGCGGCGAGGTACTGGGCGCCCTCGACCTCAAACGCACCCGCAACCCGCTGCCGTTCGACGAGGACGACATCATCCTGGCCGGTGAACTCGCCGCCCGGGCGGCGGTCTGCATCGACAACGCCCGCTGGTACCGCAACGCGCACCACACCGCACTCGCCCTCCAGCACCACCTGCTCCCCCACCACCCGCCGCACACCCCGGGCCTCGAAGTCGCCTCCCGCTACCGGCCCGCCGCGGCCACCAGCGAGATCGGCGGCGACTGGTTCGACGCCATCCCCCGCCCGGACGACACGACCGTCCTGGTGGTCGGGGACGTCATGGGCAGCGGCATCAACGCCGCCGCCGGCATGGGACAGCTGCGCACCGCCACCCGTACCCTCGCCGAACTCGGCCTCGACCCGGCCGAGGTGCTCCAGCAGCTCGACCGCGCCACCGCCACGCTGGAGGAGACCATCGCCACCTGCGTGTACGCGGTCTACGACCCGCACTCCGGCGAGTGCCGGATAGCCGTCGCCGGACACCTGCCGCCCGTCCTGATCCGCGCCGGGCAGGCCCCCCGGCTGCTCGACCTGCCCACCGGCACACCGCTCGGCGTGGGCGGCGTACCCTTCGAGTCCACCACGGTGCGGATGGAGCCGGGTGACCAACTGGTCCTCTACACCGACGGGTTGGTCGAAGTGCGCGACCAGTCCATCGACGACCGCCTCGCCGTGCTGCTGGAGCTGCTCGCCGAGGCCGGCCGGCCGCTGGAGGAGACCTGCGACCGGCTGCTGAACTCCCTGCGGCGGGCGGACGACCACGACGACGTCGCCCTGGTCATCGCCCGCGCGAAGGGCCTGCCGCCGCCCCCGTGAGCAGTATGGGCAACGGATACCGGCACGCCGGCCGCACCGACTGAATAGAATCGGGTCCCATGTCGAAGCCTGACGAGCTGCTCGTTGACATCGCCACGACCGTGGAGTCCGAGCGCAGCAATCAGATGTCCCTGACCGTCGTCGTGGGTGGTGCGGTGATCACCGGGCGGCTGGCTCCCGAAGCCGTCTGGAGGCAGCGCGTTTCGGACGTCCTGACGGATTCGGAGCACCTGGGGCCGTTCTCCGGGGTCTTCGCCACGGCCCGGACGGCGGATCGGCCCGACCGGGCCGGGCCTCCCACGCACCTGCACTTCCACGTGGCGCGGATCCTGCAGGGCAGCATCGGGATCCCCGAGACGGGCGGGATGTACCGCGTCGCGATCGAGGACGTCAGCGCCTGGACCATGGGCGACTTCAGCTACTCCGACCACTGAGCCGGGCGGTGCCGGGTTCCGGCCAACTCTCCCGCGGCGGCGCCCCGGGAGGTGCACACCCGTCCCGGACCGGGCAGGCGCAGTACTGACCTGCCGGGCCCGAGAGAGGACGGACACCGTGGTACGACCGAGGATCCTCGTGGTGGGCGCCGGCTTCGCCGGCGTCGAGTGCCTGCGCCGACTGGAACGCAGACTGTCCCCGTCGGAGGCGGAGATCTCCGTGGTCACCCCCGACTCCTACCAGCTGTACCTCCCGCTGCTGCCGCAGGTGGCGTCCGGAGTGCTGACCCCGCAGTCCATAGCCGTCTCGCTGCGCCGCAGCCGGCGGCACCGGACCCGGATCATCCCCGGGGGCGCGATCGGCGTGGACCCCGGAGCCAGGATCTGCATCATCCGCAAGATCACCGGCGAGGTGGTCGAGCAGGCGTACGACCAGCTGGTCCTGGCTCCCGGCAGCGTCACCCGCACCTTCGACATCCCCGGACTCGCCGAGCAGGCGCGGGGCATGAAGACCCTGGCCGAGGCCGCGTACCTGCGCGACCACGTCATCGCCCAGCTCGACCTGGCCGATGCCTGCGAGGACCCGGCGGAGCGCGCCGCCCGGCTGTGCTTCGTCGTGGTCGGCGGCGGTTACGCCGGCACCGAGACGGCTGCCTGCCTCCAGCGGCTGACCCACCACGCGGTGAAGCGCTACCCGCGCCTGGATCCCCGCCAGATCACCTGGCACCTGCTCGACCTGGCACCCAGGCTGATGCCCGAACTCGGCGACGACCTCGGGCGGACGGCCCTGGACATCCTGCGCCGGCGCGGCATCGAGGTGTCCCTCGGCGTGAGCATCGCCAAGGCGGGTCCCCGGGAGGTGACGCTGACCGACGGCCGGGTGCTGCCCAGCCGGACCCTGGTCTGGACGGCCGGGGTGGTCGCGAGCCCGCTGATCGGGACCCTGGACGCGCGGACCGACCACGGCCGGCTGGTGGTGACCCCGGAGATGACCGTGCCCGGCGCACCCGGGGTCTTCGCGCTGGGTGACTCGGCCGCCGTCCCCGACCTCGCCAAGGGCGAGGACGGGGCGCTCTGCCCGCCCACCGCACAGCACGCCATGCGCCAGGGGCGCACGCTCGCCGACAACATCGTCGCCACGCTGCGCCACCAGCCGCTGCGGCCGTACGTGCACAAGGACCTGGGGCTGGTGGTCGACCTCGGCGGCGCGGACGCCGTCTCCAAGCCGCTGGGCATCGCCCTGCGCGGCCTCCCGGCCCAGGCGGTGGCCCGCGGGTACCACTGGTCGGCGCTGCGCACGAACGTGGCCAAGACCCGGGTCATGACGAACTGGCTGATCAACGCGGTGGCCGGGGACGACTTCGTCCGGACCGGCTTCCAGTCCGCGAAGCCGCCCACGCTGCGGGAGTTCGAGCACACGGGTGCGTACCTGACCCCGGCCCAGGTGCGTGCGCACACGGCGGCCCTGCGGGCCACCGGCTGAGGGCGCGGTGCCTCAGCGGGAGTGCCGCAGTACGGCCAGCACCTGCGCCGTGATCGCGTTCTCGTTCCGTTCGAAGTCGGCGCCGGTCAACTGGGCCCGGTCCGCGGGCAGTCCGGTGAGGACGGGGGTGTGCAGGTGACCGCCGGGCAGCTGGGGGCGCAGTTCGAGGCGCAGCCGGTTGGAGCGGTACGCGACCTCGTTGGAGAGGTAGCCGCCGCCCCCGCCCGCCACGGCGCGCGAGCCCGGGGTGGGTCCGTCCTCGCGGTCCACCGGGGCCTGCGCCCCGGCCGGGATCTCGGTGACGGCGGTGTTCAGCCGCACCGGGTACGGGCTCTGGACGGCGGTCATGGTGTCCGTGGGCAGGCTGGTCCGGAGGAACTCCGCGCCCGGTCCGAGTCCCGGCGCGGTGACGGGCCGGTCGTACGTACCGCCGGACAGGGCGCGCGCGTTGTCCGGGTAGGGGTCGGCCGAGCGGGCCCGGCCGGCCCAGGCCTCCAGGGTGAACAGGCCGGGGTAGCCCTGGCTGATGCTGGTGATCATGTCGGCGGCACGCGGACCGGCCGCCAGGCGCGGGCCGTAGGCGCGCTCCACGATGCCGGCGTCGAAGTCGGCGTAGCGGACGGGCAGGACGACCGCCCGGAACTCCGCCACCGTGCCGTCGGCCAGGGTCACGCGGCGGCCGTTGAGCTGGAGGGCGGCGGAGCCCGAGGGGTTGGCCCGGCGCAGTTCGGCGTCCAGTCCGAACGGGTCGAATCCGCTGACGAATATCCGTCGTACGCCGGGCACGGCGCGGAACTCGTTGGCGGTCAGACCGCGGGAGGCGTCCTCGAACCTGCTGCGCAGGGCCTGCCGGTCGACGGCGAACGCCGGCTGCCAGCGGGCGAGCTGGACGGTCATCGCCAGCCTGGCCCAGTACAGCGGCCGGTCGTCCCCGGCGGCCAGGTCGCCGCCGGGGCGCCGGCCCTGGGCGCGGTTCACCGCGGCCTGCCACAGCCCTTCGCCCCACGCGTCGAGGAGCCGCTCGGCCTCGGTGGCGTTCCTGATGCCGCACAGGGCGGCCGGGAAGCGGCGTACGAAGGTGTCGAGTGCGGCCCGCTCCGGGAAGGCGGCGGTCCGCGGGTCCGCGAGGCGGCCCTGCTCCGGGTCGGGCGCCGGTGCGGCGGTGAGGCAGGCGGGTGCGGTGTCCGCGTGTGCGGTGACGGGCGGGAGCAGGGCGGCAACCCCGAGCATGGCGGCGGCGAGGGCCGCACGGCGTAACGGCATCATCATGCGATGTGACATTACATAGAAGGTCAGTTCCTGTCAGGAGCCCCCTCCGGCCACGGCGTGACCGGCGGCCGGACGCCGCCGGCCCGGCCGCATCCGTGGATGCGGCCGGGCCGGCGGTCTTGGACTACAGGTGGTGATTCAGCCGTTCAGGAGCTTGTCCCGGTAGGCGGCCAGGAGCTTCGGCCACCCCGGTCCTTCCCGGAACTCGTCGTCCAGCGCGAGCACCGTGGGCTCGCCCTGCGCCGCGACTCCGTAGAGGGTCCGCGCGACGGTATCCGTGAGCAGGTGGTCGTAGTGGAACGACCCCTCGAACCCGAGCCATGCCACCCGGGCCCCCCGCGCGCGGACCTGTTCGAGGCACGCCTCCAGGTACGGCCCGAGCTCGGCGGGCAACTCGCGGAAGGCCAGGTCGTACTCGACCATCTGGAGACCGGTGAGGGTGTTGTCGACGTCCTCGAGATGGTAGGTCTCGATTCGGTCCGGAGCGGATCCGCCGATGTCGAAGGTGAGATCGAAGGGCTCGGCGGAAGGTGCCGCCGCGAACAGGCTGACGACCGCCTCCGAGCCGCCCCACCGGAGAGCCTCGACGAATTCACTCACTAAAGTCCCCATTCGATGATCTGGTCCGCGTCGGGAATGTAGGACGTCAGGACCTTCCCCGCGTGCGGGCCCTCCTTCGCGACCATCAGTACGACGTGCTTGCCGTCGACCATACCGGCGAACGCCCTGGCCGGGGTGTTGCCCGTCTTCCAGTCGAAGGTCTTCGTCGGGTTGGTGAGGATGTGGCTGGTCAGCTTCTTGAACTGCTCGACGCGCTGCGGGAGGCTGCCGGCGTTCGGAATGAGTCCGTCCCGGACGAGGTAGCGGATGGCGTGTCCGCCGCCCTTGTTCATGTTCTCGTAGGCGGTGCCCACGGTGTCCAGGGAGAACCCGCAGAACCCGTCCTCGTTGTGGACCAGGACCGGCGCGGTGCCCGCCAGCACGTAGTACGTGTGGAGGTCGTTGACGGTCAGGTTGTACGCGGGCTGGAGGGTCTTCCAGTGCCGGACCTCGTCGATCCGCGCGGTGTTGCCGTCGGCCGTGCGCAGGGTGTCCCCGGCGTTGAGGTCACCCGCGTTGATCCAGGCCTTGGCGTTCTCGGACCAGAAGGGGTGGTGGTCCGTCGTGGTGACGGACCCGCCGCCGACAGCGGCATCGAGGGTGATGCCGGTGAAGTCGCGGTCGTCGGGGGTGTAGATGGTGGCGTCGACGCGGCGGGAGCCGGTGGTGCCCGATTCCGGATCGGTCGCGAGGACCGAGTCACCGACCGCTATCTGCTCGATCGGGCGGGCCGATCCGTCACCCATGAGGACGCGCGTGCCCGCGGGGAAGCTGTGCTTCGCACCGGGGATGGGGCAGGTGAGGACGCGCTGGAGCTTCCTCGCGTCCACCGCTGCCTCGACGCCCTGGGCACCCCACTTGACGACCTTGAGGGCCTTGCCCCAAGGCGTGACGCCGGCGATGGCCATGGCGCAGCCGCCCCAGCTGGGCTCCTCGATGCACCGCTGGATGTCGGCGCCGCCGGACAGTTCCCAGGCGCCCTTGAGGAGGAGCTTGGCCAGGTCCGGGTCGGGCTTGCCGAAGACGACCTGATCAGGGTCGGCGCCCATCATGCACGGGGGCAGGCTGTCCCGGTTGTAGGGGACGATGCACTTCGGCTTCTTCTTCTTCTCCTCCTCGGCCTGCTTCTTGCGGGCCTCCTCCGCCAGGCGGCGCCTGGTGGCCTCCTCGGCCTCGAACTTCTTCTTGACCTCGGTCCAGGCCTCACCGGCGAGGGCGTCGGCCTCGTCCCGGCTCTTGCCCGCGGCGATCGCGGACTGGCGGGCATCCGCCGCGGAGGCGTCCGCCTGGGCGGCCGAGTCGCGGGCGTACTGCGCGGAGAAGGCGGCCTGGGCGGCGGACTCCTCGGCGGCATCGGCGTCGCGGTCGGCGGCGGCTGCCGCGTTGCGCGCACTGGCCGCGGAGTTCTTGGCCGCGGTGGCACTGGCCTGGGCCGCGTTCGCCGAGTTGTTGGCGTCGGCGGCGGACTTGGCGGCGGCTTCCTTGGACTTCTGCGCCTCGGCCGCCGCGATGTCCGCCTCGGCCTTGGCGGCGGCGGCCTTGGCGGCGGCCTCGGCCGCGCGCCAGCGGTTCTCGTTGGCCTTCGCGGCGATCCCCGAAGCCTCGGCGATCAGACGGTCGACCTGGTTCTTGTGGTGCTCGGCCAGCTTGTCCTTGTGCGCGGCCATGAACTGGCCGACGGCGACGAACTCGTGGAGCTGGTCGGACGGACCGGAGAGGGCGATCTTGGCCGCTGCCTTGACCTCGGGACCGCCGGTGTTGACGAGCTGGGAGGCGATGACCTGCTCGTCGCTGTTGCGCGCCGTGTACTGGCCGACGGCCAGGAAGGCAGCCAGTGCCTTGCCGCTGCCGTCCGCCAGGGCCTTCTTGGACGCGTCCTTGACGCCCTGGCCGCCGACGTTGTTGTACTTCGAGACCTCGACGGCGAGGTCATCGGCGCCGGCCACGTACTGACCGGTGGTGTAGAAGCCGTTGACCTGCTCGGGCGTGCCGGTCAGCGCGGTCGCGGCTGCGGTGCGCACCGAGGGGTAGGGGCTCTGGCCGCTGAGCTGGAGGACGCGCTCGCGCACCTCGTCCTGCCCGGCCTGCTTCCAGCGGGTGCGCAGGTAGGTCAGGACCTCCTCGTCCGTGCCGCCCAGGGCGGTGGCCGCGGCTTCCTGGCTCCAGGGACCGCGCAGCTTCATGGCCCTCATGGCCAGGGCACGGCCCTTGACCGCGGTGGCCTTGACGTCCACGTCCGGCTTGGCCGCCTCGGAGGCCAGCGCCGCGGCGGTGGTGTCGAGGCCGACGGCTTCGAGCTGCTGGGCCGCGGCGGCGGAGACGAACTTGTCGATCTGCGCCTTGGCGGACTTGGCCCGCTCGATGGAGGCCTCGGTCCGGGTCGCGAGGTCGGTGGCCTCGGTCTCCCGGGCGATCTGGACGACCTTCTTCGCCGTGGCTACCGCGGTGTCGGCTGCCTCGGCGGCCGTCTTGGCCGCGTCCGCGTGCTTCTTCGCCTCGGCGGCCGCGTTCGCGGCCTCCCCGGCGTGGGCGGCTGCCTCGTCGGCCGCGTCCGCGGCGGCGCGGGCGTGCCGGGCCGCGGAACGGGCGGCGTCGCGCGCCTCGTAGGCCGCGTTGGCGGAGCGCACTGCCAGCGCGGAGGCCTGGTCGGCGGCGCGGTTGGCGGCGTTGGCGTGACGACGGGCCTCGGCCGCGGCCTGGCGGGCCTCGGCGGAGGAGTTGCCGGCCGCGTCGGCGTAGTTGTTCGCCTGCTCGGCGGCGTCGGCCGCGGCGTTGGCGTTGTCGCCCGCGCTCTGCGAGGCCTTGGCCGCGTTGCCGGCCGCCAGCGAGGCGTGACCGGCCATCTCGGCGGCGAGGGCGGAGGTCTCGACGAGAGCCGCCGCCTGGCGCGCGACGCCGGCCATGTCCCTGGCGGCGGAGGCCTGCGCGGCGTCGGTGCCCGCGGCGATCGCCGCGTTGTAGGCGTTGTTCGCCGCGTTCGCCGCGGCGGCGGCCGCACTGGCGGTCTGCGCAGCGGCCAGCGCCGCGACCCTTGCGGCGCGGCTGGCCGCGTTCGCCGAGCTGATGGCCTGCTGCGCGGCAGCGGCCGCGGCACGGGCCGCGTCGGCAGCCTGCTTGGCCTTCACCGCTGCACGGTTGGCGTCGTTCTTGGCGAGGTTGGCCTCGTAGGCCGCCTTCTGCGCGGCCTGCTTCGCGAGCAACGATGCCGCGATGGCACGGGCCGAGGCCTCCTCGGCCGCCTTGGTCGCGTCCTCGGCCTGGATGCCGGCCTGCTTCGCGTCCTCCGTCAACTGCGCGACGGTGGCGTACTCCTGGTCACGGTTGCGGGCCGTGAACTGCCCGATCTCCAGGAACTCGACCATGTCGTCGGGCGTACCGCGCAGGGCGATCCTGGCGGCCGCCTTCACGTTCGGGCCACCGCTGCCGGCCAGCTTCGAGACCGCGACCTCGTTGTCGGACTCGCGCGCGGTGTACTGGCCCTCGTCGAGGAACTTGGCGATGTCCTCCGGGGTGCCCTTGAGCGCGGTCTTGCCCGCGTCCTTGACCCCGGTGCCGCCGATGTTGATGATCTGCGAGACCTCGACCTGGCGGTCCTCGTTGAGAGGAGCCTTCCAGCCGTCGTTCAGGAAGGTGTTCAGCTGTGCGGGCGTGCCCTTGAGCGCCTGCTTGGCCGCCGTGCGGACCGCCGGACCGCCGACGTTGAACAGGCGGCTGGCCCGGACGTAGTTGTCGTCGTACTCGATGGCCGGTGCGGCGTCCAGGAACTTCCGGATGTCCTCGTCCGTACCGAGGAGCGCCCGCTCGGCCGCCTCCTTGATGCCGGCCTCACCGGTCCGCCAGTAGGCGACGGCCCGCATCCGGCCGAACGGATCCGTGTAGTCCGGGTCCTCGGCGGCGCCGGCAGGTGACGCGCCGAGCAGGCCGGCCGCGAGCGCGGCGGGCAGCAGACCGCCCGCGACGATGCGCGCGCCCGTCATGCGCGCGGCGCCGATACGGCCGCCGCTTCTCGGGTGTTGCACCCGATCGAAGAGTGTTCGCCGATTCATTCGGCAGGTTCCCCCAACTTGGTCAGAGCGACCGGGCATGGCTGTGGCCCGGCCTGGCGTGACCGTATGTGTGAAGTCCCGAAAAATCAATTACGGTTGACTGGGATTCATCTGGGGATTATTCCCGGGGGTTAGGAGCCGCCGTCCATGCACGGCGTGCCATGCGGGCGCCCCGGCACCGCTCGAGTCAGGACGGAATCCTACGGAGCCAACCGGGGGTGCCGGTGCGCGTCGTCGGCCCCGGGGCGGGCGCGGGCTGCTAGTGCTGGGTGCGGCAGGGCGGATGTACCGCTCGGGTCTCGCCGGCCCCGCCGTCCCATCGCACACCAGGAGACACGCACGCGCCGACCCCCGCCCGCGGACGCCGCCTCCGTACCGGACTGTCCGCCACCGCCCTCGCCGCCGTCGCGCTCGGCGGGCTGCTGCAGCCCGCGCAGGCGGCCGGCGAACCCGGTCCGGCCGACGGCGGCCCCCGCCACGACAAGAGCCTCCAGCAGCAGCTCGACCGGCTCGTCGCCCATGACGACGGCCCGCCCGGGGTGATCGCCCTCCTCACCCGGGATGGCCGTACGCAGGTGTACACCGCCGGTGTCGGCGACATCGCGACCGGCCGCCCGCCGCGGCCCGACGACCACATGCGCATCGCCAGCATCGCCAAGGCCTTCAGCGGGGCCGTTGCCCTCCAGCTCGTCGACCAGGGCCGGCTCTCCCTCGACGACACCATCGGCGAGCTCCTGCCCGACCAGCCCGCGGCCTGGCACGCGGTGACCCTGCGCCAGCTCCTGCAGCACACGAGCGGCCTGCCCGACTACTCGGCCGCCCCCCGGTTCCTGGAGCTCGTCGGCGCCGACCCGCGCCACGTCTTCGACCCGCGCACGCTCCTCGACTTCGTGGCCGAGGAGCCGCTGCTGTTCCGGCCCGGCGCCCTGTACGAGTACTCCAACTCGGACAACATCGCGGTCGCGCTCATCGCCGAGGCCGTCACCGGCCGCCGCTACGAGGACCTCCTGGAGGACCTCGTCCACGGCCCGCTGGGTCTGCGCCGCACCAGCCTGCCCCTGGGCTACCGTCTCCCGAAGCCGTACCTGCACGGCTACGATGTCGCCCCGCCCGCCGAGCCGGAGGACGTCAGCGAGGAGTTCGGCGTCTCCGGCATCTGGGCCTCCGGCGGCATCATCTCCACGCCCAAGGAGCTGGGCGCCTTCATCCGCGCCTACGGCGGACCCGCCATGCTGTCGGAGAAGACCCGCAAGGAGCAGCTCACCTTCCGCCCCGGCGACTCGTCGGAGCCCGCCGGCCCCGGCACCAACGCCGCCGGGCTGGCGATCTTCCAGTACACCACCCGCTGCGGTGTGCTCTACGGCCACACCGGAAACTTCCCCGGCTACACGCAGCTCGCTGCCACCACCCCCGACGGCACGCGCTCGCTGACCTTCTCCATCAACGCCCAGACCAGCAAGAGCAACAAGCCCGCCCTGCTGGCCCGGCTGCGTACCGTGCAGGAGGACTTCGCCTGCGCCCTGCTCAAGGGACGCTGACAGGAGGGCCGCCGTCGCGCCCGTCCGCGAAAGCCTTCAGACCGCCCGCCGGTCGATGAGGATCATCGCCACGTCGTCCGCCAGGTGACCTTCGGTGTGGCGGATCAGCGCCTCGTGCAGTTCGTCCAGGAACTCCCGCGGGGAGGTGTCGGCGGGGATCCGCTCCATGGTTTCGGGCAGCGGGAGGAATTCGTTGTCGCGGTTGCGGGCTTCGATGACACCGTCGGTGTAGAGCAGCAGCCGGTCGCCCGGGAGGAACGGATACTCGTCGGGCCCTGCGGGAGGGCCCGCGACGAGGTCTTCGAGTCCGAGCGGCGGCGTGGGCGTGGCCGGCATCAGGGCCCGGACCCTGCCCTCGTGGAGCACCAGTGGAGGAGGATGACCGCGGTTCACCAGGTGCACCACCGGTTCCGCCGGCACCTGGGCCACGAGTGCCGTGGTGAATCCCTCCAGGAGGACTTCGGGAAGCTCCGCCTGGGAGTACGTACCCGGTACGGCGGCTTCTCGCTGGAGGGCGGCCGCACAGTGGTCCATGACCTCCTGCAGTTCGTCCTCGTAGTGAACGGCCTCGCGGAACGCGCCCAAGGTCACGGCGACCGCGCGGATGGCCGACAGCCCCTTCCCCCGGACGTCCCCCACGATCAGCCGGACCCCGTAGCGCGTCTGCACGGCCTCGTACAGATCGCCGCCGATCCGGGCCCCCGTCCCGGCGGCGAGGCACATGCTGGCGGCCCGTACGGGGCCGAGGTACTCGGGGACGGGCCGCAGGACGACCTCCTGGGCGGCCACCGCGATCCGGCGGACCTGGTCGAGCTCGCTCTGCCTGCGCGTGCGTACCGCGTTGCTCAGGATGACACTGGCCACGGACACCACGAGGATCCCCAGGAAGTTGCCGATGATCAGCTGGGTCTGGGTTCCCCAGGAGTGGTTGTAGGTCGCGGAGGTCGCGTTCACGCTCGCGGCGAGGGCCGCCGCGGACAGCGTGCCGACCGGGCCCATCGTCAGCGCGGCCAGGGCCGGTGTCGTGGTGAGGACAGGGCCGGTGACCAGATGGTGCACGGGTGAGAGCTCGATGCCCAGCACGCCCAACGCGATCACGAAGGGCGCGCACTGCGCCAGCGTGAACAGGATCGCGTGGTGCTCGCCCACTCCCGGTCCGGAGGACGCTCCAGATCGAACGAATGAGCGAGCATATCGCAGCAGAGGATGTGACCTCATACGGACAGCCTGCCTCGCGGAAGTGGTTGCGGCCTCCCGGGGCCCCGGGGGCGGGCACCGCGAACCCTGGCGGGCTTGCTCGCGGGCGCTAGACTTGCAGAATTCTGCAATTCGTTAGCTCTCGATTCAGTACACGGCGCGCCGTCGAGCAGGAGGGAAAGCGCATCATGACGGACAATCCGCCCGAGCAGGACACGGCGGCCGACCAGGAGAAGTGGAAGGAGAAGGGCGTCGCGATGCGGGCCTTCTTCTACATCTTCGGCACGCACGTGTTCGCCGGGTTCGTCTGGCTGCTGTTCTATCTGGGCCAGCACGCCCAGAAGTAACGGGCCCGGGCACGTCGGCCCCGTCAGGTACGGCTGGTGGCGCCGAGGATCGCCCCTGCCAGCTCCGGGGCGTGCGCGGCGAAGGGACCGAGGTCCGTGGCGCGGGTGAAGGCCGGGTGGCCGCGGTGGTCCCCGAGCCGGGCCAGTGCGCGGAGCCCGTAGTACGCCGACGGCCCCGCGGGGGCCGGTGCGGACGTCAGGGCCGTACCCGAGGCGATGGCCGGGAGGGTGTCCTCGAACAGGGTCTGGCAGGCCCGGACTCCGCGCAGCATGACCTGGAAGTGGCGGGCGTCGGGGGCGATCGGGAAGCGGTGCTCGGCCAGGACCCGGCCGGTGTCGATGCCCGCGTCGACCTCGTGGAGGGTGGCGCCGTACTCGCGCTCGCCGTGCAGGAGGGCGAAGAGGACGGCCACGGAGGGCAGTCCGCGGTGGCGCGGCAGCAGGCCGTTGTGGATGTTGAGGATGCGCAGACCCTGTGAGAGCAGCGGTGTGCGGAAGATCCGCCGGTTGTTGAGGGACCAGACGATGCCGTCGGTGCAGGCCGCCGCGAGTGTGGAGGCGTGGGCGTTGATGTCCGGTGCGGTCAGGTGCCGGGCACCCGCGGCGTCCTGCGGATCGTCGCAGCAGACGAGGTCGACGGGGTGGCCCAGCCGGCCGGCGTGGGTGACGGCCCGGCGCAGCAGGGCCCCGTCTCCGACGAAGATCATGCGGGTGCCTCCGTCCGGGCGGCCGTGACGTGGGTGCACACCTGGTCCAGCGTCACGTTGCGCACCAGGCAGTCGAGTGCTCCCAGGAAGCGGCCTGCCTGGCCGGGGGTGAGCAGGTCCGAGGAGACGGCGGTGAGCATCTCGACCAGGGCCAGGGAGTCCCCGCCCAGGGCCTGGAAGTCGGAGTCCGGTGAGAGTCCGGCCGCGTCCACGCCGAGGATCGCGGCCCAGTGGCGGGCCACCTGGGCCCGCAGGGTGGACGGCGCCGCCGCCTCGTCGGCCGGGGCGAACGGGTCGGGCAGCCCGGCGAGGTCGGCCTTGCCGCCCACCGTGCTGGGGATGGCGTCCACGGTGATGATGTGGGGCGGCACCAGGGCGGCGGGCAGGAGGGCGGTGAGCGCGGTGCGCAGGGTGCCGGGCAGGTCCGGGGCTTCCGCGCGCGGGACGACGTACGCGCACAGGACCGGCGTGGTGGTGTGCGGCCGGCTGCGGGCGGCCACGACGGCGCGGCTCACCTGGGGCTGGGCTTCGAGCGCGGCGACGATCTCCGCGGGTTCGATGCGGTGTCCGGCGATCTTGAGCCGGCCGTCGATGCGGCTGGCGAACTCGACCGCTCCGCCGGGCAGCCGCCGGCCGAGGTCGCCCGTGCGGTAGCTGCGCGTGCCGTCCTCGTGCTCGGTGAACGGGGACGTTCGGCCGTCGGGCGGGCCGAGGTAGCCGCGGGCCACCTGGGGGCCGCTGACGACGATCTCCCCCGTCCGTCCGGTGTCCTGGGGTCCGGTGCCGATGCGTTCGCCGTCCGCGGTGACGAGGTCGACTCGGGCGTAGGGGCCGGGGGTGCCGATGGGGACGGTCGCGCCCGGCGTCGCCGTGTCGTCCACGACGTGGGCCAGGCAGACGACGGTCGCCTCGGTGGGGCCGTAGCCGTTGATGATGCGGCAGTCGGGGCCGAAGGCCGTACGGGCCGTGCGTACGGCGGCCGGAGTGAGTGCCTCCCCGCCGAGCAGGAGGGTGCGTACGGCGCCCCTGTCGGGCAGCAGGGCCAGGTGGGAGGGCGTGAGCGCGAGGGTGTCGGCGCGGTGGTCGGCGACGAGGCGGCGCAGGGTGGCGCGCGAGGGGGCGTCGGGCGCGAGGACGACGGTGCCCCCGGCCAGGAGGGGCAGGAAGAGAGGGAAGCAGGAGATGTCGAAGCCGTAGGAGGACACGAAGCCGAAGCGGCTGCGGGCGTCCACGCGGCAGGCCGGCCCCATCCACTGCGCGAAGCACGCGAGGCTGCGGTGCTCGATCTGCACGCCCTTGGGGCGTCCGGTGGAGCCCGAGGTGTGGATGACGTACGCGAGGTCCTCGGGCGCGGGACCGGGAGGCTTGGGCCCGGGCGCACCGGTGACGAGGTCCTCGGCCGCGAGCAGCGTGCAGGGGACGAGCGCGGTGAGGGCGTCGGCGAGGTGCCGCTGGGTCAGGCACAGCCCGGCGCCGCACTCCCGGAGGATCTCCGCGTTCCGCGCGGCGGGGTGGGCGGGGTCCAGGGGTACGTAGGCGGCGCCCGCCTTGAGGATGCCCCACAAGGCGCAGATCCCGGCCGGGGTGCGGTCCACGACCAGACCGACGAGGTCTTCGCGACCGATGCCCCGGCGCAGCAGCTCGGCGGCCACCGCGTCGGAGCGGAGGTCGAGTTCGGCGTACGTGACCACGCCGTCGGGCCCGTCGAGCGCGGGCGCGCCGGGGGTACGGGCGGCCTGCTCCCGGAGCAGGTCCACGACGGTGGCGCCGGGGGCGGGGATGGGCATCGGTGCAGGTGCGGAGGCCGTGGTGCCCGTCACGCGGGCCAGGGCGCCGTCCAGGAGGCGGGCGGCGCGCTCGGCGAGGCCGGGGCCTCCGCGTACACCCATCGTCACCTCCGTGGTGGTGTCCGTCTCGGAGGCGACCAGGGAGACGGGGACCAGGGGGGCGTGAACGGGCAGCGCGTAGAGGGTCGTCGCGGTGAAGCCCCCGCCCGAGAAGTCGGCCGGGTCCAGGCGCCCCAGGTGGGAGACGACGGCGGAGGCGAGATGGCGGTCGGCCCGCACCGCGCCGGCCTGGGCGGCCCGCAGCAGCAGACGACAGGCGGCGGGCGGCAGCGGGAGGAGGGCCGACTCGAAGCCCGCGGCGAGTTCGCGGCTCTCGGCCAGGCCTTGCAGCAGGCCGGCCTGCGCCTTCGGCCACTCCTGCCCGGCGTTCAGGTCGAGGAAGAGCGGCAGGGTCAGGTTGCCGGTCGAGGCGATGCCGGGGCGGTGGCGGCGCAGATCGACGGGGACCATGACGCGGGTGCCGTGGGCCGCCCTGTCGGTGGCGGCACCGCCGGTGGCCGCGCTGTCGGTGGCGGCGCTGTCGGTGATGGCCTGGGCCAGTCGGGCCGTGAGCGCCGGGTGGTGGCCGGGCAGGGTCCGGCGCAGCCACAGGGTCCGCTCGGGGCCCGCGGTGGACCGGCCCAGCGGAGACGGCCGGTCGGGTACGAGTGCCGGGCGCCGGGCGCCCGCGCCCAGTCGGCGCAGCAGCCCGCGGTCGGTGTCCGGGGCGAGTGCGGGACGGCCGGGCTCCGCGCGCAGGGCGCGGAAGACCTCCCGTACCCAGGTCAGGGCGCCGTGGCCGTCCATCAGGGCGTGCGAGGCGCTGAAAACGAGCGTGGCGGCTCCCCCGGCGGCCGTGCCGGGGATCACCAGGACCCCGCACCCCGGTGCGTCGCCGCGGCGCGAGGGGCCGGTCAGGAGCACCGCCGTGGCGGGGTCCGACACGTCGATGCCGGTGGCCGTCGGGGCCGCGTACCGGACGGTGGGCAGCGGGCCCTCGGCCGTCCATACGGGGCCGCGTCGCACCAGCCGGGATCCGGGGCAGGCCTCGGCGGCCCGGGCGATCGCCGCCCGTAGGGCCGCGGGTTCGGGGGCGGTGTCCCCTTCGACGACGATGCGCAGGGCCATGGCGCCGCGCGCGTGCCCGGCGGCGAGGTAGAGGTGTTCGGTGGCCGACACCGGCCGGCGGTAGACGGGGGTGGTCTGAGGGTGCGTCATCGCGGGGTGTCCCCTTGGTCGGTACGAGTGGACGCGCTCGGCTTCGGGCTCGTGGGCCGTGCCCAGGCATCGATGCCGCCGATGCCGTGGATCCAGCGGAGCAGCTCCTGTACGCCGTCCGCTTGGGTGCGGGGCGGGTCGTAGCCGAAGTCGCGGCGGGCGGCGCCGGTGTCGTACGTGGTGGAGCGGGTGAGGAGGGCGGTCATGTAGCGGCTCAGCGGCGGTCCCGTACCGGCTGAGGGGCGCAGGCGCCACGCCGTCTCGACGGCCTCGGCGAGGACCCGGGCGGCGAGTACGGGGATGCGCGGGTGCGGCGGGGCGCAGCCGAGGAGGGCGCCGACGCGGGCGAGGAAGGCCCACAGGTCGGTCTCCTCCCGGTCGGCCACGAAGTACGCCTTCCCGCTGATGCGTTCGGCGGGGGCGGCCATCGCGCGCAGGCATGCGTCGACGGCGTTGTCCACGTGGCACAGCGAGACCCGTACCGGTTTGCCGCCGGACAGGTCGGGCAGTCGGCCCGCCCGCATGGAGGTGATCATGCGGGGCAGGAAGCCGGCGTTGTCGCGGGGGCCCCAGATGCCGCGCGGGCGCAGGGCGCAGGTGGTGAAGTCCGGTGTGCTCGCGGACAGTACGTACTGTTCCGCGGCGGCTTTGGTCGCGCAGTAGTGGTTGAAGAACCGGGTGGGGTAGGGGGTGCTCTCGTCGATGCCGAGCCGGTCGCCCTCGCGCCGGTGCATGAGGGCGCTCGGGCTGCTGATGAACACGAAGCGGGTGGCGCCCGCCGACCGTGCCGTCGCCAGCAGCCGCTGCGTACCGGCGACGTTGGCCTCCTGGAACTGGGCGCGGCTGCCGTGGTCGACGACGCGGGCGGCGCTGTGCAGCACGGTGTCGCAGCCGATCGCGGCGCGGGCCAGCGAGGCGGTGTCCTTGAGGTCGCCCGGTACGAGGTCCAGTCCGGGGCCCAGGGCGGCCAGCCGGGCGGTGTCACTGCCCGGCCTGACCAGGGCGCGGACGCGGTGGCCGTCGCGCAGGCAGGCGTCGACGAGGTGGCCGCCGAGGAAGCCGGTGGCTCCGGTGATCAGGATGTTCACAGGGCCCGCCACCAGGTCGCGCCGTAGAGCATGGTCAGTGCTGCGGTGGCCGCGCGGCCGCGGCCGGCGGCCTTGCCCCGGGGCAGCGCGAGGGGGATCTGCGCGGCGTGCACCGGGATGCTGAGGAAGGCGTCCGCCCACCACAGCCGGCGCAGCAGGGCTACGTCGGGGACGTCCGCGACGGCTGCCCAGATCGCACCGCCGAGGAGGTACGCCCAGCCGGCGAGCGGTACGAGGCGGGCCGCGCGGGCCCGCGAGAACAGGGGCGGGGGCGGGGCGAGGCGCCGTTCGGCCCAGCGGGCCAGCTGCTCTCGGCCGATCTTGGCGTTGTGGCGGATGTCGACGGGGAACGCCGGGTGGTGCAGGAACTCCTCCAGCCCCCTGGTCGGGGCGTGGGCGGCGGCGAGGGCGCGCAGTTCGGCGACCAGGTCCCGCCAGGCGGCGCTGCCGGCCGCGACGTCGGTCTCCACGCAGACGACGGGGCGCTGCGCACCGGCCGGGCCGATGCCGACCAGGGCGCTGCGGCGCACCAGCGGATGGGCGTTGAAGACTCCTTCGCAGCGCACGGTGTACAGGTCGCGGCCGGCGGTGCGCACCCGTTGGGAGGTCCGCCCGCAGAACCAGAGCCGGCCGCGGTCGTCGAGGTGGCCGAGGTCGCCGGTGCGGTGCCAGGCGAGCGCGGCGGCTCCCCCGGGCCGGGTTTCGTACACCTTGTGCAGGGCGTCGGCGTGGGGCGCGTCGTGGTAGCCGGGGCTGACGGATTCGCCCTCGACGAGGATCTCGCCGACGCTGCCGACGGGCAGGGCGGTCCCCGGGTAGAGGCGGGTGCGCGGGCCGTCGGTGACGGGGATGATGCGGAGGCGGGTGCCGGGGACGGGGCGGCCGACGCAGGTGCCGGCTCCGCTTGCGCTGCCGGCGGCGGTCTCGCCGAGGATCTCCTCGGATTCGATCGAGGTGATCGGCAGGACCTCGGTGGCCCCGTACGTGACGTGGACGGATGCCTTCTCGTCGAGGACCGTGCGCAGGGCGGCGACGACGGAGTCGGGGACGGGCGCGCCGCCGGAGACCACGCAGCGCAGGTCCGGCAGCGTGCGGCCCAGGGTGGTGAGGTGGTCCGCGAGGTTCCGCAGCAGAGCGGGCGAGGCGAACATGGTGGTCGCGGCGAATCGTTCCAGCGCGTCCACGAGCAGGGCGGGGTCGGCCTGGGCGACCTTGGCCGGCGCGAGGGGTGCGAGGACGGTGGTGGAGCCGTAGACCAGGTCGAGGATGCCGTAGAAGGGCAGTGTCACCAGTGAGGTGTCGTCGCGGGTGCGCCCGTGCGCGGCCTCGATCTGGCGGGCGATGGAGAGGGCCATGCGGTGGGTGTACTCGACTCCCTTGGCGGGGCCGGTGCTTCCGGTGGTGAACCCGATCATCAGGAGGTCGTCGCCGCCGACCTCGGCCGCGGGGGTTCGCGGGCCGTCGAGGGTCCGTAGCGCGGCGAGGGTGTGGCCGCCCCAGAGCCGGTGGCGGCCCAGGGTGACGGGGATGCGTACGCGGCCGAAGGTGCGCCGGCCCAGGACCCGTACGAGGTGGGCGAGCGGCGGGCCGATGAACGCCTCGGCGCCGACGGCGCGGTAGCAGTGGAGCATCCGCCGTACGCCCATGCCGGGGTCGACGACGACGGGGACGGCGCCGAGGCGGAAGAGCGCGAAGGCGAGGGCGAAGAGTTCCGGGCCGGGCGGTGCCATCAGTACGGTCTTGGTGCCGCGGGTGACTCCTGCCCGGGCCAGTCCGTGGGCGAGTTGCTCGACCGTGTCCTGTAACTGCCCGTACGTCACTTCGCGGTAGCGCAGGCCGCCGCCGTCGGGCTCGCGGCCGTCGGGGTGGATGACGGCCGGCTTGTGCGGGAAGGCGGCCGCGTTGCGCTCCAGGCAGTCGGCCAGGCCCGCGGCGGTTCCGGAGTGGGGAACGGTGCTCATCGCGTCACCAGCCTTCGGGCCGGTAGCCGGCGCAGGCGGCGCTGGGGCCCGCGCCCGCGGCGACCAGGAGGATCCGGTCGCAGTCCTTCGGGCGCGGGGCGGCGAGTGCCCGGAGGTAGCCGAGGATCGGCGCCGCGGTGTGGGCTTCTGCGGCGGGGCCGGTGCGGCCGGGGTCCGCCTCCTCGGCCGGGTGCGGCTCCTCCTCCGCGTGCGGGCCGACCACGAGGGTGCGGTCCAGGTCGATGCCGTGCTCGCGGGCGTACCCGACGGCGCAGGCGGCGGCGAGGAGGCTGCGCCGCGCCCCGTGTCCTTCGGTGCGCCGGACCGTGATGCGGGAGCGGCCGTCGGTGCCCATGGCCGCGGTGTCGAGGTACCCCTCGGTGTCGGTGGGCCCGTCGCCCGGGTACACCGACACGGGGCCGAACCCGGCGTCGGGGTCGGCGCTGCGCTGGAGGAGGATGGCGCCGGCGAGGTCCGCGTACGGGTAGTGCGGGTCGCGGCGGGCGTCGCCGCCGGGGTGCACGTCGGCGGCGGTGATCAGGACGCGTTCGGCGCTGCCGGTGCCCAGGAGGCTCTGGGCGAGCTGGACGGCGTTGAGGACGCCGCAGGCACCGTTCATGAGGTCGAAGGAGAAGCCCGCGGCGGGTGCCGGGTCGGCGATGTAGTCCAGGTTGATGCCGACCTCCTTCTGGACCAGGGCCGCGAGGGCGGGTTCGAAGGTGTTGGACTCCCGGTAGACGCCGACGTTGATGAGGACGCCGACGGACGACGGGGAGACCTGCGCCTGCGCGAGGCAGGCGCGGGCGGCCCGGCTCGCGAGTTCGACGGCGGAGGCCGGTCCGGTGCCGAGGTGTGTGGCGGTGTCGGCTGCGGCGATGACCATTCCCATGACTCAGACCCCCATGTTCGTGATCGTGGCCGACAGGGCGCCGGTCACCACGCCGGAGGCGGCGGGGACCATGAGGAACCGGGAGCCGGGGCGGGCGGTGCCGGCCCGCAGGTGCTCACGCAGTGTCAGGAAGTGGGAGGTGGTGGCGGTGTTGCCGTACTTCTCGACGACCGCGAGGGAAGTGGGCATGGGGGCCTCGAACTCGGCCTCGGCCGTCTGGTTCACGTAGTCGATGAAACGGGTGCCGACCTGGTGCTGGATGACGTAGTCGAATTCCTCGTCGGCGAATTCACGGCCCTCCTTGGCCAGGAGGTCCGCATGGAATCGCGGCCACAGTTTGAGCCGGTCGCGGTTGTGCATCTTCTTGTTGTCCGTATAGAGGGCTATCCCCTGTGTGCGGTGGCTCGGCATTCCCATGCAGAGGTGCGAGTATTCCGAGCAGGTCATCAGTTCCACGTAGTGGATCCGGTCCGCCTCGTCGGCGGAGGCGTCCAGGACGACCGCCGCCGCCGAGTCGCCGACGGAGAGCGAGGCGAACTGCGGGTCGTAGGAATCGGCGACCTCGCGGGCCGCCGTCTCGGCGACACCGGTCGCCTGCTCACCGCTGACGACCATGCCGTTGCGTACCGCGCCGGAACGGATGAGGCGGTCGAGCAGGTACACGCCGGTCATCATGCCGGCGCAGGCGTTGGACACGTCGAAGTGGATGGCCGAGCGCGCGCCCAGCTCGCGGGCGAGCATGGCGGCGAATGACGGTTCGAAGCAGAAGCGGCCGCCGTCCTTGAAGCGTGTGATCGAAGCCGAGATGACGACGTCCAGATCGGCTGCGTCGTAGCGGGAGTTGTCGAGGCAGTCCCGAGCGGCTGAGAGGGCCATCGAGAAGGAGTTCTCGCCGGCCTGCGGATCGGGGTTGTACACCCGTCGCTCCGCGACTCCGGTGATCCGCTGGAGATCCACGTCATGGACGGCGGATATCCCCTCGGTCAATTCCCGGGTGGTCATCACGGTCTGCGGTATGTGGGCCCCGAGGGCCTCTAACCGGCTGAAGCGATTCAGCGTGCTCATACTTCTGGTTCTCCATGGGTATCCCCGTAACAGGCAGCGAAGTTACCGTAGCGTAGAGATTGCATGCGAGTTCACAAAAGCGCTCCGAAGAGTGCAGATGGGTCGAGTACCGGCCAATCGGTCGATGGATGGCATTTCGCCAGCACCCGGGAATCCGGACCTCCGGGAAGGGCCGTCCCCCCTGGCCCGCGGAGCCCCGTGGCACCTCCCCGCACTCCGACTCTCGGCCGGAACGTCACACACGGTGCCCAAAAGCTGTCCGGAACCACTCGGTCCGCCTCGACCGGGCCGACGCCGCGATGTGACCGGGCGTGTGGTCGCGCTGCTCCGGACGGCCCACCCCTGCGGCACGGCCCCCGACCTCGCCGCCCGCCCTGTGCTCGGGTGGCCCCGTGCGAATCGGCTGTTCCCGCCGTGCCGCCACGTGACCCACGGCGCCGAGCGGCCACGCGCGGCCGGCCGTTCCTTCAGGAGGAGAACGCGATGAACCCTCTACGCACACGGTGCGCGGTGGCGATCGGCACGATGCTCGCCACGGTGGCCATCGGCTCCGCCGCGGCCCCGTCCGCCGCGTCGCCGTCCGCCGCGTCACCGCCGCCCGAGCTCGTGGTTCCCTCGGCCGCCTACCCGACGGTGCAGTCCGCGGTCGACGCCGCACGCTCCGGGGACCGCATCGCCGTGCGCCCCGGCGTCTACCGGGAGCAGCTGACGATCCGTAAGAACCTCACCATCACGGGGGCCGGGGCCGGGAAGACGACCATCCTGGCTCCGGCGCACCTGGTGACGGGCTCCGACGGCCTCAACTCGATCGTCACCCTGGACAACGCGGCTTCCGTGAAGATCTCACGCCTCGCGGTGAGCGGGCCGGGGTCCGGCACCTGCGACGAGGGGGCGCTCGGAGCCGGCATCCGCGTTCTGGGCGGAGCGCACCTGGACCTGAGCCACGCGGCGGTGTCCCACATCAAGGACACCCCCATGGCCCCGTGCTTCCGCAGTGCCAATTCCATCCTCATCGGCGACCTGCCCGCCGGTACGGGTTCGGCAACCATCCGGGATTCCAGGATCACGGACTACCAGGGCTCCGGCGTCGTCGTGCTCAACTCGGGTTCGGAGGCCACGCTGCTCCGCAACATCATCACCGGCCAGAAGAGCATCTCCACGGACGGGATCGAGTTCGTCGAGGCGACCGGCAGGGTCGAGCAGAACACGGTGAGCGACAACTCATGCCGCGAGCCCGACGCGGGTTGCGGCACCGACTTCTTCACCGAGTTCCAGCACGCCGGCATCCTGGCCAACACGGGGGTCGTGGTCACCAAGAACCGCCTCGTCGGCAATCAGCTCGGCATCTACGCGTTCGGCACGATGGAGACGAGCCACAACACCCTCATCGACAACGAGTACTTCGGAATGGCCCTCCAGGACGGGGAGTTCACCGCGTACAAGGACAGCATCCGGGGCGGCGGGGGCGGCGTCGCGGTCGTCGCCTCGGCCGTCGACACCACCGCACGGCTGAACCGGGTACGGATCACGGAGGTCTCCGGAGAGCCGATCCAGAAGTTCGAGTGCTGCGGGTTCACCGCGACGGTGACCACCGAGCCCTGAGAGCGGCGCCGCCGGCCCGCACACACCGTACGACCGGCCCGCGCGCTGTACGGCGCGCGGGCCGGTCGTTGCGGGCCGGTCGTTGCGGGCCCGTCACATCCAGACATTCGACAACTGCGGCCGCTGAGGATCGCACGCCCCGACACAACCCGGCCCGCCTGGAAAAGGCGCACCCCAGGCATGCGACGAAGAGTTGTTTCGCGGCCTTTTCTGGCCACCCACTCTTGAGGTGCCACCGTCATCGTTGCGTAAGTTCTGTTCGTGCTCCTCCTCTTGACCGCACGTACAGAGAGAGGAGTCACTTCGACCCTAATCCAGAATTCAAGCATTCTCTTCAGCAAGGCCGAATAGTCATTCACCAGCTATCCGAACTCATACGTCATGCCCGTAACCACTCCCCGTTCTACGCTGACCTCTACGCCTCCCTGAGGCCCGACGTGGACTGTCTTCTGGACCTCCCCGTCGTGGATCAGGAGGAGTTCTGGGCCGCGAACACCCTGCACCGGAACCGCGTGCTGACCGCTCCGCTCACCGAGGCGGCCGTGTTCAAGACCGGCGGCACCACCGGTGCTCCGAAGTTCTCGTTCTACACCCGCGACGAATGGCGGGAGTTCGTCACCGCCTTCGGTGCGGGGCTGGTCGAGGCGGGGCTGCGGCCCGGCCACCGGGTGGCGGACCTGTTCTACGCCGGGGAGCTGTACGCGAGCTTCCTCTTCGTCCTCGACTCGCTCGCCCACGCCCCCGTCGACAACGTGCGGCTGCCCATCGGCGGTTCCGCTCCGCTGGAGTCGACGATCCCGGCGCTGCGCGACTTCGCCGCGGACGTCGTGGCCGGCACGCCCACCACCCTGTGCCGGCTCGCCGAGCAGCTCGTCTCCACCGAGGAACAACTGCCCCCCGTGGGACTGCTGTTCTTCGGCGGCGAGGCGCTCTTCCCCGACCAGCGCAGGCTGTTGGCCGCCGCCTTCCCCAACGCCGAGGTGCGCTCGCTCGGTTACGCCAGCGTCGACGCGGGCCTGCTCGGGTGCCCCGTCCCCGGGCCGGACCCGCGCACGCACCGGGCCTTCACCCCGCACTCCGTCGTCGAGATCCTCGACGAGAGCACCGGCGAGCCGATCTCGGAGCCGGGCCGGCCCGGACGCATCGTGGTGACCAGCCTCTTCCGCACCCTGATGCCGATCATCCGCTACCCCGCCGGCGACCGCGCCGAGTGGACGGACCCCCTGGCAGGTCACTTCCGCATCCTCGGCCGGTCCGAGGAGGGGGTGCGCTTCGGCCCCGTCGCGCTGTACCACCAGGACGTGCAGGCCGTGCTCGCCGCGGCGGACGGGCAGGGCCTGATCGTGGGCTCGCAGCTCGTCGTACGCCGCTGGGAGGGACGGGACGGCCTGGTCCTGCGCCTGGCCACCGCCCCGGGAGAGAGCGACCCCGTCCGCCTGAGCGCCCTTGCCGAGGCGATCGCCCACGGGCTGTACGCGGCCCGCCCGCACTACCCCGACAGCGTGGCGAAGCGCTTCGTGCACCCGCTCGCGGTGGAGTGGGTGCGCCACCGCGACCTCGCCGTCAACTCCCGCTCCGGCAAGCTCATCCGCGTCCTCGACGAACGGCCCACCTCATGACCCCGCTCATAGAGCGGGCCACCTGCGCCGACATCGCCGATCTGCGCCAGCTCTACTACGCCGTGTACGGACCCCACTACCCCGTCGCGCTGGGCACCGACCCGGAGGAGATGGCCCGGCTCATCCGGGACCCGCACACCGTCTGGCTCGTCGCGCGCTGCCCGGGGAGCAACGACCTCGTCGGCTCGGCAGCCGTACACGGTGAGCCCGGCAGCCGTCTGGGCCGCCTGGAGGGGCTCGCCGTCCACCCCGACCACCGCGGCGGCGGCCTGGCCGCCCAGCTCACCGAGCGGCTGTGCGAGCGGACCCTGGGCACCGGCCGCCTCGACTCCGTCTACGCCACCGTACGGACCGTCAGTGCCGGGCCCCAGCGCGTCGTCGCGCGCTGCGGCTTCCGGCCGATGGGCCTGCTGGCCAACGCCGTTGCCCTCGGCTCCCGCGAGAGCCTCGCACTCTACGCGCGTCACTCCCCCGGAGTGCTGGAGCGGCGGGTCCCGGTCCCCGAGGTGCCCGCACCGCTGGCGCCGCTCCTGCGCACCGTCGAGCGCGGTCTGGGGCTCAGCTACGCCGACACACGCGTGGTCCCGGACCTGCCACCACCGGCCGGGCCCGCAGGCGACGTACGGCTGGAGCTGATCGAGGCTCCGGCCTTCGTGCGGCGCCGCTTCGACGAGCACTTCCCCGATGCCGCCCAGTGGTTCTATCCGCTGCACACTCCCAACACCCTGCTGGCCGCCGACGACGGCAGCTTCGAGGTGTACGCCTGCCTCAACCGCAGCGGTGGCTACTGCGCCCTGCTCGCCGGCTATCCGGGCGCGGCCGCGGCCGCCCATCTGGAAGCGCTGACGCACGCCATCACCCGCGCGGGCGCCGGCTACGTGGAAGCCCTGGTGCCCCTGGCGCACCGCGCCGCGCTCTCCGCGTTCCTCGCCCAGGGCTTCCTGCCGAGCGCGCTCTACCCGGCGATGCGCCGCGAGGGCGACGACCGGTTCCACGACTACGTCGTCATGTCCCGCACCGCCGAGCAGATCGACTTCCGCGGCATGGTCGTCGACGCGCCCCTCCAGCCCTACCTCGACGCCTACGTCTCGGCGTGGTCCTCGCGATACCTGCCCGTCCAGCCCCTACCCGAGGTGGCCCCGTGACCCCCGTGACCCCTGTGAATTCCGTGACCCCGGTCAACCCCCATCTCGCCCCCGTCGCCGTCCCCGACCCCGCGCTCCTGCCCCGGGTCCAGGAGCTGTGCGACCTCACCGACCCGTACGCCGTCGGGCCCGCCGAGGACGCGCTGTTCGCTGCCGCCATGGCGGAGATCAACGCCTGGCACACCGAACGGTCCCCGTTCTTCCGGAGCCTGTACGAGGCCACGGGACCCGGCGAGAAGTACCGCGCTCCCCTGGTCCACGCGAACCTCTTCAAGCGCCACGAGATCCTCTCCATCGAGCGGGAGGACGTGCACCTGCACCTGACCTCGTCCGGTACGACCGGCCAGAAGTCGCAGATGTTCTTCGACCGGTGGACCATCCGCTCCGCCCAGCGGATGGTCGCCCGGATCTTCGACCGGAACGGCTGGATCACCCCCGCGCAGGAGGTCAACTACCTCCTGTCCAGCTACGAGCCCGCCCGCGACCTCAACCTGGGCACCTCCTTCACCGACAACTACCTCTGTGACTTCGCCCCCGCCCGCGAGGTGGCGTACGCACTGCGCAACACCGGCAAGGGCGGGCACGAGTTCGACCCCTTCGGCTGCATCTCCGCACTCCAGCGCTTCGAGCGGGACGACGCCCCGGTACGGATCCTGGGCTTCCCCGCCTTCCTGTGGTTCACCCTGGAGCGGATGCGCGCCCTCGGGATGCCGGCCCTGAGCCTGCCCGAGGACTCCCTGGTCGTCCTCGGCGGCGGCTGGAAGGGCAACGCGGACCGCCGGATCGGCAAGGACGAGCTGTACGGGCGCATCCACGAGCAGTTGGGCATCCCCGCCGAGCGGATCCGCGACACCTTCGGCTCCGTCGAGCACTGCGTCCCGTACGTCGAGTGCGACCGCCACAGCCTGCACGCGCCGGTCTGGTCCAGGATCGCCGCCCGTTCCACGCGGACCCTGGAGCCCCTTCCGTACGGGGAGGCGGGCTACCTGCACCTGGTGTCGCCGTACATCACCTCCGTACCGGCGCAGAGCGTCGTGATGGGCGACCTCGCCACCGTGCGGCCGGGCAGCGCCTGCGGCTGCGGGCTGGAGACCGACTGGTTCACCGTCCACGGCCGGGCCGGAGTGAGCCGCAACCGCAGTTGCGCCGTGGCCGCCGCCGAACTCATGAAGGGCATGTCGTGACCTCGACGACCTCGAACCCCGCAGCACACCACAACCACCACTACTGGCAGGGCGCCTTCATCGACGACGAGGAGGCGGAGCGGCGTCTGGCCGACCTGCCCGCGATCGTCGAGGCGGCCCTGGCCGTACCGCTGGAGACCGAGACCGTCCTGGCCGCCTGCGACGCGCTGGCCACGGCCCTGCGCGATCCCGCGCACCCCGTCTCCGCGGGGCTGGCCGAGCACGTACCCGTCGGCGACGACTCCACGGTGCTCGCCGAACTCGCCGGCCTCCTCGGCCGCGGCGAGCTCACCCGCAAGGTGCGCCGCGAGCTCGGCTCGGCCGCACCGCAGCGGCTGAACCGCCCCGACGCCAAGGAGACCGTCTACGAGGCGTGGGCCCCGGTCGGCCTCGTCGCCCACATAGCGCCCGGCAACGGCGCGGCCGTCGCCCCGCTCAGCCTGGTCGAGGGCCTGCTCGCCGGCAACGTCAACGTCCTCAAGACCAGCAGCGGCGACACCCTCCTCGCCCAGCACCTGCTCGCCGCGCTGGCCGCCTTCGACACGACGGGGGCCATCGCCGAGCGCACGGTCGTCCTGCGCTTCCCCTCTTCCCGCCAGGAGTGGCTGCGCCTGATGTGCGCTCCGGCGGACGCCGTCGCCGTATGGGGCGGCGAGGCCGCTGTCGAAGGGGTCGCCGCCCATGTGCCCGCCGGCTGCCGCCTGGTGGAGTGGGGGCACAAGATCTCCTTCGCCTACCTCACCCGGGACGCCTGGGACGACCCGCGGACACTCGCCGCGCTGGCTGCGGACGTCTGCCTGTACGAGCAGCAGGCCTGTTCCAACCCGCAGGTGGTGTACCTCGACACCGAGGACACCGAGGAGGTGTTCGCCTTCGCGGACCGCCTCGCCGCCGCGCTCGCCACGATGGACCCGCCTTCCGCGGATGGGCCGAGCACCGCCGAGGACGCCGAGATCACCACCACGGAGCTGGTCGCGCGCCTGGAGGAGCACCTCGGCCTGACGAGGGTACGCGCCGCCGCCGACCGCTCCTGGCGCGTCCTGGCCGACGTACGCCCGGCGCTGACGGCCTCTCCCCTGCACCGCAGCGTGTGGGTCAAACCGCTGCCCCGCAAGCAGTTGATCGCCACGCTGCGGCCCATGCGGCGCTACCTCCAGACGGCCGGCATCGCGGGCAGCCGCCCGGACGTCGCGGACCTGTCCCGTACGGTCCTGGCCGCGGGTGCCACCCGTATCGCGCCCGTCGGCGCCATGACGGCCGGCTACTCGGGCGAGCCGCACGACGGGGTGTACGCCCTCCAGCGCTACAGCCGCCGGGTCGCGGTGCGGGCCGACGCCGAGCGCTTCGCCACCACGGCCTGTCTCGACGACCTGGCCCGACCGGTGGAGTTCCCGCCGCCCACCGGCCCGCTGCGGGACAAGGGAACCGTCCAGGAGCTCAACTCGCAGGTCGCGCCGCGCGATGCGGAGCTGTACTTCCGCAGCGGCGGCAGCACCGGGGCCCCTGCCCTGTCCCTCTTCAGCTACGAGGACTACGACACGCAGATGCACGCCGCCGCCCGCGGCCTGCTGGCCGCCGGCTACGACCCGGCGCGCGACCGGACCGCCAACCTCCTCTTCTGCGGCGGCATGTACGGAAGCTTCATCAGCTTCTTCTCCATCCTGGAGCGGCTGGGCGGCGTGCAGCTGCCGATCGCCGCCGGGACGGACCACCGGGCCACGGCCGAGATGCTGGTGGGCCACGGGGCCGACACCCTCTTCGGCATGCCGTCCTACCTGTGGCAGCTCCTGACCGAGGAAGAGGAGCTGCTGCGCTCGTACGGCGGCATCCGGAAGATCTTCTACGGTGGCGAGCGCTTCAGCGAGGGGCAGCGCGAGCACCTGGCCGAGGCCTTCGGCATCGAGGTCGTGCGCTCCCTCACGTACGGCAGCACCGACCTGGGACCGCTCGGCCACCAGTGCGAGCACAGCACCGGGAGTGTCCACCACCTGCACGCCGACCTGCACACCCTGGAGATCCTCGACGTCGACGAGGACCGCCCGGTGGCCGTGGGCGAGACGGGTCGGCTGGTGTTCACCACGCGGGCGCGACGCGGGCAGAGCCTCGACCGGTACGTCATCGGCGACCTCGGCCGGGCGTTGCCGGGCCGGTGCGCCTGCGGGAGCCGGTCGCCGCGCTTCGAGCTGCTCGGGCGGCTCGGCGACGTGATGCGGGTGGCGACGCACCTCCTCAACCACCGCCGCTTCGTGGCCATCGCCTCGGAGCAACTGGGGCACCGCGGGGAGCTCCAGGTGGTGCTGACCGGCGGCGCGGCCCGCGAGGGGCTGACCGTACGGATGGACGGCTCGACTTCGCCCGAGGAGGCCCGCGCGGCCTTCCTGGCCGGCTACCCGGAGCTGCGGTCGGCGGTGGAGGAGCGGTTGCTGGACCTCGCCGTGGAGCGCGTGGCCGGCGACGCCCTGGAGCGCACGCCGACGAGCGGCAAGCTGCGGACGGTGGTGGACCTCCGGCGGTGAACGGCGGTGGGCTGCTCGGACGTCCCCGTCCGAGCAGCCCACGCTCGTGGTCTCGTTGAAGGAGGGTCAGTTGACGCAGACCACGCTCAGGTCGTCGAGTCGCACGGCCCTCGGAGTTCCGTTCGAGCCGAGGACGGCCTCGACGAAGTTGTTGCTGTCCTCCTCGGTCGTCCACTGGACCTGGACGAGCTGGTAGGTGCCGTTGGCGGTGAGCCAGGGCGCGGTGCTGACGAGCTGTCGGCCCTGGGGTGTCCAGACCCTGAGTTCGAACTGGAGGTTCTGGACGGGCTGGACGTAGATCCGGGCCGTGCAGTGGCGGTAGCCGCGGCCGAACGCTGCCCAGGTTCCCTCGCGGGCCCAGCCCTGGGTGGCCGACAGCCAGCCGTTGCCGTATCCGTACCGGGCGGTGCCGGTGCCGATCTCGAAGCCGGCCCGGCCGTCGCCGCCCGTGAGTCGGTCCCAGGTGCCCATGTCGGCGCTCTCGAAGCCGTTGTAGAGGCTCCTCACGTCGGCGTGGGCCGGCGGTGACACCACCAGGGCCGCCAGGGACGTCAGGGCGAGGACGGCCCCTCTGGCGATACGCCGGGTGCGTTTGCGCATGACTGCTCCGTTGTCGTCGGGGCGGACGGGTGCGGACCGTGCGCGTTCAGGCTTCCACCGCCCCTCGGTACGGGGACAGACGCAACTCGGACGATTGCCGGTGTCGCAAAGCCGTACCCGTGCGCGCCGTCGGCAGTCGGCTCGCGGTCGGCGTCAGCGCAGCGCTGCCTCGCCCGTACGGATGGCGCGCAGGGCGCGTTCGACGGTCTCCTGGTTCTCTCCGACCGGAGCCACGTAGTCGAGGACGTCGCGCGCGGCCTCCTCGCCGAGCGTCCGGCTGATCACCCACGTGGCGAGGTACTGGGACGCCAGGCAGCCGCCCGCCGTGGCGATGTTCCCCTCGGCGTGGAACGGCACGTCCAGCACGGTGACGTCCATGGCTTCGACGTAGGGCCGGCTCATCCTGTCCGTGCAGGCCGGCATGGAGCCCAGCAGCCCGAGCCGCGCGAGCACCAGCGCGCCGGAGCACTGCGCGCCGATCAGCTGTCGCGAGGGGTCGAGGGGCAGTCTGGAGACCAGCCGGTCGTCGGCGATCACCTCTCGCGTCTTCACCCCGCTTCCGATCAGCACGACATCGGCTTCGGCCAGGAACTCCATCGGACGCTGCCCGGATACCTCGACGCCGCTCATGGAGGTGACCACGGGCGTCGGCGTCGTGATGAAGGCTTCCAGGCCGTCCTTGCGGCACCGGTTGATCAGCGCGGACGCAATGAAACTGTCGAGCTCGTTGAACCCGTCGAACGTAACCACGGCCACCTGCGTCACGGTTCCTCCTCGAAGTACGGAATGGATCTTCCGAGTCTCCCCCGCCGTACCGTTCGGCCGCCAAGACCAATCCGCGACCGGTGGCCTGCCTGCCGCAGCTCGCCGCACCCGCCAGATGGCTAAGGTCGGCGGCATGGCGACACGGCTTGTTCAAATCGCGATGGATGCTCGGAACGACTCCACGGTCGGTCGGTTCTGGGCGGAGGTGCTCGGCTGGGGCCTTTCCAGCGAGGAACCCGGCGTGTCCAACGTCGAACCCGTGGGTCTTGTCTATCCCGACCCCGTCGCCATCTACATCGACGTCGTTCGCGTCCCGGAACCCAAGACGGTCAAGAACCGTGTGCACATCGACCTTGCCACCACCTCCGCGGCCCATCAGGCAGAGCTGGTCGCGCGCCTCCGGACCCTCGGTGCGACGCCCGCCGACGTGGGTCAGGGCGACGTGCCGTGGACGGTCCTGGCCGACCCGGAGGGCAACGAGTTCTGCGTGCTGGAGCCCCGGGAGGTCTACCGGGACACCGGGCCGATGGCAGCAGTGGTGGTGGACTGCGCGGACCCGCGCGCCATGGCCCGGTTCTGGGGCGGGGCCATGGACTGGACCCTGTACGAGGTGACGGACGATCAGGCGGTTTTGCGCTCCGCCAAGGGAGTCGGCCCGTATCTCGAATTCATCCGCACACCCGATGCGAAGACCGTGAAGAACCGCATCCATCTCGACCTCCGCCCGTACCCCGGAGACGACCAGGCGGCGGAGGTGTCCCGGCTGCGGGCCCTCGGCGCCACGGACGTCGACCTCGGCCAGGGCGACGTCCCGTGGACGGTCCTGGCCGACCCGGAGGGCAACGAGTTCTGCGTCCTCACCCCGCGCTAGCGGCCGAACTTCACGCTGTGGGGGATGCTCACGGAGAAGCGCGCGGTCTGGCCCGGCCGGAGGGTGCTCCTCGGTTCCTCGCAGCCGCGGTCGAAGTAGAGGGCGGCGGAGGCGTTGGTCTGGTTGGAGGCGCTGGTCGCGCCCTGGAGGAGGAGCCGGCACTCGTCGTTGTCCGGGTCCTCCATCTCCAGGTCCCCCGACTCGGGCGAGTGGTAGAAGAACGTGCCGGTGGCGGCATGGGCGCTGCTGGCGGGCAGCGCGGTGAAGAGGGCGAGAGCGGTACCAACGGCAAGGGCCACACGGCCGAGACGCGCCGTCGGCATGGAATTGCGTGTATTGCGTGTGATGATCATGAACCCATGCTTCCCAGCGCCGCTTGAGGGAACCAGGGAAACGCCCCGGTGAGCGGGCAAGCAGAAGCAGGAAGGACGGCCGCACGCCCCCACCGCGCTTCGCGCGCCTGCCCCCGGCCCGACCGGACAGCGCCTCGGACACTGCGCCGGTCCGGCCTGCCCGAGTGCCCCGAAGGCCCGTCGGCCGAGCGCGAATTGGACTCCGCTCCCGCAATTGAGCGGATTCTCATCCGAAAGGATGATCAAGGGGCGGGCAAAGTAGCCCTGAATGCTGCCGCGGGTGGGGCCCGGAGATTGAGGCTCGGAAGCGGATTCGTCCGGCAGGGTGAATGGATCCCCCGCTCAGGCTCGAATTCCAGGAATGGTTTCCCGTGTTCCGCACCGCATGGCGCAACATCCTCGCGCACAAGCTCAGGTTGCTGATGACCGCTCTCGCCGTGGTCTGTGGCATCGCCTTCGTCTCCGGCACCCTGATGTTCGGCGACTCCTATGCCTCCGTGCGCAAGAAGGCCGTGGGCCAGGACCTCGAAGGGGTCTCCGTCCAGGTGACGGCGGACCGGATTCCCGGCGGTCGGGCCATGGCCGAGGAGGCCCCGCCCCTGCTGAACGACAAGGTCGCCAAGGAAATCTCCGGCCTGCCGGGAGTACAGGCCGTGCGTGCCGAAGTCAGCGGTTTCTCCGGGGTCGTCGACCACAAGAACAAACTCATCGGCGGCGAGTACAGCAGCGTCGGCGCCAACCACATCGCGGGTACCGACGGCCGTGATGCCCGCCACCCGCTGCTCTCGGGACGCGCACCCACGGGCCCGGGCGAGATCGCGGTGGATCAGGAGACCGCACGCAAGGGCGGTTTCCGCCTGGGCGACACCGTACGTGTGGTGACCGACGGTCCGACCCAGCAGAAGAAGCTCGTCGGCATCACCGCCGCGAACGACGGTTCGTTCGCCCTGGGCGCCAGCCTCACCCTCTACGACACCGCCACCGCGCAGGCGCTGTTCGCCAAGCCGGGCCAGTTCACCCAGATCACCGTCACCGCCGCGAAGGGCACCGGCCAGCGTGCGCTGGCCGACAGGATCCAGGAGCTGGTACCGGACGGCATCCGGGTGGAGACCGGCGAAGTGCTGGCCGCGCAGCAGGCGAAGAGCCTCGCCAAGACGACCCGGCAGCTGAACATCCTGCTGCTGGGCTTCGCCGGGGTGTCCCTGTTCGTCGGGGCCTTCACCATCGCCAACACCTTCACGATGCTGGTGACCCAGCGCACGCGCGAGATCGCCCTGGTCCGCGCGGTGGGAGCCACCCGCAAGCAGGTCACCCGGGCGATCCTGGCCGAGTCCTTCCTGATCGGGGTGGTCTCCTCGGTGGCCGGCTTCGTACTGGGCACCGGGATCGCCGTCGGCCTGCCCAAGCTGATCAACGGGTTCGGCGGTTCGCTGCCCGAGGGACCCCTGGTCGTCTCTCCGACCTCCCTGCTGTGCGCGCTGGCGGTCGGCGTGCTGGTCACGATGGCGGCCGCCTGGCTGCCGGCCCGGCGGGCCGCCCGTATCGCGCCGGTGCAGGCGCTGTCCACCGTGGAGACCCCGGCCAAGGGCCGGAGCCTGGCTGTCCGCGCCGTTCTGGGCGGCGTACTCGCGGCCGTCGCACTGGCCCTGCTGGCCATGGGCGCGGCCACCCGCGACATCACGGGCCAGCAGCCGGTCATGGCCGGCGGGTTCCTGCTCCTGATCGCAGCCATCGCCCTGACCCCGCTGCTGGCGGGCCCGCTGCTCACCCTGGCCGGTGCTCCGTTGCGCAGGATCTTCGGGATCTGCGGCGCCTTCGCCGCGCTGAACGCGGCGCGCAACCCGCGGCGCACCTCGGCCACCGCCTCGGCGCTGATGGTCGGGCTGGCCCTGATGACCTCGGTCACCGTGGGCGCGCTGTCCGTCCAGGGCGGGTTGGACAAGATGGCGGAGAAGGACCAGCGGGCCGACTACGTGCTGAGTACGTCCAACGGGGTCGGCCTCGACGCAGCGCAGGTCTCCGCCGTGGCCAAGACGCCCGGAGTGGGCGCGTCCACCGCCTTGCAGGAGGCCCGCACCCGGCCCACGGCCGCGTACGAGTACGGCATGCCACTCCAACTGGTCGACCCGGCCGGTTACCGCCAACTGGTGAACCTGAAGATGCTGTCCGGCTCGATCGACGGGCTGCGCGAGGGTACGGTGCTGCTTCCCGACCATGCTGCGCGGATGCTGAACGCCAACGTCGGCTCCCGGATCGAGGTGCCCTATCCGGACCGGACCTCGGGCCACCTGGAGGTCGCGGGCATCTACAGCACGGAGGGGGAACCGCTCTCTCGTACGGCCGTCGCCACGACGGGCACCGTCACCCCGCACCTCGGCGGCGAGAAGGTGCATGCCATGACGATGCTGGTCAAGGCCGCAGCGGGGGCCGGTGATCTGACCCCGGCGCTCGCCAAGGCCGCGGGCGACAGTCCGCTGGTCCAGGTCAAGGACCGGGACGCGATGCGCAAGGACGCACAGGCGAACATCTACATGACCCTCAACATGCTCTACGGCCTGCTCGCGATGTCCGTACTGATCGCCGTGCTGGGCATCGTGAACACCCTTGCCCTGTCCGTCTTCGAGCGGACCCGGGAGATCGGGATGCTGCGGGCGGTCGGGCTCCAGCAGCGAGGCGTCAAGCTGATGATCCGACTGGAGTCGGTGGTCATCTCACTGTTCGGCGCGGCGCTCGGCATCGGACTCGGCACCCTCATCGCCGCCTTCGCTGGGCAGTTGGTCGTCAAGAGCTTCCCCCAGTACGCACTGGTCATCCCCTGGGGCCGGATCGGCGCCTTCCTCGCCGTGGCCCTGCTCATCGGCATCCTGGCCGCGCTCTGGCCGGCGCGCCGGGCGGCGCGGCTGAACCCCCTGGAGGCGATCAAGGCCGAGTAGGCCCGATGTGGTCTCGGGAGCCGGGTCCGGGGTCCGGGGCTGCCCGTTCGCCCGGCCGTGGTGATGCCACGACCGGGCGGACCGCGTCAGGGGCGCGAGTAGCGCATGACGAGGACAGCGCGGGCCAGGTCGAGGAGGCGGCGGCGGAACTCGTCGAGGGAATCGGTGCCCAGCAGGCCCAGCGTCTCCGTGCGGGCGCGGGCCGACCTCTGGTCCTCCGTCAGGGATGCGAACTCCTTGTCGGCACCGTTGCGGATGCGCTGGAGTACCCCGGTCTTGGAGCTCAGATGCCGGAGGGCAGCGAGGAGTTCCTCCGCCTGCGGGGGCAGTGAACCCCCGCCGTATTCCAGGATCTTGTCGGCCGCGAGCGTCATCCGGTAGACGTACTTCGAGCTCTGGTAGAAGGCCTTGCCGGGGTCGCTCCCGTAGTGGGTGAGGTCCTTGAGCGCGTCGCCCACCTGCTCGTTGAACGACTGCCCGTAGTCGGGTTCGGACAGCTCCTCGGCGGTGACCTTGCCCGCCTGCTGGCGGTGGACCACGTCGAAGACCGCGCCGGCGGAGTGGTACGCCTCCATGGCGTAGATCTGGGCCCGCGCGTTGAGGTCCGCGACGTTCGGCTTGGAACGGGGTGCGGGATCGCCCGCGGCGGACGGGCCGCGACGGACGAAGGAGCGGGCCAGGTTCTGCGCGCCGCGCATGTGGACGGCGTACAGGACGTTCCTGGCTTCCATCACGGCGTTCTCGTCGTGGTGCTCCAGGTGCGTGACGAGGCGCTCGTCGTCCATCGCGGGACGATCCGCACCGTGCCCGCGGGCTCGGAGCAGGCGGGCGAGGTCGCGGACGTACGCACGGTAGAGGCCGTCGGCGGCGCCGAAGAGGGAGTCCGTGCGGCGGGTCTGCTCGAACCGGGCGGCCACCGGCCGGCCTCCGTCTCCGGCGCCGGATGCGGCCATGACCTCGTCCCTGATCCCGCGGGTGAAGCGCTGCCAATCCCCCGCGGACATGAAGCGGCGCATCTTCGCGAGCGAGGCCGTCTCCTGGACCCGGACCCATTCCGGATCCGTATTGGGCCGGCCGCCCTTCATCTGCCAGGAATCGGCGCTGGACGGCAGGCGGCTGGTGGGCGGCACGGCCAGGTCGACGTAGACGTTGGTATCGAAGGTGATTCCGGACTCGGTCCCCCACACCTCGCGCATGATGTTGTTGAATTCCCGCAGGACCGCCCAGGTCCCCTCGCCGCCGAGCACGGCGACGTCGTAGTCGGACGTCTCGTTGTCACTGCCCGGCGCCGCGAGGAAGGCGCCGGGATGGTTCCGCAGGAGCGCCTTGAGCAGTTCGTCGACGTAGGGGCGCCGGAAGCCGGTGAGGGTGAGCATGGGGGCGCCGTCCCTCCCGACGTACGCGCCCTTCGCCGCCACCCAGTTGTTCCCGACGGAGCCGAGCATGCGCAGTGCCTCGCCGTGGCCGGGCGTCGTGCCCCCGCCGCCGACCCAGTGCGCCAGTTGCGCGCACTCGGCCGGGGTCGGCTCGTGCTTCACCTGCCCGGTGGCCGTGCCTTCGGCGCTCTCGCGGCCAGGGGGCTGCGCGTTCCTGCGGGCCGGCGCCTTGGCCGTGGCTGCGGGGGTCAGTGGCACGTCCGCCTCTTTCCGGTACGGGTCCGGTTCCGGTTCCGGATCCCTGGAATGAGATTCCGAGCGTGGCAGCGCGGTCCGAGTGGATCAAGGGTCCTTGGTCCCCGCGGGTTCCACGCGGCAGCTTCCCGGTCAGCGCCGGGCCGGGAGGCGCAGGCCGGCGTCGTGGCCCAGCCAGCTCCACGGGGTCCTGCTCGCCTGCTCCGAGCGGATCGGGGTCAGGTGGACCTCCACCCGGGAGCCCTGCCGGAGCACCTTGGTCACGCGGAAGAACGCGCGGTCCGGGACGACCGCCTCGCCCTCGCCGGTACTCGATACGTCCAGGGCCGTGCGCAGCCGCTTGGCCTGCGGTGCGTCGAAGACGTACAGGACGTCGACGCCGGAGGCGCCGCGGTACTTCTTGCGGTGCTCGAAGAAGTCCTCCGCCTTCTCCCGCTTGCCGGAGATCGAGGTCGGGGCCTGGGTGCGCAGCACGTCCCCCTCCTCGCAGTCGAGGCATGACAGCACCTCGGCGCGGTAGTACGTACCGTCCAGCCGCCCGCCCGGGGCCTTGAACTCGGCCCGGAAGTAGGCGGCCGCCTTCTCCTTCGGCATGCCCAGGATCTGCGCGAAGACCGGCATCATCGCGTCGACCTCGGCGTCGCGCCCCTGCCCCTGGAGCGTCCTCTTCAGCTCCTTGACCAGTCGTTCGACGGACGGCGCGTCCGCGAGGTCCTGCTCGGGGGCGCGGTTGCAGAGGCGGAAGAGCTGGGCGATGTACGCGCATCCCAGCTCGCTCCCGTAGAACCAGGCGGGCGCCTGGTCCAGGACGCGCTGCGCGTGCGCCTTCGCCTCCTTCTCCCACCCGGCGATGCGCTGCTGGTCGGCCCGGCGCATGTCGCTCCGGTCCCGCATCGCGCGCTCCAGGAGCTGGCGGGCCAAGTCCTTACGTCCCTCGCCGGTGATCCCGTACGCGGTGCAGAAGTCCGCGAGTTTGCCGCCGAGGCCGTTCCCGGCGAACGGCCCTCCCCCGCCCTTCTTCAGGTACTCGCGCACCTGATCGTCGACCTGGCGGGCCTTGCCGCGTGCTTTGGCCTGGCTCTGCTTGCCCCTGTAGGTCAACTCGATACCGGGGTCCACGACGTTGCGCTTGTGCGTGAAGCTGAACATGGGTCACCTCTCGTGCGGGGTGGGGTGGATGGGGGCGGAGGCCCTCCATCCACCTTCACGCAAGCGCCCCCCGGGCGACTCACCTTTTCGGCCGACCAGGATGTTGATCACCGCGCGACCCTCACGCCGCGAGGCGCACCCTATGGGCGTCATATCCGACCCTTAACGGGACTATAAGGAACCCGAACAACGGGGCATCCTGTCATTTTTGCTGCACAACGGAACCTAGTGTCGATCTTGTGGCCGCAGGCCGAACATGCTCCCGACCAGAGGTTCTGATCTTCGATGTCCCGTAAGCGAATGGTCCTCACGTGCGCCGCCGTCTCCCTCGGACTCGGGGCGCTGGCGATCCCCATCGCCGCGAACGCCGGCTCCGACAACGACCTCAGCACCACCTGCGGGGTCGCCGACGGCGCCGGCAAGTGGTGGGCTTCGGGGCGGCTCGCGCTCAGCAACCAGGGCAAGAGCGCGGCCAAGGACTGGAAGCTGGAGTTCGAGGTCTCGGAGGGCCAGGCCACGATCGACAACCCCTGGGCGTTCAAGCTCGTCCAGAACGGCAAGCGCGTCACGGTCACCCCGATCGAGGACCGGGGCGCCGTCCCCGCCAAGGGCGAGCGTCTGGTGAACGTCGGGATCAACCCGGGCGGCAAGGCCGTTCCGCAGATCACCGGCTGCAAGGTGAACGGCTCGGGCGGGTCGCAGGACCCCGAGCCGCCGACGGCTCCGGAGGAGACCGGCTCGTACGTCATCGACCACCGGACGGTCCACGTCATGTGGAAGCCGTCGACCGGTTTCGGCTCGAAGATCGCCAAGTACGAGGTCTTCCAGGACGGCAAGCCCGTCAAGACCGTCGGGGGCGACATCTCCATGACGAACGTGGAGGGGCTGACGCCGGACACGGCGTACAAGTTCAAGGTCCGTGCGGTCACCGAGTCCGGGAAGACCTCCGCCTTCAGCAAGGAGATCCAGCTGAAGACGAAGAAGGCCCCGGACCCCGGCCGTCCCGCCCCGACCATCCCGAAGAAGCTCGACGGCAAGGCGTCCGGCCCCTACCAGGCCTCCCTGACCTGGCAGACCGGCAAGGACGGGGACGGGGACCCGGCCGGGGTCACCGGGTACCGGATCTACCGCGACGGCGCCAAGGTGCAGGACGTGGACGCCGGCGCCACGACCGCCACGGTGGGCGGCCTGAGCCCGGACACGGCGTACAAGTTCCGGGTGACGGCGGTGAATTCCGCGGGCAAGGAGTCCGCGCCGACCGACGAGGCCGCCGTACGGACCGACAAGGCGCCCGACGGGGGCGGCGGAGGCGGCAACGCCCCGGGGGGCCTGACGGCGTCCGCGAGCAGCAAGCATAACGGCAACGTCACGCAGCACTACCTGAACCTGAAGTGGTCCGTGCCGACTGGGCAGGGCCAGATCGGCACGTACCAGGTGTACCTGGACGGCAAGCCCGCCCAGACGTTCATGTGGGGCACCGGCGACCCGGTGATGCCGATCCCGTCCGGTACGGCCACCCGTGAGGTCCTGGTCGGGGACAAGGCGGGCAGGACCTTCAAGGTGAAGATCCGGGCGAAGCTCGGCGACGGCAAGTGGAGCGCGTTCTCCGAGGAGAAGACCGTCACCACCGGCCGCTGACGGTCCGCCCGGGCCGTATTCCCCATTTCCCTCCCCCACCCGCCACCGCGCCGCCAAGGAGCATCCCGCCATGACCACCCGACGCCGCCTCGCGGTCCTCACCGCCGCCTTCGGGGCCGTCCCGCTGGCCCTGACCACCCTCGCCGCCGGCCCGGCCGCCGCGCACGGCGCCACCGGCGACCCCGCCGGGCGCGCCGTCGTCTGCGCCAAGGACGGCTGGAACCCGAAGAACCCGGCCTGCCGGGCCGCGAAGGACATCAGCACGGGCCAGCTCGGCGACTGGAAGTCCATCGTCCAGGGCCGCGCCATGGACCACACCACCCCCACGTCCTCCCCGCAGCACCGCGCCGTCATCCCCGACGGCAAGCTGTGCAGCGCGAACAACGCGCAGTTCGCGGGCCTGGACCTGCCGCGCGCCGACTTCCCCTCGACGACGCTGCCGAGCGGCCAGGAGTACACCCTGCGCTATGACATCAGCGCGCTGCACAACCCGTACCGCATGGAGATGTACGCGACCAAGGACGGCTACGACCCGACGAAACCGCTGAAGTGGTCGGACCTGGAGGACACCCCCTTCCTCAGCGCCGACAACACCGCGGCCGTCGCGGCGGCCCCGGGGTTCCTCGGGAGCAAGATGTTCAACTTCACGGCTCAGCTGCCGGAGAAGAAGGGCAAGCACATGATCTACACGATCTGGCACGGCCTCAAGAAGCCCGACGGATCCTTCCAGAGCGAGGAGGCCTTCTACTCCTGCTCGGACGTCACCTTCAAGTGAGCCGTCCAAAGGCCCCAGCGCCGAAGATCATCCTTTCGGCGACAGGACGTATCCCGACGGCCGACCCGGTGGGCCGTTCTGCATGGCCACAATCGGGCGGACAGCCACTTCCACCACATCCCGGAGTCATCGATGTACTACGTGCGGAGCGAGTCGGCCGTGATCGCCCTCGGCGCGTGTCTCGGCAACCGGATGGAGACGCTCCAGGGTGCAGTCGACGCTTTCGGCGACACCCCGGGGCTCGTCGTCGAGGCCGTCTCCCCCGTCTACGAGGCGCCGTGCGGCGGGAGCGGACCGGCTTCCGCCGTGCTCAGTGCAGTCGCGCTGGTGCGCACCGTGCTGGCGCCGGCCACCCTGCTCGATCGCTGCCAGGCCGTAGAGGAGGCCTTCCAGCGGCGTCGCGGGGACCGGGTCGGGCCGGACACCATCGACGCCGATCTCGTGGGGTACGCCGCCCTGGTCTGCGACGACCCGGACCTGACGCTCCCGCATCCGCGGGCCCACGCGCGCGCCCGGGTCCTGGCTCCCTGGCACTGCCTCGAACCTGCAGCGGTCCTCGCGGGAGCGGGCCCGGTCGCGGACCTGCTGGCCGCGGCCGACACCTCCGAGGTGCGCCGCCGCCCCGATCTGGTGCTGAACCTGCCGGGAATTTGAAACCGAAACGACATCTTTTTGCATATTTTTGCAACCTTAAAGGTCGCGAAACGCATCAGAGGGAGCGAGGAACCAAACCGTTCTGCCCCTGAGGGCAGCCGCAACTGTTCGGAGCGACGTTCGTGCACGAGTACCCGCAGCCGCAGCCGCCCACGCGATCCCGTAAGAAGGTGTGGATCGGCTCCGCGGTGGCCGTTGCCCTGCTCGCCGGGGCCGGCGCCGGATTGGTCTTCTGGAAGACGGACTGGTTCGACGGGAACGGCGAGTCCGTCAGTTACGCGAAGCCCCCCGCCGCGGCGGACACGGGCAAGGACAAGGCGGCCGGCGGCGGGAAGCAGGCCCCGACGCCGAGCGCGGACCCCGACGTGTCGCTCCCCGCCGGACCGTTCGCCGACTTCAAGCAGACGGTCAAGCTGGACGACGGCACCCGCATATCCAAGGCCCGGGTGAAGGGCGCCAAGTCCGGCTTCGAGGGCAGCGTCTGGGTGTGGACGCCCAAGGAGTACGACCGGCCGGAGTACGCGAAGAGCGCCTTCCCGGTCATGATCGCGCTGCCCGGGGGCAACGGGAACGCCGACAACTACTGGGCGACCATGCCGCAGCTGGGTCTGCAGAAGGCCATCTCCGAGGGCGCCTCGGCCGGCAAGAGCCTCCCGTTCATCCTGGTCATGCCGATCCTCAACCCGGACAACAAGTTCTACTACGACGGCTCCGACATCCCGGGCCAGGCCAAGATGGGCACCTGGATCGGCGAGGACATACCCGACCTCGCCCGGGCCAACTTCCGTACCTACAAGTCCCGTGACGGCTGGGCCTTCATGGGCAACTCCTCCGGCGCCTTCGTCGGCCTCAAGCAGCTCCTGCAGAAGCCGGACCGCTTCCGGGCCGTCCTCGCCAACGGCGGCGAGATCGTCCCGGACTCCCCGCTCTGGAAGGGCCACCAGGCGGAAATGGACGCGAACAACCCCGAGAAGCTCGCCCCGAAGCTGATCAACGACAAGGGCCCCGAGGTGAACGTCCTCTTCCAGTACGGCACCAAGGAGGGCGGTCGCGAGCGGATGGAGAAGTTCCAGCAGCAGTTCGGCAAGGGCCCGATCAAGGTCTCGATCCACGAGATCCAGGGTGGCGACCACAACGGCTGGGACTACGTCCGGGGCATGAAGGAAGGCCCCCTGGAGCAGCTCAGCAAGCTGATGAAGGGCCCGAAGCCGCAGTAGCGGAGCCACGGAAGAAGGACTCGGCGGGCGGGCCCGTCCTCCGGGGGGAGGACGGGCCCCGGAGTCACAGCCGCGGCAGCAGCGAGCGGCAGAAGGCGTACGGCAGCCAGGGGGCCGCGGCCGAGGCGAAGGCGGTCGTCGCGGCGGTGAGCGCGCCGGGCCGGTGCTCACGGACCCGGCCCGCGCCGGCCAGTTCGGTGAGGGTGACGCCGCCCAGGTACGCCGAGCCGAGCGCGGAGGCGTCCAGGGTGAGGTCGGGGGCGTCGTAGGTACGGGTGCACACCGCCCCGGAGGCGTCCCCGGTGAGCCGCCAACGACCCTGGTTCCAGGGCGCCAGGACGTCCTCGATCTCCAGGACCAGGTCGATCTCGGTGGCGTACGCGCGGGCGGTCAGCGCGACGGGGGCGTCCACCACGCGCACGTACAGGCTGTCAAGCACCGTGGGCGTGCAGTGGCGGACGTCCGACACCAGGTGCAGGAACGGTTCGTCCACGGGCCTGTTCGGGGCGATCACCCTGGAGGTGAGGTCGGTCTCCAGCAGGAAGCGCCACAGCGTGGCGTAGGCGTGCGGGTCGCGGGCCTCGATGTCGCGTACCCGTACGGTGCCTTCGGCCGTGTTGGTGCGGGACCAGTCGACGGCGACCGCGTAGCGGGCGTAGCCGACGACTTCACCGTCGACCCGGGCGACGACGCATTCGAGCGGGGACGCGCCGTGGCGCCAGGCGGGCGGGTCGAGCAGCGGCAGCAGCTCCCAGCCGTCGGCGCGGGTCAGCATGCCCGGGCGCAGCGGGACCTGACGCGCGTAGAACTCCTCGCAGGCGTCGAGGGCCTTGTACGGGTCCTCCACGGTCAGCTCCACATCGGCGCCGCCGGCACCGTCACTGCCGGACCGGGCGGGGATCCGGACCCGGCGGGAGGCGATGTCCAGGGAGAGCTGCCGGGCCGCGACCCCGTAGCCGAACCGCCCGTAGATCGGCGCCTCGGAAGCGGTCAGTACCGCGAGCGGCTGGCCCTGGCGCTGGAGCGACTCCAGCTGATGGCGCATCAGGGTGCTGAGGACACCGCGCCGTCGGTGGGTCGGCTGGACGCTGACCATGGTCACCCCGGCGGTGTCCACGAGCTGTCCGCCGGGGACGGTCATGCGGAAGGAGAAGGCCCCGGCGGTGCCGATGATGGCGCCGCGGTCCTGGACGACCACGCAGCGCTGCGGCTCGGCGAGGGTTCGCCACAGCTCGGTGGCCTCTTGCGGTTCGGTCTCGTGGAACGCGCCGAGCACCGCGGCGTAGAACGACGGCCAGTGGTCGGCCGGCAGGGCGCGCACCTCCCACGAGGGGGGCGGGAGGCCGCGGTTGACGGGCCGGGTGGGGGTGGAGGTGGAGGTGGGTACGGGCGTGGACGTGGACGTCTTCGACGACATCTCGGGCACCTTCCTGGTTCTGGTTCTTGGTGATCGTCGCCCCATCTGTAGCAACGGGAACCAGGTGTTCACAGGGAGCCGGGCTGCTTCACGCCACCACATGCAGCCGTCGATCCATCAGGTGGCGTGGCGCGTTTGCCTGTTCATCCACGGCAGTTCGGTGCAAGGCATCCGCGGAACAGAGACGGTGGCTGTCCGTTTCTTTGGCCGGAACGCCACCTGAGACCCGGTTCATGGCCTTTAGGGCCATTGGTCCATGGATTCCGACCCGTACCTCCAGTGATGCTGATGGAGAGTCACATACACTCATGGGCTTCATTCTCCTCGGGAGGGGGTGTGCGGCCTCATGACCGGAGAGGACGAACATGCAGGTGGAGACCACCAAACCGGACCAGCCCCGATTGCGGATCCTGGTCCTGTCCGACGTCAGCGGACTGGGCCTGGGCGGGGTACCGGTGTTCAACATGGAGCTGTGCAAGGGCCTGGCGCAGCGCCACGACGTGACACTGCTGACGGTCGACCCGGACGACCGGTACGACGCCGCGAGCATGGGTCGGCAGCACGGCGACACGCGGATCGTCAACGTTCCGGATTTCACCCCCGGCCGCGAGCCGCGCGAAGCGCTGGAGAGCCTCGTGAAGGGCAGTCCGGCAGGGTACGGGCTACTCGCGCCCGGAGACGAACCGTTCCAACTGGTCATCGGCCACTCCCGATTCTCGGGACCGGCGGCCAAGTCGATCCGGGAGCAGTGGTTCCCGGACGCCCGGCTGATCCACTTCCTGCACACCAGCCCCGTGCGGCTGGACAAGATCAAGAACCGGTGGGAGAAGGGCGCCAGGAACGCCGTTTCCGAGCGCAGGATCATGCACCGGGCCGACCTCGTGACGGGTGTGGGGGCGCTGCTCACAGCCGAGTGCGAGCGCCTGTCCGATCAGGTGCTGCACGTGCCGGGGCTGCACGAGTTCGTACCCGGTACGGAGATCGGTGAACTGATCGCGGGGCCGCACGGCGGTGCCGAGCGGGTCGACCTCCTCCTGCCGGGACGGGCCACGGACGAGATCAAGGGCGTCGACAACGCGATCCGCACCATGGGGATCCTGAAGCAGCGTCATGGAGCGACTTTTCACCTGACGGTCCGGGGAGGGCCCGATCCGGTCAAGGAGCCCGCGGAGCACCAGAAGTGGGTGGCCAAGGTGAAGGAGTACGGCGCCGAAGGCAATGTGACGCTGCTGCCCTTCACCAAGAATCCGGACGACCTCGTCAAGGACCGTGAGCGTGCGGACGCGGTGATCATGCCGTCGCTGCACGAAGGGTTCGGACTGGTGGCCACGGAGGCGGCCGGGCGCGGCATACCCGTACTGGTCAACGCGGAGAGCGGCGCCGCCGGGTTCTTCGACAAGGCTCCGGGCGGCGGGAACTGCGTGGTCCGCGTCCATGAGGGCGAGTCGGTGCCCGAGGCCTGGGCCGAAGCCCTTGAGGGACTCCGGCAGGACCTGTCCGGCCGGTGGGACGAGGCCCGTACGCTCTACGGCTACCTCGCGGAGTACTCCTGGGAGCACGCGGGAGACGCCATGGCGCAGGCGGCCATGCAGACGGCGCCGGCGACTCAGCGCTCGTTCCGCCAGAGGTACTTCGGCCGCAGGACGAGGCAGGGCCCCGGCGGGACGGTGGTCCCCGCGGGCACCCGTACGGAGTGGACGGTCGGGCCGTGGTACGACGGCTCGGTCGGCTGGGCGCCGGGGGCGGCCCGCGAGCACGCCGCGTGGCACGAGATCAACCCCCTCACGCGCTCACAGAGCGTCAAGGAGCCCGCCCGGACCCGGCGTCGTCCCGCGCTCCAGCGCTCTCGCTCCACCCCGGCGCGCGCCACGGTCACGACCACCTGAGCCGGAGTCGTCGGACCCACCGGACTCGGGGAGGTGGGCGTCGAGCGCTTTGAGCCGGGCTTCGTCGTCGATGCCGTCGGCCGGAGGGTCGCCGAGCAGGCCGGAGACGACGAGGGCGGATCCCAGGAGGGTGCCGCACTTCTTCAGGTTCACGAAGGGTCCCACGGAGCGTGAAGGGGCAAGGGAAGGGGCAGGGGAAGGGGCGGATCGTCCGAGTGTGGGGCAGCCGGAGGCCGAAGGCCTCCACTTAACGGCTGGTCCGCCCCTTTCCCTAACCCCGCTTCAGCTCACCCTTAAAAAGGCCGTAAGAAAAGCGAATGAAGGCCGATTCGTGCAGTCTTCGTCTTTTTCCTGGCCTAGTGTCGATGTCATCCCCCTCCCGGGTCTGCTCCTTCGGGACTTTCGTCCCATCCGGCACGCCGGATTGCCGTGCCACACTGCTCACAACCAGTGTGAAAACGTCGACCGTGCGGTGGTGACCGATGCCCGGATCCGTTTACAGCACCCCATTCGAGCGTGCCCGGCAAAACCGGAGGGCCTTTCGTGCCCCCGCACGCGCAATACCCCAGCCCGAGCCACAACCCCTACCCCTCCCCCTCAGCAGCCAGGTCCGCAGCCTGCACGTCGACACCGAGCTCTTCGCGCAGGTCCACGCCAAGCTTCCCGAGGCCCTGCGTACCCCGCGGAACTTCGACCTGCTGGAGCAGGTGCTCTCGGGGCAGCACCTCATCGCCCTCGGGACGAGTTTCATCGGGCGCAGCGCGAAGCTGCTGGCGCACCTGACGGGCAGCAACCACACCTGGAACTACGACTGCCGGGTATGGATCTCGCTGCTGCCCGAAGGCCGTCCGTCGGGGCCCGTCTCCCTGCCGAACGCCACCGTCGGCACGGCTCACAAGGCGACGGGCTCCCTGGCCGACAGCAACACCCTCACCACCGGGCCCACCTTCTCCGCGACCGGCACCGCGGGCACCCTGATGGGCCTCCAGCAGCTGGGCGGCAACGCGACGGCGGGGGTCGCGTACAAGCGGGAGAGGGCAAAAGGCCACACCAGCAGTCTGGGGCAGGAGCGGACGGACACCCTGTCGTACGGCGAGGGGGCGCTCCAGTACGGGAACCGCGCGACGGTCCGCATCCGCGTCGAATGGGACAAGAAGCCCAACGCCCTTGCGTTGTGGGCCCGGGGGAAGCCGCACAAGGAGCACACCATCAGCCCGCAGGCCGGCGCCGGGGGCGGGGCCTCGGCGGAGCTGGAGTACGTCATCCCCAGCGCGCTGGTACCGCCGATGACCACCGACGCCGGGACGAGTACCGCTGCCGGGACCAGCACGAAGGCGGCCCGCTGGGCCAGGAACACCCCCGTGTACGAGGTCTGATCCCGGCCCGGCGCGGCGCGGCGCGGCCCGCCGCGATCCTCAGGCCTGCGGCATCTCCGCTTCGCTCCTCGCTCCCATCAGCAGGTGATCGTCGTCGGCGTGGACCCGTACGGTGTCGCCGTCCTTGACCTCGCCGGAGAGGATCTCCTTGGCGAGGCGGTCGCCGATGGCCGTCTGGATCAGGCGCCGCAGGGGCCGGGCCCCGTAGGCGGGGTCGTTGCCCTTGTCGGCGAGCCAGGCCAGGGCCTCGGGGGTGACGTCCAGCGTCAGGCGGCGGTCGGCCAGCCGCCGGGCCAGTCCTGCTATCTGGAGCTCGGCGATGTGGGCCAGCTCGTCCCTGCTCAGGGCGGAGAAGACGACGAGGTCGTCGAGGCGGTTGAGAAACTCCGGCTTGAAGGACGAGCGGACCACCTCCATGACTTGCGTGTGCTTGTCCTCCACCGATGTCGACCGGTCGACGAGGTACTGGCTTCCGAGGTTGGAGGTCAGGATCAGGATGGTGTTGCGGAAGTCCACCGTCCGGCCCTGCCCGTCGGTGAGGCGGCCGTCGTCGAGGACCTGGAGCAGGACGTCGAAGACCTCCGGGTGGGCCTTCTCGACCTCGTCCAGGAGCACCACGCTGTA